>CALJNC010000023.1:5000-13757 GCA_937981995.1 uncultured Chitinophagaceae bacterium
CCCAACGACCAGATTTATTTAAAGTAGCCTTACCTGGCGTGGGTGTATTAGATATGCTACGCTATCATAAGTTTACAGTAGGCTGGGGCTGGGTGGTAGAATACGGTAGTAGTGCCAATGAAAACGATTATAAATATCTTATAAAATACTCCCCACTCCATAATATAACTGAAGGAACCGATTACCCTGCCACACTGATAACTACAGCCGATCATGATGACCGAGTAGTACCAGCACACTCCTTTAAATTTGCCGCCACCTTGCAAGACAAAAACAGTAATAAAAACCCTGCATTAATACGAGTAGATATGCAAGCGGGACATGGTAGCGGAAAACCAATCTCCAAAACTATTGCTGAGTATACAGATGTACTAAGCTTTACAATGTTTAACTTAGGTATGAAGGTCGATTAATTAAAAAGCTAAAAACAAAATTTTGAAGAAAGGACTAATACTTATTGCCAGTATTTTACTGCTAGGAAAACTAGCAACAGCTCAAGATACTCGGTATGCTAAAAGAATTATAAACAAACTATGTGCCGAGGAAATGGCAGGTAGAGGTTATGTAAACAATGGGGTGAACAAAGCGGCTAACTACCTTGGAAGCGAGTTTCGAAAATTAAAACTCAAGAAGTTTAAAGGCTCATATTTTCAAAGCTTCAACCATCCTATTAATACATTCCCGTATCCTATAAAATGCACCTTAGATAATAAAGCGCTTATCGTAGGTAAAGATTTTCTTTTAGCTCCAGATTCTGGGCCATGTAAGGGGACCTACAAATTGTCACATTATAATATGAATGACTCCTTAGAAAAACGTCTGTACAAAAAAAAGGAGTCCATCGGTTTATTTAAAAACGAAATAGTTGTGTTGCAGAATAAGGTCCCTGGCTTTGATGAAATACCGAATGACATAAAAGTACAAAGCCTAAATAAAAAATTAATCCATAGCCTAAGGCCTAAAGCAACGAATAGTTGCAATTTAATTTTTCATGATAGCATAATAGCCAATGGAGATTCATTATATATAAATGCACAAAATAAAGAGATAGATCTTTTTACCTCTAAAAATGTAATAGCTTATATCCCAGCTAAAAAGAAAAAAAACCGAAATAAGTATATAGTATTTACAGCTCATTACGATCATTTGGGCAAGTTAGGGCAAGCCGTCTTTCCTGGCGCAAGTGACAACGCAAGTGGCTCGGCCATGGTTTTAAACCTTGCAAAACATTATGCCAAACGCAGTAATGAGTATAGTATGGTATTTATACTTTTTGCAGGTGAGGAAGCTGGATTGCTAGGCTCGGACTATTTTACAAGTTTGCCCACCTTCGACATAAGTAAAATAAAAATGCTCATAAATCTTGATATTATGGGCAGTGCTGAAGATGGAATTACAGTTGTAAACGCAACAGAATTCCCTAAACAATTTGCAACAATGAAACGCATTAATAAGCGCAAAGGTTATTTACCCAAGGTTAAATCAAGAGGACCAACCCAAAATAGTGACCACTATCATTTTTATAAAAAAGGGATCCCATCTTTCTTTATATACTCTATGGGCGGTCCAGGGTTTTATCATGATATATATGACACACCGGCAAGTATACCTATGGCAAATTACAGGAATGTTTTTAGACTGTTGACTGACTTTGTTGATTCATTTTAGTCGCTTTAGTAACTACTAAACTCAGCATGACTAAAATATGACATATGTGTAGGGGCTAAATTCATAAAAAACGACTATATTCATACCACAAAAAAATAGTCAAATGAAAAAAAATAGATTAATTGCTCTTACTGCAATATGCATTGTAAGTTTAGCTTACACAAGTTGTAAAAAAGATACTCCAGATCCAGGGCCAGGAGTTGATCCTTGCACAGAAAAAAACTGGTATGAAGATGCTGACGGCGATGGCCTGGGCAACCCTAATGTAACCTTGTTCCAATGTGAGCAACCTGATGGTTATGTAGAAGACAATTCTGATCCTATTGATAAAGAAGTACAAAGAAATAAAGTTCCATTCTTAATGAAAATTTCAGGTGAAACTTGTCCTCCTTGTGGCGGATGGGGTTGGACTGCTTGGGAAGATTTATCCTCTAAGTTTTGGGGTAAAGGTTTTTGTATGACTACTTATGGAACGTTTGTTTCCAATGGTAATTTTCGTGGTCAAGAGCTAGATGCTGCTGCAGGTGGCTCGGCTGTAATACAAGCTTTTCAAGATAGATTTTGGAGTAGCGGAAGCAAGCCAAGTTTTTATGCCAATGTTGCTGATAATGGAACAAGCGCAGCTGACGCAGAAACAGACGCAACAAACTCTCTTACAGATGTACCAGATGTAGCCGCAGTATTAGAAGCTACAATAGAAGGTGAGCAATTAACAGTAACTAGTGAAGTTGAATTTTTTGACGATATGCCTGGTGATTATGTTTTGGGAGCTTACCTAATTGAAGACAAAGTAGTAGGCTACCAAGCTGGATACTCTGATCCTAATAATGCACCGCATCACTTTGTTATGAGAGGTTCAATGTCTGAAGGTAAGCCTTGGGGTGAACAAATTGTAACTGGCGGAGCTACCGCAGGAGAAAAACATACAAAAACATTTACCGTAACAATCCCTAGCGGATACAATAAGGAAAATTTATCCTACGGTGTAATCGTTTGGAGAAAAATAAGCACAGCGCATGTATATGTAAACGCATATACTACGCAGGGTCTATAAATTTATTTAAAAAAATAAAACAAAAGGCGATTCTAATTGAATCGCCTTTTTTTATATCCACAAGTATCGCTATATTAGATTTTTAAAATAATCAACAAATGATAGGATATATAATATTAGGACTCATTGTACTTGTGGCACTTTGGGCAATGGGAACATATAACGGATTAATAAAAGCGCGCAATATGGTACGCGAAGCTTTTAGTGGAATTGATGTTTTTTTAAAGAAACGATTTGACCTAATACCTAATTTAGTAGAAACTGTAAAAGGATACGCAAAGCATGAAGCTGAAACACTTGAAAAAGTAATGCAATACCGAGCAGAAGGTGGACCAAGAAACGTAGCCGACGCCGCAGCGGCTGATGCAAAAGTATCTCAGGCATTAGTAAACCTACGTGCTGTATCAGAAAACTACCCAGACCTTAAGGCTGACACGCAGTACCAACAACTCATGAACGACTTAAGCAGTATGGAGGGCGAATTAGCTAATTCAAGAAGATATTATAATGGCGCTACTCGTTCTTTTAATGACAAATTAATGGTTTTTCCATCTAACCTTTTAGCTGGCATGTTCAACTTTAAGGAGGAAGAGTACTACGAAATAGATGATAATACACAGCGAGCAGCTCCACAAGTAAAGTTTTAATTAAACTTGAAAAAAGCTCTTTTACTTCTTAGTTTTTTTGCAATTCTTTTTTCGGCAACTGCCGAAGAAAAAATATTGACGTACCACTCCGATATAAAAATAAATAAAGACCGCACGGTTGATATAACGGAAAGCATTAAGGTAAAAGTGGAAGGCTTAGTTTTTAGACGAGGAATTTATAGATCCATACCTACTAGCTATGAAATAGAAGGTGGTGTATATCGTATTGGTTTTGATGTATTAGAAATTACAAAAAATGGACAACAAGAGCCATACCATATCAAAAGACAAAACAATGGCCAAACTATTTATCTTGGCAGCAAAAATAAATACCTAAAGGAAGGGATTTATGATTACACCATTAAGTATAAAGTAGATCATGTACTGAATCTTTACGAAAATTTTGACGAGCTCGCATGGAATATTAATGGTCCTGATTGGAATGTAAAAATTGATAAAATATCAGCTACGGTACACTTTCCTGGAATGGCCAAAACCGTTCAAAATGCAGTATATACAGGAGCCTATGGAAGCAAAAAAAACGATGCGGTTATTACAAACAAACAGAATATCGTTGAATTTGTAGGCAAAAATCCTTTATCACCCGGTGAAGAGATGACGATTGCGACGGCTTGGGACAAAGGTTTCCTAACTTATCCCAATGAGTTTGATAAGCTTATGTTCAAACTCAAAACGTACTCATTATGGGGCGTTGGGGGCGTTGGCGTTTTGCTTACGTTGCTAGTTAATTTTTTTATGTGGAGGCGCGAAGGTAAAGATCCTGCACAAGGAATTATTATACCACAGTTTAGTGCTCCAGAAGGAATGACACCTGCTGATTGTGCATACATTGACAACTATTGGAAATACACCAAAAGAGCATTTGTAAGCACCATGGTAAACTTGGGCGTAACAAAACAAATGAAAATTGAAGATGAAGTGGAAAAGGAATATGTTTTTGTAAACAGGCAAAAATATACATTGACTAAAACGCCGGGTAACAAAATAACCAACCCGCAATTAGAGCGCAATTTTTTAAATAGTCTATTTGGAAATACCAACATACAAACTATTGTAAGAAAAAAATACAACGCAAACATTAAAGCAGCTGATACAAGCCTTCGTGGTGAATTAGCCGGCAAACATAAAGGCGTACATATTTGTAGAAATCATGCTTTGACTTTTAAGTCTTTAATCATTCCTGCGCTAGCGGTTATAGCCGGTATCTTCTGCTTTAACCGTTATGGCGGAAGTTTTGGAATCGTTATTTTAATGATAGCCATATTATTTGCCATCACATTTGTGTTTGCTCATTGGTTTCAGCGCCCTACAAAAGAAGGAAGCAAACTAATGGATCATGTACGAGGTATGAAACAGTACATTAAACTAACTGAAGAAGAACGATTAAAAATCGTAAACCCTCCAGACTTTTCTTTTACGCACTTTGAAAAAATGCTACCCTATGCCATCGCGTTAGATTGCGCTGATGAATGGCAACATCAGTTTGAAGTGGTGAATCCGCAAGTAGCTCAGCAGCACCAATCCTTTATGTGGTATGGTGGTAATAATGTAGGCGGCTATAGCGATTTTGATTTTGGCGACATGAACGATACCATAAGCTCAGCAAGCATCCCTCCTACCAAATCTAGCGGAGGCGGTTCAATGGGTGGCGGCTGGAGCGGCGGCGGCGGATTCTCAGGAGGAGGATTTGGTGGTGGCGGCGGTGGCGGTTGGTAAACTCCAACGTACTATTAGAATTATTTCTCTAATAAAATAATTAAGGTCACATTCTTACTTTATATTAGCTCTTCATTGATTAGCTGCATGCTATGAGCAACGAGACATCACAAATAAAATTTTCAATTATTACACCTGTATACAACAGGCCTGGAGAATTGACTGAGTTATTAGAAAGCTTGGCTAAACAAACCTTCAAAGATTTTGAAGTATTGATAGTTGAGGATGGATCTACTGAAAAATCAGATACGGTTGTTGAACAATATAAAGACCAGCTAAACATTCAATATTATTATAAAGAAAACACAGGCCCAGGCATAAGCCGAAATTACGGTTGCGAAAGGGCTACAGGCAACTACTTTTTATTCTTTGATTCTGACTGCATCATTCCTGCCAATTACTTTGATATTATAAGTACGTTTTTAAACAACACATATTTTGATTGCTTTGGCGGCCCTGATGCGGCACATGAAGATTTCAATGCGTTGCAAAAAGCAATTAGTTATTCAATGACTGCTTTTTTAACTACTGGTGGCATACGCGGCTCAAGTGAGAAGGTTGAAAAATTTAATCCTAGGAGTTTTAATATGGGTTTCTCCAAAGAAGTATTTGAAAAAACGGGAGGATTTCCTTCTATCTGTTTTGCAAAAGCTAAAGCTTGTGGTGAAGACTTAGACCTAAGTTTACAAATTTCTGCATTGGGTTTTACTACTACGCTTATCAAAGAAGCATTTGTTTATCATAAACGAAGAACCAACTTAAAGCAATTTAAAAACCAAGTGATGAATTTTGGCTTTGCTCGAATCACCATTGCGGAACGCCATCCAAGTTCACTTAAACTAATGCACTTTGCGCCAGCTGTTTTTTTGATTGGCTGTATTGGGCTTGTTGTTTTGAGCCTCTTGGTTTCCCCTTTATTCTTGCTTCCGTTATTTGTGCATATGCTCCTTATATTCATAGACGCTAGTCTTAGGTATAAAAGTTTTTTTATTGGCGCATTAGCCATTGTTACAAGCTATATACAACTTTGGGGTTATGGTTATGGATTTTTAAAGTCTGTACTGTACCGAAAAATTCTTAAGAACGATAAGTTTTAGCAATCTAGAAATTGGATTATTTTATAATTCATTCTACCCTATTTCGTAAACTTTGTCATAATTTGCCAACAATAATCAGACTAGCAAATTATGTTCGATAAAATCAAGCCACACCTCATTGCGATTCTAAGTTTCGTAATATTATCAGCTGTACTTTTTCCCGATGCTTTTCAAGGTAAAACGGTTACACAACCGGATATGATACGCTATCGTGGTCTTGACAATAAAACCAAAGAACATTACGAAAAAACCGGCGAGTTAGCACTTTGGAACAATTCTACCTTTAGTGGAATGCCTGCTTTTTTTGCAGGGCACACTTTCGCTTCTAACAAATTAAAACAAGTATACCTTTTGAGCAAATTGTACTTGCCTGGTCCAATTGGTTATTTCTTTGGAGGCATGTTATGTGCTTACTTATTATTTATGGCTCTTGGCGTAAGACATTGGTTAGCCGCTATAGGAGCCATTGCCACGGTGCTAGCCTCCTACAATTTTATTATTTATGAAGTTGGTCACGTAAATAAACTCATGACCATTATTTACTTCCCTTTAGTAGCGGCCGGATTAATTCACACATTTAAAAAAAGGTGGCTTCTAGGAGGCGCCTTATACAGTTTGGGTTTAGGGCTAGCAATATTTAGTAGTCACCTTCAAATGGTATATTATCTAGCTATTTCACTTGGTGTTCTTTTTATTGCTTATACGGTATATCAAATTAAGCAAAAAAAAGCCTCTAGTCTTTTAAAGACTATTGGAGTACTTGTAGCTTTTAGTATCCTCGCTGTGGGAGCCAATACTTCAAGACTCCTTTCCTCTTATAATTATATGAAGCACACCATGCGTGGCCCTGCAATTTTAAAAGCTGAAGATACTTCTGTTAATAGTAGCACCGGCTTAGATAAAGATTACGTATTTAGATGGAGCCATGGTGTAGAAGAAGTATTCACCTATATGATTCCTGGTTTTTTAGGAGGGAGTTCATCTGAACCCGTTTCGTTGGAGTCAGCTTTTGCTTCGGATTTATTAGCAAGAGGTGCTAGTGAGGAACAAGTAAAAAGAGCGCCTCTCTATTGGGGTAATATGCCTTATACAGCAGGCCCTACTTATTTTGGAGCCATTATCATGTTCCTTTTTATTTTTGGACTATTGAGTATCAAAGGATACTTAAAGTGGTGGGTTTTGGCTGTAAGTATATTATTTACCTTCCTATCTTTTGGTAGTAATATGTCATGGTTTAATGATTTGTTTTATTACTACGCACCGCTTTATAATAAGTTTAGATCAGTTAATTCAAGCTTGGCCGTTTTGCAATTCACCTTTCCAATTTTGGCTATATTAGGTTTGAATCAATTATTAAACAATAAAAACGGAAATGACAAAAGCGGCTTAGAAGAATTAGAAAGCAACGAATCTTTACTTAAAAAAACGAATAAACAATTATACATTAGCTTAGCCGCAACCGGCGGCCTTTGTTTATTATTTGCCTTATTAGGACCTTCTTTATTTGACCTAGGTGCAGCAGGCGATGCACAAATGGCAAAGAGTGGCTATAACATTGATACGATTATTGAAACGCGAGGATCTTTACTTAGAACAGATTCGTTCCGATCCTTCTTTTTTATAGCGTTGGTTTTTGGATTGCTTTGGGCTTACATAAATAAAAAGTTGAAACTTAAAAAAATGTACGTCTTTATAATCATAGGCTTATTGATAACCTTAGATATGGGCTTAGTAGGTAACCGATATTTAAACTCTGAAAAATTTGTAGACGAAGAAGAATACTTTGCGCAGTTTACAAATCCCAGAGCAGTAGATATTCCAATCCTTCAAGATACAGATCCTAACTTTAGAGTATTTGATGCTAGCATTGATGTATTCAATAGCAACCAAGCGTCAAGATATCATAATACAATAGGTGGCTACAATGCGGCCAAACTTCGTCGTTATCAGGATATGATTGATAAGTACATTGGTCAGGGAGATATGAATATCTTAAACATGTTGAATACTAAATACTTTATTCAAAAAAATCAACAAGGACAAGCAGCGGCACAGCAAAATCCTGCTGCTATGGGTAATTGTTGGTTTGTAGATACGGTGAGTATTGTTAAAACTGCTAATGAAGAGATTAATGCATTATCTAATTTCAATCCAAGAACAAAAGCATTTGTACATGAAGAATTTAAAAATGAAGTGCAAGGACTTTCAACAACTAAAGACTCCACTTCGATTGTTCAAAGTAGCTATGGCTTAAATAAGCTTGAGTATAAAAGTAATTCTAGCACTAAAAAGCTAGCTATATTTTCTGAGGTATGGTATATGAGCGGCAAAAATGGATGGCAAGCTTATATAGATAATAAACCTGTAGAACATATACGAGCAAATTACATTTTACGTGCACTACCTATACCCGCAGGGCAGCATACAATTCGATTTGAATTTCAACCGGCTGATTACTTTATGGGAGAAAAGATTTCTCTTTTTGCATCTATCCTCCTTATTTTAATTACCCTAGGAGCGGTAGGACTTTATGCTAAGAAAGAATGGATGTAAA
>CALJNC010000024.1 GCA_937981995.1 uncultured Chitinophagaceae bacterium
GATTTATCAATCTACTTACTACTCCTATTATAGGAATTTTGGCCTCGGCTATTAATGGCCAACAAGGCTCCTTATATGCTGCCATCGCTTTCTTAAACATCGTTTTCACCTTTGGTATGGAAACTACATTTTTCCGTTTTGCACGAGATGAGAAACATAGTACCGTTTTTAATATTGCTACCAGTACGATTATCGTTATTGGAATACCCCTTGCTATTATTTTAATAAGCTTACGTGCTTCTATTAGTGATTTACTTTCTGTTCCTGAATCCCCGCATTTAATAATATTAGCTGTAACAATTATCTTACTTGATGCCTTTGGCTCTATGCCATTTGCTAAACTTAGGTTAGAAGGACGACCTAAAAAGTTTGCATTTATTAAAATCATTAATGTCCTACTCAATGTTCTTTTTATATTCATATTTATAATTGGTATTCCTTGGTTACAAAAAAACAATTTTGCCAATGGCCTTTTTGCCAACTACGAACTTGAAAAAAATGCGCTTACTTATATCCTTAGCTCAAATATTATAGCAAGTGGCATTACCCTTTTATTACTTATACCTGAATTTAAAGGTTATAAATTCAGACTACATAAAACACTTTGGAAAAAAATGCTTGCCTATACACTCCCTTTGGTTATAGTAGGCATAGGCGGTATGATCAATGATGTATCTGATAGAATTATGCTGCCAAGATTATTAGATGGCACCTTGGATTACAGAAATGAACTTACAGGCATCTATAACTTAAACTTTAAACTAGCAGCGCTGATTATTATTTTTATTCAAGCATTTAGAATGGGCGCAGAACCTTTTTTTATAAAACAATCCACCGATAAAAATGCGCCTCAAACTTATGCTCGAATTATGACCTTGTTTGTAATCATGTGTTGCATGGGTATTTTATCTGTTCTTTTATTTAAAGATGTATGGGGTTATTACATAAAAGTTAATCTTCATCCAGAACGTGAAGCTGGCTTTGTAATTGTACCTATTCTGCTATTATCAAAAGTGCTTTATGGTATTTATTACAACCTGAGCGTTTGGTTCAAACTAGAAAACAAAACACACATCGGGGCAATAATTACCTTAGTAGGTGCGGCAATTACACTTATTCTTAATTATATATTCATCCCTAAGTATGGCTATATTGCATGCGCATGGGCTAGCTTAGCTTGTTATGGTTTTATGGTTACGGCTAGTTATTTAATTGGAAGAAAATACTATCCTATCCCGTATAATTTAATTAAGATTGGAACTTATATAGCTGTGACTTATGGAATCTATTTTATTTATGACGCTTTGATCAATCATTATAAAGATTTTCTCATTGCAAGCCCTCATGAATTTGTTCTAAAAATAGGAATAGGTATTGCTTTTGTAATGTTGTTCCTTGTCTTTGCGGTATTCTATGACCGCAAGGAATTTTCTGCCTTGCCCCTAATAGGCAAATACCTTAAATAATATTGCATGTTGTACTTTTGTGTAAATGGCTACCGCTACTAAAAAAGAATTCCTTTTCAAGAGTGAACTTAAAGTAAATGATTTTGAGCACAAGCGAAAAATTAGTCATGCTATTTCAAAATACAATAGTGCCGTAGCCGATGGCAAAAAACAATTTGCCAATTTAGAAGCTGCTCGAAAAATAAGTAAGAATAAAAAGTGGGAAGCCATTGAAAAACTAGACGAGAAACTCCTTGAGTTTGAAAATAAATTTAGCGCAAAAGGTGGCAACGTAATTTGGGCAGAAACAATTGAAGAAGCACAGCAATCTATACTAGACATTTGCAAAAAACACCAATGCAAAACAGTTGTAAAAAGTAAAAGCATGGTTACTGAAGAAATTCATTTAAATAAATTTCTTGAGCAAAACGCAATACAAAGTATTGAAACAGACCTAGGTGAGTACATTCAACAATTAGATAATGAAGCGCCTTACCATATCGTAACGCCAGCCATGCATAAAAGCAAGGAAGACATTGCTAGGCTTTTTTATAAGAAATTAAATACTGAGGCCAATTTATCCCCTGAGGAATTGACGCTTGTTGCAAGGAAAAAACTGCGCTCAAAATACACCAAAGCGCAAATAGGCATCACAGGTGGCAACTTTTTAGTAGCCGATGTAGGAGGTGTATGCCTAACCGAAAACGAAGGAAACGCTCGACTAACAACAGCATTCCCGCCTGTACATATTGCAGTGGTGGGAATTGAAAAAATGATTCCTTCAATAAATGATTTGAATTTGTTCTGGCCCTTATTATCTACTTATGGCACTGGGCAAAAGCAAACAGTTTATAATTCAATTTTTACTGGCCCCAAACAAATTAATGAAATAGACGGACCAGAAGAAATGTATGTCATTCTATTAGACAATGGACGTACGAAATTAATTAGTGACCCAAAACTTAGAGAAAGCGCTTATTGTATCCGATGTGGCTCTTGTTTGAATGTTTGTCCCGTATATAAAAATATTGGCGGACACACGTATAATACAACCTACAGTGGACCAATTGGTTCAGTAATTTCACCGCACTTAGATAATTATGACGAGCAAAATCATTTGAGCCACGCTTCGAGCCTTTGCGGGAGTTGTACCGATGCTTGCCCGGTAAAAATAAATATACATGGCATGCTTCATTATAACAGAAGCCTAGCTAAAAGTAATAGTACGACTGATAAAAATGAAAAATGGGCTTGGCGCTTATGGCAATTATCTATGCGCAAAAGAAGCTTGGTTGACCTAGGAAGTGCAGCTGTAAAAAACAAAGTGGTTCATAAATTATTTGGTGACACTTGGAGCAAAAATCGAACGGATTTAAAATTTGGGAAAACCTTCAAGCAATTATATAAAGAAAGTAAAAAATAATTTGAGTTTATTAATTTATACAGAAACCTTAGGCCCTAGGCTTGAATATATTCTTAAATTTATTTTTGATGAAGTTCTAGCCTGCGAGTATGAACTTACAACAGATTTAGAAAACGTAAAGAAACACAAAGGCGCTTGTATAAACTATTCAAATAAAAAAATTGAAAACACTGTTCGTATAGTTCCACATGCATTACTAAGTGAATCGGTTCTAACAAAACAAGAAATTGAATGTTTTCTTTGGCATGAACGTAAAGCATTTTTCAAAACAAGCAATGAAGAAGTTTCCTTTGATATTTTCAGTGCGACCTTTTACCTGGTCAGCAGATACGAAGAATATGTAATTAAAGACAAAGATGAATTTCATCGTTTCCCACATGAAAAATCATTCGCTTTTAAAGAAGGTTTTCTTACTATCCCTTTGGTAGATATTTGGCTAATTGAGTTAAAAAATATTCTACTTGCCCATTCTCCAAAACTGGTTTGCAAGCAAAAGGAATTTAAATTTATACCTACTTATGATATTGATATTGCCTATAGCTATAAGCATAAAGGTTTATTGCGCAATGCGGGTGGCGCCATACGCGATATTAGCAAAGGAGATTTTGCGTCATTAAAAAACAGAAAAAACGTGCTACTAAATAAAGCTGAAGATCCATTTGATAGCTTTAAAATTTTAGACCAATTACATGAGCAATTCAATTTGTCCCCTATTTACTTTTTTCTATTAGGAAGCGGTGGCAAACTAGATAAAAACTTACCGGTAGGCAACAAACAATTTCAACTATTGATTCAAGATATTTCTACTAAATATCCGATTGGAATTCACCCATCTTTTCGTTCAAACGACAAAGTGGACGAGCTGCCATTAGAAATAAATCGATTGCAAAAAATTAGCTCAAAAGAAATCAATAAAAGCAGACAACACTACATTCGCTTTACACTGCCAGAAACATTTCAAAACCTTATTGAGCAAGGAATTAAAGAAGAATACTCCATGGGATATGGTAGTATCAATGGTTTCAGAGCTAGCACTGCCAACCCTTTCTTTTGGTTTGATTTAGAAAATAATAAAGTGACCGATTTAAAAGTTTTTCCTTTTTGTTTTATGGAGTGCAATTCATTTTTTGAGCAAAAGCAAAATATAGAAGAAACGAAAAAAGAGATTGCACATTACATCGGCGAGGTGAAAAATGTAAAGGGTTCATTTATTTCTATTTGGCATAACTTCTCATTGGGTAGTGAACCTTTATGGAAAGGATGGCTAGAGCTTTATAAGTATCAGCTAGAACTAATTAATCCAAAATAAAAAAAGGCGCCACACAATTGCGTGACGCCCAAACAAAATATTTGTAAAGAATTACTTCTTCTGTACTTTGATTACGTAATCAAGTTTACTTGCTTGATTCGTTACTTTTAAGTAGTACGTACCTGAAGCTAAACTTTCAAGATCTGTAATTACAAACTCACTATTTCCTTGATCCACTCTGTACGAGTTTGTCAATACGGTTCTTCCAGTAACATCAGTAAGCTGCACACCCATAACGGTAGCACGTTTTACATTCAATGAAACCGTAAATGTATTTTCAAAAGGACTAGGATAAACAGCAACTTCATCAAATAATATCATATCAGTAGATATCACATTTGAATATGTCTCTTGGCCATCTACATCTTTCAATTTGATTCTGTAGTAAAGAATATTTGCATCTTGTACATCAGCTATATTGTCGTTAAATACATATTCCATTTTTGAAGAGGTAGCTCCGCCTGCTTTTACTGTTCCAACTTCTTGGAAAATAGTAGCATCTTTACTGCGCTCAATAATGAAACGATCTGTATTTAATTCAGCAATTGTATACCATTGTACTTTACAATTATTACGAGATTGAACTGTTGCTTTTGTAGCAATTAATCCATCAACAGGTAAGGGCGCACCAAAGTAAATTCCTGCATCAACATTTGGATTATACTCTCCTGATCCAATTGAGATTAAAGAAGTAAATCCTGTACTTGGGTTCATATCACTATTCGTAGAATCGTTTATACCTCCGTTGCTTTGCGTTGGTGTTGAACCAGCTGGGAAGTTGCTAAATCCTACAATATAATCGCCAACCGGTAAATCTTCAAACGTATAGTAACCTGTACTATCTGTAGTAGTTGTTGCTATAACGGTTATACCATCAGCAGCATACAAGGTAACAGTAACTCCTGCAACACCTGATTCACTTGGATCTTGAATCCCATCTTCATTAGCATCTAACCATACGTAGTTACCTAAACCTTGAACACAACATTCAAGAGATTTTGGTAAATATGAATCACCTCGAACTTCCTCTGCCAATGCGGTACAGGTCAAACCTTTAGCAGCACATTCTACAAGCACTTGGCTATAAAAAGTTGCTGAGTGAGAAAGTGAAGCACAGTCCGTAGTACCTTGAGAACATACAGTATATACCTTAGGCGTTAAATCATAAGATAAAATTAGTAGTGTACTATCACCAGCAGCAATACCACTTGGTACCGTAAATGTAAGTACAGTTCTACCCTCAGCGTTTGTTGTTATTACAGGAGCTGTCCATGGAGCCGCTACACTATAATTTGCTATGTCAAAAAGAGACGTATCGCTTGCAACAACAATTTCTAAGGTACTTCCTATTCCTGTTGTAGCAGGACCTGTTTCATTTTTAACCCACATACTATCAGTAATTGCATTTGCAACACCGCTATCAGCACATATTTGTAATGCGTCATTATTGGCTGGGTTACAAGAGTAAGTATTTGGTGTTGTAGAGCCAATGTAGATTAAATTAAATACACCACTTGATGTTACTTCTGTACCACAGTAGTTTGCAGCACTGATATCATAGATAACAGGATCTGAAGTAGTAGTAGGACATGCGTTGAAATCAATATCAAATCTCACTTTAACTACATTCGGAGGATTTGTATTACTAAGTAAGGTTGCATCAGAAAATCCTGTTTCATCAGCTCCAGGTAAACCACAAGCAGTTGCTAAATTTAAATCTGCACTAATATCAATTGTAACCGAATCAGTTCCTGTTAAAGTAACACCTGTTGCAGCTACATAATCATCGCTAGGGTAAGCGATCTCAGCACTATTGGCAACATAAACAGCATTCGCTGGTAATTTTATACCTGCTAAGATGTTAGTCAAATTAGCATTCTTAACATTGCGCACTTCAATTTCTAATGTTTGAATAGTACAAAGGTCAATAATATCCTTGTTGCCATCAATAGGCCCACTCATGATACCTGGATCTACACTATTAAATGCTATAAAAGCACTATCCAATGTTGGACTCATTACATCAGGTTCCTGATTAGTAGGATAATTACAACCAAAGTTTGTGTAAAGAATTAAACTATCGTTACAGCTAGTAGTATTAAAGAAGATTCTTACGATTCTTCTATCACCACCGGCCATACCACCTAATTCTGCATAGTAATTATTTGTGCCATACATGTTTGTATTTGCACTAGTTATTGGATTAGCTGGCGAATCATCAGGAGAATCCGTAATTCCTACTACTGTAACATTCGGGTTACTTTCCGCTGCGATAAATACATTATCTCCACCATAAATGGTATTGTTACTAACCAATACATCCATATAACTATCAGCACAAGCTCCTCCATCATTAATTTGAACAGCTCCGCCTAATGGCGCTACTGTAATAGCAGGAGTAGACTCACTAATAATAAATGTATCTATCAAAGTAGAAGTATTCCCAGACTCATCACGCAAGTAATAAGTTACAGGCACTTTATAACTTTCGGTAATGAAGTTATCAGTTCCTACATTACTAATAGGATATGATACATTCCAAACAGTTGTTTGTCCATCAGCATCGCTAAATCTTGGGAAATCCATATAAGTTGTTCCACTATTGGCTGTGTTATTTGTAAACACAATATGACCTGTAGTTGCACTATTCGTAATTGAGTTAGCAGGAGCCATGGCAGTGCCCGCAAAAGTTGGCGCAGCCGTTAAATTATACTCCGTAGGCATTTCTACCACGATACTATCCATCTTAAATGGTACACGAACCTCACCTGGGAAGAAATCTCCAACTGGGCTATTAAAGAACAATTTATTTTCTATCGTTAATCCACAAGTAGCGTCATAAGAACGCCTTGGGCCATCAACCGTCAACTCTTTAGTTGCAGGTGTTGCAATAGCCTCTTTTACTCCACCACATGTATTCATTCTAGTTCCAGCTGGTGGATCTAAAAGTGTATTAGCGGTTCTTGTTATATATCCTCGTTCTCTTAGACCGCCGGTATTATCAATTGGGAAGTCAGGATTAACACGCCACTTCGTATCAATTTCATAAAAATATTTTGAGTAACCTGGATCAAATACTACGCTAGCATCATTCAAGGCATCTTCTATAATAAGCTCAAACCGCTCTGAAACTCTATTTTCAGCTTCGTTAGACATTACACCATATGTGATGGATGGTACGGATCTATAACGAGCATCCCAATAAGGACAAGCTGAAGGATCAAGAGCCAAATAATTTATTCCACACCAATAATCACCTAAACCATGACCAGGCGTACTGTTAATATCTGGCTGACCAAGGTAAGAAGCGCTACTACTATTTGTAGTATTTGTCCAAAGATATAAATCACTATTTCTGTTTCCAGCACCTTTCCCTTGAGGGCCACTTACGGCTGCAAAGTGATGATACTCTAAAGGCACGTCATATAAAAGCGTATTCGTAGTAGTGTCATAAACTCTCAATCTACTAAGTGTTGGAATAAATTCAAACATCGAATAAGGTAAGGATGTAATAGGAACATCTACTGGTTTATTATAACTAAAAGAAAAAGAACTCGTTAGGCCATCATTCAATCCACTTCCTGGGAAAGAACCAATAGGCTCCATAACTGGGTAATCTGCACTAAGTTGCGCTGTTCTCAAGAAGGTAAGCGTATCACCCTCATAGAACTTAGAAGTTGCCGCTGCATTTGGCGTTACACCCGTCGTTTCATTTTCATCGGTAAAACCGGTTATAGCCTCACGGTAAATAGTATCCACAACAACATAGCAAGGTTTTGGACCTGGACATGTAGACAGAATCTTATAAGCAAAAGCTGTATTACAAGCCAAATCTAATTCCATAGGCGGTGCCGTATTCGGAGCCGGACATGGACTGTTATTTATCTGAAATAAAATTTGGAATCCATCAGTATTGGTTTGTGTTTGAAAACTATCACAACTGATAAGCGCTACGTAATAAGATAAAGCATCGCTTGAGTTATCAAGTAAAGCCGTTATATCAGCAGCTGTTAATGTATATTCTAACGCACTATCAACATCTGTTGTATTCGCATAGCCCGTTGTATCCAATCCACCTGTGCCTACTTGCGTAAAGCTAGTTAAAGGAATCGTATTACCTAAGAATACAATCGGCTCTTGAATGGTCATTATCTTACTATAATTAATACGAAGTTTTGCAACTGCATTTGCAGTATTTAAATTAATCCCTTCGTAATTAAAGTTGTATTGTGCTTGACGAGAATTTATTTCTCCTACAGCAGGACTACCATAATCTGGTAAAGGTGTAACCTGAGATACAGGTGCCGTTTGACTAAATCCGAAAGAATAAATCGTAGTAGATCCGCTACCATCTAATTCGCGGCAATAATCTGTAAAAGAAGAAACTGCTTTAATAGAATAATCTAAATTAGATCCGCAAGCCGCAGCTCCGTCTACAGTATAGGTAAAGGAAACATCAACAGAATCACCGGGTCTTATGTCATCGTAAAAACCATCACCATCTAAATCTTCTATCCCTCCAGGACCGTCAAAATCAACTGTATTCTGATCTTTTAAATTCCAGCTTACTTTATTTACAGCTCCTGGCGTGGCAGGAGTCGTTGCCAAACTTACACCGCCTAAAGTTAGGTTATCAATGTACATAATACCACCTAACTGTAATTCAAGGTCAACATCAAATGCAACACTTACGTTTGAATCAGCCGGATCAGGAATACCTGTGTTTTTAAATGTAAAAGAACCTGTTTTATTTGTACAACCATCCCAAGCTTCTACATTACTATTTAATCCACCAATTACTGGTATACCAGCAGAAATTCTATACACGCGCGTTAACGTATCTACACTCGTATTACAAGTGGCACCGCCACCTGCACATTCGTAAGTTACCCATTGTTTTTGCAACATGTCATCCATACAAGTAGTTGGCATTCTAAAATAACCTGCATTTACTTGTAAGCCATCTCCTGGATCTAAAGAACCATCCGTTCTATCCAAAAATTCCCCTTCAATGTCAAATGAATATTCTCTATACCCGTTGCCTAAATTAGTAATTGTACCATTAGGATATTGATCAAACTTTTGACTAAAAGCAGGTAAAATACCATTTGCCGTATTATTAATAAAACGACGACGTAAATAAATATGATCCTTACCAGTTGCACCTAATGAGGGCATTAAAGAATCATGCACTATTTGATGGTAAGTCAGTTTGGTAATTTTACCAAAACCTGTGTTGTAAATATAACTAGCTGTATTGCTAGTTGCTCCAAAACTACTGATAATAGTATTTTGTGAAGAACTGGCTTGTACAAATGTAATCTGGCCAATACCAGTATTCATTTGAGCACCCTCCCATGATTCAGGAGCTGTATTAAATGCTGCTGGATACGTAGCACTTAAATTTAAACTGGGTAAAGAAACTCCGGTTACTTCACAAGTAGAGTTTAATACAAACCACGATCGAGTGGTTGCACCAAAACCAGGAACTGGTATATCCATAGTTAATACATTACCTGTGTAGGAAACTTCAGTAGCTCCACCTCCACCTACGGAGGCTGACTGATACGTTATTTCGCCATTACCTGGTATGGTAATCGCTACTTGCGCATCTGGAACAGCCGCTGAACCAGCGGTACAAGTTGGACCATTTTTGTTAGTTAATTCCACCCAAATGGTGTCGGCCGCACAGGCACTCAAAACACTTGGAGTGATTACTTTCATTTGTCCACTTGGGGACAATTGCGCAAAGACTTTGTTAGGCAAAACGCTTAAACCTGCTAGTAGCAAGAGTAGTAGATGTTTTTTCATAATTTATTTATTTTTCATAAGCATAACTTGTAAAATATTGATTATTAATAAGTTATACCTAAGAACCATAGTATTGCAAACATTATGCCAAAAACATATATGAATATTGAATAATTTGTTAATAGAACAAAAAAGAGCGCTACGCATATGCGTAACGCCC
The DNA here is from genome assembly GCA_937981995.1 of uncultured Chitinophagaceae bacterium. Taxonomy (GTDB): domain Bacteria; phylum Bacteroidota; class Bacteroidia; order Chitinophagales; family Chitinophagaceae; genus JAGNRR01. The sequence goes on from CALJNC010000024.1 coordinate 10,149, forward strand.
TAAGTATTTAATAAAACTCAGCTTCTTATTTCTTCTGAATCTTTATAATAAACTCTTGCTTCGTTTCTCCGTTGATAAACTTCAAGAAGTAATTACCTGCGGCTAAATTATCTAAGTTTGATAACTTCATACGGTTTGTTCCGTCTGCAAT
>CALJNC010000025.1 GCA_937981995.1 uncultured Chitinophagaceae bacterium
TCAATTTTTGAAGGAGTTGCGCATACATCTATGCATGAAAACCCTGCCTTGTTATTAGAGTGCTTTTTGGGATTTCTAGATGACATTTTACAGACAAACTTTTCGTAACTTTACAATAATGAGAAAACTCATTGTTTTAATCATATTAGTAAGTCTAGGTATGCCCAGCAAAGCATCTCATGTTATTGGGTATGACTTTGATTATATATGTTTAGGAGCCAATACCTATCAATTTACACTTGCTGTATACCGCGATTGCAGACCCCAAAGTCAAGGTGGTGGATTACCCGATGCCTTATTAGGTGATAATCCTGCTTTTATTGGAGTTTATAGCAATGGAATATTAATAGGCCAGCAAGATGTTGAAGCCAGTTTTGTTGAAATTGTACCTCCTTTTTTTTCAAACAATTGTGTATTGAATCCGCCGGTTCGTTGCAATAGTAAAATGGTTTTTCAATTTACCCAATTTTTACCACCAAACCCCGATGGGTATACCCTTGCTTATCAGCGGTGTTGCAGAAATGGTGCAACCTTGAACATTAATCTTGCCGGTAGTACAGGTAATACTTTTGTAACAACTATTCCTCCCAATGATAATAGTTGTAATAATTCTGCTAAGTTTAATAATGCACCACCGCAAATAATTTGTATCAATAATCCGTTTGTATTTGACTGCTCAGCAAGTGATATTGATGGCGATTCTTTGACGTATGAATTTTGCCCAGGACTAGCTGGTGGAGGTGCAGGACGCACTCCACCTAATCCTCCCAATAGTCCGAACACCCCAAAACCAAAACCACCTTTAGGACCACCTTATCTTAGCATTCAATATGCACAGCCTTATACTCCGTTTAATCCTATTGCGAGTAACCCAACTATTTCTATTGACCCTAGCACAGGTGTAATTACGGGTACGCCAACATTATCAGGTATTTTTGCGATAAGCGTTTGTTGTAATGAGTATCGTAATGGTACGCTTATTAATATTGTAAGAAGAGAGTTTCAAGTGAATGTGACGAATTGTTCCAAAGCTGTTGTAGCTAATATTCCTGTTCTGGCTGACGAACCAAACACCTATCAAATAAATTGTAAAGACCGAGTAATAAATTTTATAAATAATAGCACGGGAGGCTTTAGTTATTATTGGGACTTTGGAGTGCCGGGTATTACGACCGATGTTTCTACTGCAGAAAGCCCAACATATATTTACCCTGACACAGGAACCTTTATTGTAAAACTTGTAGTAAATCCTGGTTCAACCTGCCCCGATAGTATTGAACGAATTGTAAAAATCTATCCAACATTTAATGCTGACTATAGTTTTGCTGGTCTTTTTTGTCCTGATCTGCCTATTAACTTTACTGACTTAAGTACGTCTACTACTTTCCCTGTTAACTATTGGGATTGGAACTTTGATGATGGCACAAGGGATAGTAATCAAAACGTAGCGCACTCGTTTCCTAATATAGGTAAGGAGTTTAATGTGACTTTAATATCAGGTAATACAAGAGGTTGTAGAGATACAATAAGTAAGAAATTAAATATCCCTAAAGTTAATTTAGATGCAGGAAATGATACCGTTGTTTTAATGAACGAATTTGTTCAATTTAACGCCACTGGAACACAAACTTACAATTGGTCTCCACCCGATTTCCTAAATAATCCAAATATTGCAAATCCATTGGGTTATTATACTGATACTGGCGTATATCGATACATTGTTACGGGTACCACAGCCGATGGTTGCCCTGCAAGTGATGATATTAATGTAACAGTATCTGATAAAGCGTACTTAATTGTTCCCAATGCTTTTACACCCAATGGTGATGGAAAAAATGATGTCCTTCGTTTATTAAGTTCAGGTTTTAAAAAAATAAACCACTACCGAATTTTTAATAGATGGGGGCAAATGGTTTTTGAAACCAATGATTATTATCAAGGTTGGGACGGCAGATTAGGCAGTGTTGAACAACAAACAAGCACCTACTTTTGGGTAGTAAGCGTAGTAGATTTAAACGATAACGTAAGAGTATTTCAAGGAGACGTTACATTAATAAGATAAATTTTTAAATGAAGAAAAGTATATTAATCACTGGTGCTACCAGTGGAATTGGTAAGAGCACAGCATATTTATTTGCTAGTAAAGGCTATAATTTACTACTTACCGGAAGACGTGAGGAACGATTACAAGAAATTAAAACGGAACTTGAAAAAGAATATAATAGTACTGTACAAACCCTATGCTTTGATATAAGAAACCAAGACGAAGTAAAAGAAAACCTTGCTTCAATTGATCATGAGCTGTTCCCTACTATCGACATCTTACTTAATAATGCAGGACTGGCAAGTGGCCTAAATACCATTGACAACGGAGAATTTTCTGATTGGGATGTAATGATTGATACTAATGTAAAAGGTTTACTTTATGTAACCCGTACGCTCTTACCTAAATTAAAAGAACAAAAAACAGCGCACATTATTAATATTGGATCCACAGCGGGTAAAAATGTTTACCAAAATGGAAATATATATTGTGCTACCAAACATGCGGTTGATGCATTATCGCAATCTATGCGTATTGAATTATTACCATTTGGAATTAAAGTTACTGCCATTAATCCTGGAGCCTGTGAAACTGAATTTTCCGTAGTGCGCTTTAAAGGTGATAAAGAACGAGCAGATAAAGTTTATAAAGATTTTGACCCATTAACGCCTGAAGATATTGCCGATACTATTTATTATTGCGCAACTCTTCCAAAGCATGTATGTATAAATGATCTAACACTAACTTGCTTAACCCAAGCAAATGCAAATTATAATATTAAGAAATCAGAACTAAAGTAATTGTAATGAATCAACTTTCTATCAACGATCTTAAAAAAGAGATTGAGGACTATACCCTATTAATAGACACACGCCCAACTGATCAATTTGTAAATGGATATTTAAAAGGTGCCATCAATGTTATACTAAATAATAATTTTGATGCAAGAGCAACTTATTTTTCCGAAAATCATGACAAAATAATTATTGTGGCTAATGAGCAAGACCTAAATAAGGCTCAAGAATTAATTGGCGAGGATTTAAATAAAAAAATCATTGGTTACACAACACAATCATTTGAAGACTGGAAAACGAATGAATTGCCACTAGATATGATTATAAATGTAGACCCTTATGAATTAAAGCTAGATATACAGCATGATGAAAAAGCAGTTGTTTTAGATGTAAGAACAAACATTCAATACGATGATGAGCATATTGTAGGAGCGGTTAATATGCAAATGAATGATTTTAGAGACCCTGCTAAAATTGGCCTTCTGGATGAAAATAGTAATCTATACCTACACTGTAATGGCGGCACAAGGAGTGTTTTATTGTCTTCGGTACTCAAACGCAATGGCTTTCATAACATTAGAAACATTGAAGGTGGGTTTAAAGCTGTTCAAGAGGATGGAAATATCCCCACAACGTCTAATAATAAGAAATCTCAAAACTAGTTAAAAAGTAAGTCCTAGTGTAAATTTGTGCCTATGGCACAGCCGATAGAGATAGTAGAAGAAGTCATCATCAAATTTGCTGGTGATAGTGGAGATGGGATTCAACTTGCGGGTTCACAGTTTACAAATAATACAGCACTTACAGGAAGTGATTTATCAACCTTTCCTGATTTTCCTGCAGAAATAAGAGCTCCTTTAGGAACCCTTGCGGGTGTAAGTGGTTTCCAATTAAGATTTTCGTCAAATGAAATTTATACACCGGGCGATGCTTGTGATGTATTAGTAGCTATGAATGCTGCTGCTTTAAAAAGCAATTTAAATCATATTAAGAAATCGGGAATCATCATTTTAAATACGGATGGTTTTGATGCTAAAAACCTACGCTTGGCAAATTATCAAGACGATGAGAACCCCTTAGATAATGATTCTCTTGCTGCCTATAATGTACATAAAATTGACGTTACTAAACTTACGCGCGAGGCACTTAAAGAATCAAGCTTGGGCGTAAAAGAAAAAGACCGTGCTAAAAATATGTTTGTTTTAGGATATCTATATTGGATGTACGATCGTAAAATGGATACAACCCAACGCTTTCTTACTTCTAAATTTGGTAAAAAACCTGAAGTACTAGAAGCAAACATGCAAGCGCTACAAGCAGGCTTTAATTTTGGTATTACTGTTGAAGCATCGGCTTCTCGATACAGAGTTCAAAAAGCACAATTGCCTAAAGGTACTTACAGAAATATCCAGGGTAATACTGCCTTGTCTTACGGGCTAATAACGGCAGCGCAAAAAGCAAATATTGATTTATTTCTTGGCTCATACCCTATTACACCGGCTAGTGATATCTTACATGAATTGAGCAAGCATAAAAATTTCGGCGTTACCACTTTTCAAGCCGAGGATGAAATAGCAGCGGTATCTTCAGCTATAGGAGCTTCTTATGGAGGCAAGTTAGGTATCACAACTACATCAGGACCTGGTATGGCACTTAAAGCCGAGGCAATGGGCTTAGCTGCCATGCTTGAAATCCCTTTAGTGGTTATTGACATTCAAAGAGGTGGGCCAAGTACAGGCTTGCCAACCAAAACCGAGCAAAGTGATCTGTTACAAGCATTTTACGGAAGAAATGGTGAATGTCCGTTGCCAATAGTAGCTACAAGTTCACCTTCTGATTGTTTTGAAACTGCAATTGAAGCATGCCGTATTGCGTTACGACATATGACACCAGTAATTCTTTTAAGTGATGGCTATATTGCTAATGGAGCCGAACCGTGGAAATTTCCAAATGCAGATTCAATACCTGCATTAGAAACCAAATTGGTAAATAATATTGAAAACATAGAAGAATACCTTCCTTACCTACGAGACAAAAATTTAGTTAGAAGCTGGGCCATTCCTGGCATGAAAAACTTAGAACATCGTGTAGGTGGTTTAGAAAAAGAAGACATCAGCGGAAACGTAAGCTACGACCCAAATAATCATGAGCACATGGTTAAAACTCGTCAGGCCAAAATTGATAAAATAGCAAACTTTATACCCAAAGTAGAATTTATACATGGAGATGCTTCTGATGATGTTTTAGTTTTAGGATGGGGATCTACTTATGGTGTATCCTATTCTGCAGTTGAAAAACTTAGGGCAGAGAATAAAAAAGTTGCTCAAATACATTTAAGACATATTCAGCCTTTTGCTTCTAATGTAGAAGAAATATTAAACTCTTTTGAAACTGTTATCCTTCCTGAGTTAAACAATGGTCAGTTGAGCAAAATTATTCAAGGAACTTTCAATAAAGAGGTTATACCGTATAATAAAATCAAAGGAGTACCAATTACAAGTAACGAATTGTTTGAATTTATTTCAACAAAATGTACTTAGCTTTACTAGGTTGACATTAAATATGAAAATTAATCAATATCTATTTTTTATTCTGATTGCAATTATTGCTTTTTCTTCATGTAAAACATACAAGAAAACAAGCTATGTAAAAAAGACATACACTGAAATTAAAGAAACCTTTCCTGAAGCGCAAACAGAACTAATTAAGGATAGTATTAAGTTGATTTTTCCTAATAATTTGGTTTTTGATTTAGCATCTTCGGTAATAAAACAATCCTTTAGTGAAAAGCTAATACGCTTTGCTTCAATACTTAATAAATATCAAAAAACAAATCTATTAATTACAGGGTATACCGACAATAGTGGTACCGAAGAAAGTAACATTAAGTTGTCCTTGACTAGGGCTACAAATGTTAAAAAATTTCTTAACTTGCGTCAAATAAGTAACGAAAGGCTATTTACATGGGGGCTTGGGGAAAAAAGCCCCATTGCTACAAATGAGACAGAAATAGGCAGAAGCAAAAACCGCAGAGTAGAATTCGTTGTTTTATATAAACCATAACCACAACCGATCAAATATTATTATGTTTAAAAATTTCATTCTCATTTTCATTACCGTTCTTATAAGTTCTTGTTATAATTATGACGGACCAACTCGCCCTAAAGAAACATCTTCTTATGGCATAAACGACAACAATACTTCTAATGGAAATTATAACAAGAGTACTAATGATAATACTAAAGGTGGAAGCAACAATAATAACGGAAATAATGATCTTAATGTAAGACCCAATATCTCCTCAAAGGAATATCTTGATGATATAGTTAGGGATATAAAACGTACATTACCTAGTGCGCAAGTAAGTGTTATTGAGGATAGTATTAAAGTATTATTTCCTGACAATATACTCTATAGTAATTCGTCTGTTATGCCAAAGGAAGACATTTATATAGAAATGAGTAAGTTAGCCAAGTTGCTAATAAAATATGATAAGACAAATGTTTTAGTAACCGGACATACAGATAATTTGGGTAAGAGTTCTGAAAACAAAAGATTATCATCTATACGTGCTTCTTATATCAGTGACTTATTAATTTCTTATCAACTACCTCAAAACCGAGTAAACTCATGGGGTTTAGGAAGTGTATCTCCTATATCTTCTAACTCAACTGAGGCAGGTAGACAAAGAAATAGAAGGGTAGAATTTATTATTCTATCAACAATTCAAGACGAAGAAGAACTTTAAGAAAGTAATTCTTTTATTGATTTAACTAAAGTATCAACCTCTTCTTTCGTATTTGATTTACAAAAAGAAATGCGTAAAGGCACGCATGCTGTATCATGTAAATGCTTCATTACATGACTACCACCCATTGCTCCGCTAGAACAAGCACTACCTCCGCTTAAAGCAATACCCTTCATATCTAAAGACATTTGTAGCATTTCAGTTTTGGGAGTATGCGGTAATATTATACTTAAAACTCTTGACAAGGTTTTGTTGCATGATGTACCTAATTCAACCTCTTTTAAATTCTCTTTCAAAGCTGCCCAACAATAATCCTTTAGCTCTTTACAATGATTATTTTCTTCAAGCATATCTCCCACTGAAAGTTCTAATGCTTTAGCAAAGCCTACTATACCCGCAACATTCTCGGTACCAGCGCGCATATTTCGCTCCTGCCCTCCTCCAAAAATTAAAGGCTCAAGTTTTACACTGCCATTAATATACATGGCTCCTTTTCCTTTAGGACCATGAAATTTATGCGCAGAGGCACTAGCAAAATCAACAGCCATCTCATGTAAGTTAATGGGCATATGACCAACTGTTTGAACCATATCGGAATGAAATAAGACTTCATGCTTTTTACAAGCTTGACCAATACGATCAATATCATTAATTATTCCTAGCTCATTATTAGCATGCATGATGCTTACAATGGTTTTGTTTGTTGGTCCTACTTTTTCAATTAACGCAAGTAAATCATCATAATCTAGCTCACCATTTTCTTGGTGCTTGCAATAATGCACTTCGATACCAAACTCCTCAGCTAATTTTTGAGAAGTAAGTAAAGTAGCATGATGTTCAATGGGCGATGTAATAATATGCTTACACCCAAGGTTTCTTATCGCTGCATTTAATATTGTATTTGTACTTTCCGTACCGCACGAGGTAAAAAACATCTCTGCCGGTTTGCAGGATAGTAAAGAGGCTACTGTTTTTCTTGATTCTTCTATTGCCAAACGAGATGTTCGACCAGCGCCGTGTATAGCAGAAGGGTTACCATAATTTTCTTTTAAGTAAGGCAACATAGCGTCAAGCACACGACTATCAAGAGACGTTGTAGCAGCATTATCAAAATAAATTGAAGTCATAAATTATAATCGTAAAAATATAATAAAACTACTTAATTTGCTTGAATTCAAAGGTTGGAGTTCCTTTTAATCCGTTATCATCATAAAAGCTCAAGAATCGTAATTTAAAGTAATCTTCGTTCTGAGTTTTTATAATATAATTGTAGTGCTGTCTTATATGATAGATTCCAAGATCAAAATCATAATATTTCCAATCATAGCCTATAACATCTCGATTTGTACTTAAATTACAATGTTCCAAAATACTCTCTTCTATCTCATAAAACGAGCTCAACGAGTCTTTAAATGTCTTTGATAAAGGATTGGTCAATACGCCAGTAACAATATAAGGTAATGGAGGCGTTTCGTCATAAAACGTAAATCCATATCGAGTAAACAATAAGTCCCAACTTTCTTTAACTGGTTCTACATTTATTACTTCTTCTAATTCGTGTAAATCAAAATAAGTAAAAACTCTTGTAGATTGTTTTGTTATTTGAAATTCTCCCAAGTATCCCTTATCTAGGTTACCTACCTGGAATCTATAATAATTTTCTGTTACCTCTTTTAATTTTATGGTTACTACATTTTTACTTGTAGCATCTAATCTTACAATGTAAATTTTATCTCTTGACATTGCATCCGCATTCCAATCTCCAAAGGCCACTTCTTCTAACACACCATTGGGATTATCTTGATACCATGTTTCTCCATCACAATCCGTCCATTCTACAGCGTCAAAATCAGTTTTGTTTGTTTTTACTACTCCCATACCCACGCCGCCATTTAATAAAACAGCTTCGCCGTGCTTAGAACTTTCAAACGCTAAATGCCAGCTATTTACTTTGCTAGTATGTACAACCTTTCCTTTAGTTAAATTATAATAATATTGCGTATTGTAATCACTCCCCATTCGCAATGATTGGCTAATAGCATCGCCTTGCGCAGGCAAGGTTATAGGCGTCTCTTTCTTTAAGCAAGACGTCATGCCTAAAACCAATACTATCAATAAAAGAATACGCGTTTTTATCACGGATGTAAAGTTCGTTCAGGCAAGCCTCATAGTAATAAAAAGGGACAGTTATATTATCATGTAATTGTCATATTTAATGACAATAAAAGAACGCTCCAAAAGGAGCGTTCTAATTTGAGGTCTCGAGCGGATTTGAACCGCTGTAGGAGCTTTTGCAGAGCCCAGCCTAACCACTCGGCCACGAGACCAATAAGTGTGCAAATGTAGTAAATTTTGTCTTTTCAAACCCAAAACAATAAGGACATATTACGTTAAAATAATAGTTTCTTTCTTACAAGTATATTTACACTTATTCTAAGCCCCAATTAATAGATCGTATGGATAAAATAGGCGAATCAGAACTTATCATAACACCAAAAGGAAGGATTTATCATATAGATCTTTTGCCTGAGGAACTTGCTCAAACCGTTATTACGGTAGGAGATCCTGGCCGAGTAGCTGAAGTTTCTAAACACTTTGATAGCATAGAATCTAAGGCAAGCCATAGGGAGTTTGTATCCCATACTGGCTTCATAGGCAAAAAACGACTTACGGTATTATCTAGTGGAATTGGACCTGATAATATTGATATCTCATTAAATGAAATAGATGCCTGTGCCAATATTGATTTTGAAACTAGGCTGATTAAAGAAAAACATACTCAATTAGACATAATTCGGCTAGGTACTTCTGGCAGCTTACAGCAAGATATTCCTGTAGATAGTTTAGTTGCATCAAGTCATGGGATTGGCTTAGATAATCTAATGCATTATTACCAAATAAATTATAAGCCAGACGAATTAGAAATGGCAACAAAATTTAGCCAACATAGCGGCTTGGACCAAAGCCCATTATCACCATATGCCGTTGAAGGTAGTATATCCTTATTAGATTGTTTTGGCTCAGATTATCACAGAGGAATTACAGTAACCTGCCCAGGTTTTTATGCACCACAAGGGAGGGTGGTTAAAGCGGCCTTGCAGTTCCCTAACTTAGTAGATTCACTTTCTTCTTTTAAGTATAATGAACACCGAATTACTAATTTTGAAATGGAAACTTCAGCTATTTTTGGTTTAGGAAAAGTATTTGGTCATCGCTGTTTATCAATAAATACAATAATTGCCAACCGACAAGACAAAAGCTTTTCTAAAGATGCAAAAGCAGCAATAGAAAACATGATTAAAAAATCACTTGAAATAATAGAAAAAATATAATGAAAATCGCTTTTAGCAAATACCAAGGAACCGGAAATGACTTTATACTCATTGATAATAGGGATGAAAAATATTCATCTATTACAACAGCGCAGGTAAAAGCTATTTGTCATAGAAGATTTGGTATAGGAGCCGATGGTGTGATGCTTTTAAATACAATCAAAGGTTACGATTTTGAAATGAAATACTATAATAGTGATGGGAATGAAAGTAGCATGTGTGGCAATGGAGGGCGCTGTATTGTAGCCTTTGCTAAGCAACTTGGTATCATTACTAACAAGGCAAATTTCATAGCTATTGACGGTCCACACACAGCAGATATTACTGATGACAATGTATCGTTAGGAATGAGCAATGTGAATGAAATAAAAACGTTTGATACGTTTTATCAGTTAGATACGGGTTCACCGCATTACGTATGTATAATACAAGATGTAATGCAGTTGGATATAAAAAAAGAAGGCGCTTTAATACGATACAGCCCTATGTTTGAAGAAGAAGGTATCAATGTAAACTTTGTTGAACAAAATGACAACAATGCACTTTTTGTAGCTACTTATGAACGGGGCGTTGAAGACGAGACGTACAGTTGTGGAACGGGAGTAACCGCTTGTGCATTAGTTCAAATGAGCATTAGCAATACCAACAAAATAGACATTCAAACCAAGGGGGGGAAACTAAGCGTAACAGCTGATAAAGAAGGTGAAGGTTATAAGAATATTATACTAGCCGGGCCTGCCACTTTTGTTTACACGGGAGAAATTAATGTATAAAAAAAGGGTTTACTTAAAGTAAACCCTTTGACAATTGTATTTAAATCCTATTAAAGGTTCCCTCTATTCGCCTGCTCTCTTTCAATTGCTTCAAATAAAGCTTTAAAGTTTCCTTTACCAAAACTTTGAGCTCCCTTGCGTTGAATAATTTCAAAGAACATAGTTGGCCTATCCTCTACAGGCTTTGTAAATATTTGTAATAAGTAACCTTCTTCATCTCTATCAATAAGAATTTTTAATTCTCTTAGCGGCGCTAAATCTTCATCAATTTCTCCTACTCTATCCAATATGGTATCGTAGTAAGAACCTGGTATATCTAAAAACTCAACTCCTCTATTTTGCAAAGCGGTTACGGTTTCAATAATATTATCAGTCGCAACTGCAATATGCTGTACTCCTTCACCTTCATAAAAATCAAGATATTCCTCTATCTGTGATTTCTTCTTCCCTTCGGCTGGTTCATTAATAGGGAATTTAATATAACCATTCCCATTGCTCATTACCTTACTCATAAGCGCAGAGTATTCTGTTGAAATATCCTCGTCATCAAAGCTTAGGATATTTTTAAAACCCATTACATCTTCATAAAATTTTACCCAAGGATTCATTTGATCCCAATCAACATTACCTACACAGTGATCAATATATTTTAATCCTACTGGCTCCGGATTATACTTACTATCCCACTTTTCATAGCCTGGCATAAACACCCCCTTATAGTTTTTTCGCTCTACAAAAACATGCACTGTTTCACCATAGGTATGGATACCACTCATTTTCACTTCACCATGATCATCGGTTATTGTTTTTGGTTCCATGTACGATTTTGCTCCGCGCTTCATTGTTTCTTCATAAGCTGCATAAGCGTCATCAACCCACAGCGCTAACACTTTTACACCATCACCATGTTTTTTATGATGCTCCGCAATTGGATGATCACTTTTCATAGGTGAAGTTAAAATCAAACGTATTTTATCCTGTTGTATAACATAAGAAGCACGATCCATTACACCAGTTTCAGGACCAGCATAAGCCAAGGATTGAAACCCAAAGGCTGTTTTATAAAAATGTGCCGCTTGTTTAGCGTTCCCTACATATAACTCCATATAGTCTGTACCCAATAATGGTAAAAACTCCTGTTCAGTAGCTGCAGTTGTACTTGTTTCAGTTGTCGTACTCATAGTAAAATTAATTTGTACCAAAGGTAAATGTTTTAATTTTTAATGATGAATGAATAATGTTTAATTATTGCGTGAAAATGGAATCTCAACTTTAACAATGGCAGATATGGAATCCCTCAAGCTCTACATCGATTATTCAATGAAACAATTAAGCTTGATGCTCATCTTAGTTTGCTGTACACTAATCATAAAGGCAAAAACACCGCCAATACTTCCTAAGTACAAACACAAAGTAGACTCAATCTATGTAAATAAACAGCTCAAAATCATGAAATTGTATGCGAAGAAAAAATGGGTAAAATCATACAGCATAAGCATTGGCAGTAGCCCAAAAGGGCATAAACAATACCAAGGTGATAACCGCACGCCAGAAGGCAAATATTATATTACAGATAGAAACCCAAATAGCAGCTATTATTTAAACCTTCATATCTCTTACCCTAACAATACGGACCGTAAACGAGCTAAACAAATTGGTAAATCACCGGGAGGCGATATTAAAATCCATGGCTACTCGGACCAATATGGCAACACAAAACCCATGAACGTAAAGTTTGCTTATACCTGGGGTTGTATTGCTGTAAACAATAATGATATGAAAGAAATTTATCAGTTGGTAAAGACAGGTGCAGTTATTTTAATAAAACCTTAAAGACAAGCAATAAAATTATCCGTTAGTAACGGTTAATCATGAATAGCCCCAATTATAGGGAACTGCAGGATATTGATTTTACGGAAAAATCCCTACCAATGCAATAAAACCATAAGGTAAGTGCAGTAACACCCTTGGATATCTTGATGAAAAAACATAAATTTGGTAAAGAGTAATCTGGGTTACGTACAAAGTAGATATATGCGCAATACGTGTACACAGATGTTAGCAGGAATTTGAAAGAACAATGACCGTTTATAAAGAAAACATACCGTTCGTGAAAAACTTTATTGTTTATCTAAACAATAGTTTTAGAATTGTATCGTTAAACTTATTATACGAACTTTTGAAGTAATCGCTAAAGGCACAAATGATAAGTTACCTTTAGGAAAGAAGAAGAAAGTAATATTTAACAAAAGAATGCTAAACGGTTGCAAACTGACCAAAGGATTTAAACTCTCAAATAGTTTGAATATTTAATAACAAATTAAAATTTAAACAAAATGAAAAATTTAAAAATCAAATTATCAACTCTTGCCGTTTTGGCGATCGTGGCTATTGGAATAACTTTTACAAGTTGCCAAAAGGATAGCCAAATTTTGCAAACTAAGAAAAGTGCGAAAACAGAGACAGATAATTATCAAGCAATGTCTCACAGTTCTGGAAACGTTATTTCTCTTTCAGATGCACAAGCAATTGGAGCGTATCATAATCAATATATGGCTCAAGGAATCATAGGGACTCCAACGACTCAGGCTGACATGCAATCAAACTTTGATAATATGGACGTTTCTGAAGTTACTCAAAGTATGAAAAATGAAATATATGAATATTTTGATAACAATGACATTGATGATGTTGAAGCGGACATACTTGCAGAATTGCAAACCACTGAATCTAATAATATATTCAGTTCAGTTAAAAGCATTATTTTCGATGATAACAATTTCGATTCAAAATCAAATGCATTTGACACGCAACTTGATTTGGTCGAATCACAATTATTTGGAAGTGAGAAAGAAATGTTATTGACTTTTATTGAAACCTCTAGAAGTTCATTATCTTTTTGGATGCCTGTAGCTGATGGTGGCCAAGGTGGAGGAGTTGATTATACTCCATATGCAGTAAATTGGAAAGCCGTTGGTTATTCCGATGGAGCAGGAGCTGTAGGCGTTCTGCTACGCACGTGGGCTTTAGCTAGTTTTGGTCCACTTAGTTGGGGGGCTATTGTTGGAGCCATAGGTTGGGGTGCAGCTTGGGGTTCAGGAACTTCTTTATTGTATCAATTAATGTAAATTCAACATGAATTCGGTAATCACAAAAAAAGATATTTTATTTTTTATAGCATTTTGGATAATCCTTAGTTTAGGATATTACTTTTTCTTCAAAAAAGAGATTCAAATAAGTAAAGACTACACATTTATTCTATACTCACTATTTGGCGCAAGCGCAATCATTTGTGTTCCAATTTTGAAATATTTGATAAAAAATATTCAGAAGTAAAACTCCTGCTAACAAGGTATATAATCCATGGCTAAATTGTAACAGACAATCCGTCCCTAAAAAATGATTTAGGAAAAAATAAATCATTTTTTAGGGACTACTTTTATACTTCGTAGCAACATTATCATAAAACCGAAACAAACCACTCCAAAAACGCCACGGCTCATATACAGGTCGTTACTCAAAATCTTTATACAACAAATACTTCTTACGAATTTTTTTAAACCTGCTTAGTCCCGGTTCCCAGGAAGCTCTTATTTGAGCAACGGATTTCTTAGCCATAATTTGCTTGCGTAACTCACCTGTACCTGTTAGTTTTTCAAAAAAAGAAGTAAAGAACTTATCCGTTCTTTTTGATGAGCCATAAGCTGTTTTTAAAATATCTATATTGATTTTATTATCTAGCAATTCTAAAATTTCTTTGGTATCCCAATGGTAACTATTTCCGTTACAACGTTGGTATTTATATCTTGGATTTTTAGAACCTGCACCTGGCTTTGGCATAAAAGAATACTCCTTATTCTTATACTCAGGGTGTCCCCAAACCTCAAATGGATAAGGTGTTCCACGTCCTACGCTAACTTCTGTTCCTTCAAAAAAGCATAAACTCGGATACATTAATATAGCTTGCTTTGATCGTAAATTAGGCGATGGCGGAACCGGCAAATCATATAACATACTATGGTCATAGTTCTCACATTTTACAATATGCAAATCCACTTTTACTCCATTCTTTAACCAGCCTTCCCCATTCAACATACGTGCATATTCTCCTACTGTCATACCATGCACTACGGGTATGGCTTGCATACCTACAAATGACTTATACTTTTTATTTAGCACGGGACCATCCACATAAAAACCATTTGGGTTGGGCCGGTCTAATACTATGATTTTCTTACCATTTTCGGCGCATGCCTCCATCATATATTGCAAGGAAGAAATGTAAGTATAAAAACGAGCTCCTACATCTTGGATATCAAATACAACAACATCTATATTACTTAACTGCGCAGCAGACGGTTTTTTATTCTTACCATAAAGCGATAAGATTTTCACGCCCGTTTTAGTATCTACACCATTTTTTACATGTGCTCCTGCATCAGCTTTTCCTCTAAAGCCATGCTCAGGTGCAAAAATAATTTGCAGTTTAATACCGTGAGCAATCAGTTTATCGGCCAAATGTGTATTGCCAACCAAAGACGTTTGATTTACTAATAAACCAACACGTTTCCCCTTTAGTCTACTTAAATATCCATCGGTACGTTGCGCACCTACAATAACATTACTTGCATACTCTTGTGCAATTACTTGTGTAACACATAATAAAAGCGGCAAAAAAGAAAATATAAAACGTTTCATAAAGGCTAAATGTAGGATGCGAAAACAGAAAAAAAGTTTAATGAATGGTAAACATTAAAACTTTGCCAAAACATCTGCTATTCAGTTGAATAGAGTGTTACTTTGATATTGTTGATTAAAAAACTTAATTTTATAATTACTATGAAAAAAAATCTTGCAGTAATATTATTATTTATATTCTTTGGAAATACAACTAATCTGAAAGCTCAATGCGCTCATACTGTTGTTAAATACCTAAATAGTGGCAATGTAGACTGCATTACCCCTTATAAATTAATTTTCCAAGATGAGTTCAATGGAGAATCTCTAGATACTAATAAATGGCGGTCTTATAATCCTGATGCAAATGGAACAGACCAGTATCAAGAATCTCGAACAAATGCTGGAAATCAGGTATATCTAGATAAAAATTGTGTGGTAAGTGGGGGTAAATTGGAACTTCAAGCAATTGAAGAACCAGCAACATGGTTTGGAGCATCCAGAAATTATACTTCAGGTATGTTGAATAGTAAACCAGTGTTCAAATTTGGCAGATTCGAGATTCGTTGTAAAATACCCCAAGGTGATGGATTTGTACCTGCTTTTTGGTTATATAACCATGATGAAATAGATGTTTTTGAATTCTGTTCGTGTCAACCTACTAAACAATATGTTACTTTACATAATGATTGTGGTGGAAGCACTAAAAGTATGTCAGGAATCAGTAAAACGATTTCCGATGCATCGACTGGGTTTCATACCTATGCAGTAGAATGGGAACCTTACTACGTAAAGTGGTATACCGACGGTCAATTAATCCGAAAAGTTCTGCGCTACAGTAAAATTCAAAATAGCACACAATACTTAGATTGTGGCACGAGTTATAATTCTGATTACTACTATTCCAATGATCATGTGCCTGAAGATCACTGGATGCCAATACTAGTTAATTTGTATGTAACTTGGTTTACAAAACTTTTCCCTGATTGTCAGCAACCGTCAGCGAGCACCAATTTTCCTGCGAATTTTGAGGTTGATTATATCAGAGCCTGGCAACGAAATATGGAAACTCGATTTACTGACCTCTGCGCGATTCGAAAGTTTGTAGGTGACGATATTATTTGTAATAATGAGATTAAAACATTTAAAGTAGAAGGAGGTTATGGTAATTTAATGTGGAATACTAGCAGTAACTTAGAAATTACGGAAACCGGATCAAATTATATAAAAGTAAAAATTAAAAATGGGGCTAATGCAGAAGCCGGAGAAATTTATTTAACTGAAACAAATAGCCCGTGCGGTAGTAATTATAACATTACGCATAAAATATATTTAGGACTACCTAAAATTGTTTCAGTTAGTAAACATGTCGGCGGCTGTGGCGACCCGATAATTTTACAAACAGAATTAGTTTCAATACCACAGGAAATCTCATCATTCCCTACAGTTAGTGCTAATATAGATAGCTCACCTTCAACATTTTATATGCGTTATGGTAATCATTCTGCCGTTTTATCAGGTTGGTGGTCATTATATAATGCTCCCATTAACGATTATTGCTACCCTGTAGAAATCATTGCAACTAATAACTGTGGAGCAGATATATATAATTCTCACGTCAAAGACAATTGTAATGCCAGTGGCCCTTGTGGAGATGTCAATCTAAATGATAATATTAGTAACTTACCTGTTGCAAATATGGTAACCATTTCCCCTAATCCTTCTCAAGATGGATTCGATATAAAATTTGAAGACGAAATTGACTTCTTTGTTCAAAATTGTCATATCGTCAATGCCATAAATTCAAATGAAGTATTACATATCCCATCGGTTAATATGTTTTCATCCACTCATGTAAATTGCTCAAATTGGATTCCAGGTGTTTATATTTTACATTTTACATTAGAAAATGGTGAACAATTCCACAAAACATTCTTAAAAAATTAGTGCCGAATTTAAGATTGGGTTTTCAAAGAATTTTTATGTCACTTAAATAATAGTTTGTATGAAGCGATTGCAACATATTACAGAATGCACTAAAAAGACAAATCATGCAAAATAAGTTGTCAAGCTTAGCGATTATTGTAGTAGGTATAGTTTATTTCAGCAGTACTTTTCTCAACTTTAAGAATGCCTCAAATATAAAAGTAACTACTTGGGATGCCTTGGGTTATTATATGTATTTACCGGCATCTTTTATTTATAATGATTTACAAAAACTTTCTTTTTATCCTGAGATAGAAAAAAAGTATGAGCTGCAAGGAAGAGAAAACGAATTTTATCAATTCTCGCCTATTGAAAATGGGAATTACACAGGTAAATATTTTGTTGGCATCTCGGTAATGCAAAGTCCCTTTTTTATATTGGCTCATTTATTTTCTAAAATGTCTTCGCAATATTCTGCTGATGGCTTTTCAACACCTTATCAAATTTCAATTATTCTAGCGGCTTTATTTTATTTGCTTTTAGGGTTAATTATTCTCAGAAAAACTCTTCTTTTATTTTATGAAGAGAAGGTGGTCACATTGACGATACTTTTACTCGCTTTATCATCAAACCTTATTCAATACGCTAGTATTGATGTTGGACAATCACATGTCTATCTATTTTGTTTATACAGTCTTATTATTTATTTAAGCATTAAATGGCATCAATCAAAAACTAAGTTTAATGCCTTTATTATTGGAACTGTTGTTGGATTAGCTACAATTAGCCGGCCAACAGAAATCATCATTTTATTCATCCCACTTTTATGGCTCATTAATAATAAAAGCGAATGGAATGAGAAAGTATCAAAACTCTTTAAGGGACATTGGCAAATCCTTTATACCGGCCTTGGTTTTTTATTACTATTAAGCATTCAATTATTGTATTGGAAATATAGTACCGGCAGCTTTGTGTATAATGTTGGTAGCAAATGGCATTTTTTCAATCCTCATTGGCGTGTACTATTTGGTTTTGAGAAAGGTTGGTTTATTTATACACCCATTACCATCTTCTTTGTCATAGGATTATTCTTTGTAAAAAACAGTCAATTTAAAACTTCCTTAATAGTGTTCTGTTTATTGAATATTTGGATTGTAATTTCTTGGGCAGATTGGCGGTATGGAGGAAGCTATAGCACCAGAGCACTGGTACAATCTTATCCTGTTTTTGCTTTAGGGTTTGCCTCGCTAATCTCTTGTATTGAAAAAAAGAAACTCAAACCGATATTTTACGCTGTTGGTATTTATTTAATTGTCGTAAACCTTTTTCAGATTTATCAATACAACACGGGAATACTACACTATGATAAAATGAACTATAAATATTACAAGGAAATCTATCTAAATCCTAATGTAACAGAATTAGAAAAACAATTACTCTCAGATTAAAACTTTGCCAATACATCTGCAATATGCAGTGTTTTTAAATTAATTTTTTGCTTTTTGATATAGCCTTCTAAATGCATTTGACAGCTTACATCGGTTGATATAATATACTCAGCTTCAGTTTGCAAGGCACTTTGTACTTTAGTTTGTGCCATACCTATAGATATAGGCTCGTATTTAATAGCAAAGGTGCCGCCAAAACCACAGCAAGTTTCACACTCATCGTGCTCAACTAGTTCTAAGCCTTTTACGTTTGACAATAATTTTCTTGGACCTTCCTTTATACCACATTCGCGTAAAGCACCGCAGGCATCATGATACGTAGCCTTGGCTTCAAAACTTGCTCCTAAGTCATCTATTTTTTTTACGTCTAGTAAAAATTCTGTGAGTTCGTATATGTTATTTTTCACTTGAGTCGCTTCCTCTTTGTGCAAACCTTCGCCAAAAAATGAATCTATATTGGATCGTATAAATCCTACACATGATCCACTAGGCGCTACAATAATTTCATTACCCGAAAAATCTTTTAAAAACTTAGAGCAAACAGATTTGGATTCTTTCATATAACCTGCATTAAAAGCCGGCTGTCCACAGCAAGTTTGGTTTTCGTTATACACTACTTCACAACCTACTTTCTCAAGTATTTTTACAGTATTCATTCCAACTTCGGGGTAAAGCTGATCCATAAAGCAAGGAATGAACAATTGAACTTTCATTGCTGTAAATTTAGTCTATAAATTTTGTTTGAATTCCATCATAGCCAAAGCAGTTTGTGCTGCCTCTTTACCTTTATGACCATGAGAACCACCAAGGCGCTCCCAAGCTTGTGCTTCATTTTCAAGTGTAAGTACACCAAATACTACAGGCGATTCCAATTCCAAATTTAAACGAGCAATACTATCATTAGCCGCTTGGCATACATAGTCAAAATGCGGTGTGCCGCCTCTAATTACACAACCAAAAGCTATATAAGCATCGGCAGTATGTTTTAATGCATGTTGCTTAATTGCATAACCTAGCTCCACGCTACCTGGAACAACTAATTGTTCAATTTGAAGATTGGGATACTTACCAAATATTTCAATGGCTCCATTTACTAATTCAGTATTAATTTCCTGATTCCATGTAGTTGAAAAAATAATTACTTTTTTTTCTCCTAAATGAGAAAAATCTTTTTCCAGAAAATCTTGAGGCTGCGTAGCCATAAATTATAAAGAATAATCTCCTAAACGAGATAAGTACTTATCAGCATTTCGCGCTTGCGCACTAGCTGCATATTCAAGTTTGATACGTTTAAACGCCGCCATTGCTTTATCCGCCTTGCCAGTTGTTTCATACACCAATCCTAAACGCTCAAGGTATAATGGTGTAAGAAAAATATCATTTGCATCACTCGTTGCTTTCTCGTAATACGAAATCGCCTCCTGTGGTTTATTTAATTCCATATACGCATCACCTATACAACCTAAAGCAACAGTTCCAGGCATAGTACCTTTCCCGTCAAAATCTTTTAATTCTTTAATAGCTTCTTGGTATTTCCCTTCACCTAGTAAGGCTCTACCAGCGTAGAAATGAGCTAAATTACCAGCATCTGTTGATCCATACTTATCAGCCACTTTTAAAGCACCATAATTATTTCCATCACCATTTAAGGCAAGTTTCATTGAATCATTTGCAAAGTAATCTTGCGCCATAAATACAGCATCATTCGCTTTTTTATTCTTTGGTGCTTTTAAAAATCGATTATAACCAACATAGCCTGCAACCAAAACGAGCGCTCCTAATAAAATTCCGTTTAGGATCTTTTTATTAGACTCATACCAATTTTCAATACCTTTTAATCGGTCTTCAGCAGTTGGTACTGCAGCTTCTGCAGATTCGTATGTCTGCGGATTTCTTGGGGCGGTGTATTTATCGCGTTTTGCCATTACATTTATAAATAGGAGCGCAAATTTACTAAAATTTACCCTTTAAGACAATTAAACCTCTTGTTAATTACAAAGCCCTTGTAAAGCTTGATTTTACTGCATTGGAGTGTTTTTTCAGACTGTCCACACGTCTTCACATCTAAATTGACCAAAGTGCATAACTAAAGTTTATTATCACGTACTTCTGTTTCATATTTGTAATAATGGGAAAAATTATTGCCATAGCAAACCAAAAAGGCGGTGTAGGGAAAACTACAACTGCAATAAACTTAGCCTGTAGCTTGGCTGTATTGGATTATAAAACACTCTTGGTAGATTGTGATCCGCAGGCAAATGCAACATCAGGTAATGGTTTTGACCTTAAAAATATACAAGTAAGTATTTACGATAGTTTAGTGAATGGTACGGATGTAAAAAACATCATTTTAGAAACCGAAACACCAAATTTATCTATCCTACCAGCTCACCTTGATTTAGTAGGTGCCGAAATAGAACTTATCAATCACCCGAACCGCGAGCATAAATTATTAAAAACCCTTGAACCAATTCGTGATAATTATGACCTAATTATTATTGATTGTTCTCCATCGCTTGGCTTGATTACTGTAAATGCTCTTACGGCAAGTGATAGTGTAATTATACCAGTACAATGCGAATTTTTTGCTTTGGAAGGTTTGGGTAAATTATTAAACACCATAAAAATTGTACAAAGTAAATTAAATCCTGATTTAAAAATTGAAGGAATTTTAATGACTATGTATGATGGCAGATTGCGCCTAAGTAATCAAGTAGTAGAAGAGGTAAGTAATCATTTTGAAGAAATGGTTTTTGAAACCATCATACATCGCAACACACGATTGGGCGAAGCACCTAGTGTGGGCAAACCAGTATTGCTATACGATGCTGAGGCCAAAGGAGCATTGAATTACTTAAACCTTGCAAAAGAAGTCCTACAGCGCAATGACATGACAAAAATTGCCAATAAGGATAAAACATTTGAAATAGAAGAAACTGGAAATGAGTAAGCAGAAGGCGCAAATAGGTAAAGGCATTGGAGCCTTACTAGGAAATATAAAAGAAGAAGTAAAAAACTTTGACAAACAAAAAACTACTATTCCTGTAGAGGAAAAGTTGGTTGGTAGCATAAGCAGAATTCCTTTAAAACAAATTACAGTTAACCCTAAGCAACCTCGTAGAGATTTTGATGAGCAAGCGCTGAAAGAACTTTCTGAATCAATTAAACTACATGATTTAATTCAACCGGTTACTGTTATTAAATTAAGTGCAAAATCTTATCAGCTCATCTCGGGCGAACGAAGATTTAGAGCTTCAAAATTAGCAGGCTTAAAAGATATACCCGCCTACATTCGCACAGCCAATAATCAGGAATTGATTGAAATGGCTTTGCTTGAAAACCTTCAACGTGAAGATTTAAACGCCATTGAAATTGGATTAAGTTATAAGCACCTAATGGATGAGTGTGATTTAACCCAAGAGGAAGTTGCTGAGCGCATGAAAAAAGAACGCTCAACAGTTACAAATTATTTAAGATTATTAAAACTCCCCCCCAGTATACAGGCTGCTGTAAGAAAAGGAAGCATTAGTATGGGACATGCTCGTGCAATTTTGGGAGCACAACATATTGATCAGCAATTAGCCGCTTTTGAAGAAATTGAAAGTAAAGGTTTAAGTGTACGTGCTACGGAAGCTTTGATTAAATCTTATAAAAAAACACCCACCAAACGTGATAAGAAAATAACTAGCTTGTCAGCTCCATTCAAAAAAATTGAAGATAATTTAGCTTCACATTTATCTACCAAGGTAAAATTGGATAGAAAGAAAAACGGGAAAGGTTCAATTTTAATAGAATTTTATAATGATTCGGACCTCGAACGTATACTAGATTCAATGAAATTATAGTAGCTTGCAGTTGTGAAATATATACTCACAATTTTATTTTTATCATTTGGATTCAATTTGTTGGCACAAGAGCAAAGCCTACAAGAATTTGAAGCCGCTAATGATAGTATATCTATTTTCTCATTTAGAAGATCTACTCCTATTCCTAAACGATCCGCCTTATACTCGGCTATTTTCCCCGGCTTAGGTCAAGTGTATAATAAGCAATATTGGAAACTAGGTATAGTTGCTGGCGGCTTAGGTGCTGCAGGTTATTTTATTTATACTAATAATCAACAATATCAACTTTACAGAAATGCCTACATAACGCGCATAGATAATGATTCTACTACTGTGGATGAAAAGCTTGAACTTACAGGAGGCTATGCAGCTTCTGATTTAAATACCTTACAGGATCAGTATCGCCAGTACTTGGAGTATACTATCATATTTACTACAGTAGGTTACGCTTTAAATATTTTAGATGCTTATGTGGCATCTCACTTAAGAAGCTTTGATGTAACTAATGACATCTCTTTAAAAGCAAAACCTACTTTTGAAAACAGACAAGTAGGCTTAGCGCTTGTATTCAAATTAAAATAAAAACTTACACTTATGAATATTGCATTGATTGGTTACGGCAAAATGGGCAAAGCAATAGAGGAAATTGGCCTGCAAAAAGGACATACTTTTCCTTTAAAAGTTAATGCTGATAATCTAAGCGACTTTACAGCTGAAAATTTAAAAGGTATTGATGTAGCTATAGAATTTACTACACCAGATACTGCCTTTGATAATTTAAAATTATTGTTTGAAAATAAAATTCCTACAGTTTGTGGTACAACGGCTTGGCTTGATAAAAAAGCAGCAGCAGAAACGATTTGCACTAAAAATGAAACCGCTTTTTTATATGCTAGTAATTTTAGTGTTGGGGTTAATTTATTTTTTGAGTTAAATAAAAAATTAGCACTTTTAATGCAAGGCTATCCTGAGTATAAAGCTAGCCTTGAAGAAATACATCATACTGCAAAGCTTGACGCTCCAAGCGGCACAGCCGTTACCTTGGCCGAAGGATTAATTGAAAAACATACGACCTATGACCAACATAAATTAGTTGATAATACAAGTGAGAAAGTAAATGAGAATGTATTACCCATTGTAGCTAAACGTGAAGACCCTGCACCGGGTACTCATAGTATTGCATATGACTCCCCTATTGATAGCATTGAAATAAAACATACCGCACACTCACGTAAAGGTTTTGCCAGTGGCGCTTTACTAGCTGCTGAATTTTTAGCAGGTAAGCAAGGTGTGTATAGCATGAAAGATGTTTTATTTTAGCCAATGGAAGATCTTTTAAAAGAGTTTGAAGACAGACAAGAAAGAATCCCGGCTTATTACCGAATCTTTGCTTTAATTCGCTTTGTTATCATTTGCTTTTTGCTTGGTAAACTCCCCCGCACCTTCAATAATCTTTTTTTGAATCTTCCTGAATATACGGCAGAGGCTGTGGGTCAATTTACGGGTGGAATTATTGTGCTTATCCTATTTGTATTTTATATTATCTATTTTATTCAACAAGGTTTACGAGAGTTTTCTTTAAAACAAAGTGCTTTTAATAAATCCAAAATTCGCTGGATAGGAATTTTTTTTTCAGGATTAACTACTGGCTTATTTCTTTATAATTTAGTTAGGTACCCATGGTCAAATTTTGGGTATAGTTTTTTAACTATTACTTACTGGATTAATGTAACAATGGCCTTTGTAATTCTTATAGTAGATATCTCATATTCAATTCGTTTAAAGCGTAAAACAAAAAAAGCCGTCACGCTAAAGCGTGACGGCCTTGAATAATTTTTAGATTAGTTATTTTACAAACTGACCAGTAGCTTTTACACCATCCTGGCGCAATTCAAGAATATACATTCCTTTATTGATAGCCGAGATATCTAAGCCATACCCTTCTTGGCCTTTATAAGCATTACCAAAAGTATGAGATAGAACAGTTCTTCCTGTAAGATCATATACTTTAGCCTCAACAACAGAAGTATTTTGAGCTACGAAATCAACCTTTAATTTATTACCAACTGCTGGATTTGGATAAATATTCAATTTCTTAGTTTGACCTACTTGCTCAATTTTTACATCACCAACACCTGTTGCAAAGGCAACATTTACTAAGTTACAAGTACTCCAAGTACCACCTGTAGTATCAAATGTAGGAGCAAATGTTCCACCACTAAATACAAAGGCTGCTACACAATAGTTTAGCGTGCTTCCACTATTAGTGATTACAACACCAGCACGATCAATTCTTATGGTATCACCCGTATTTTTTGTAGCACTTACAAATTTGAAATTTACATTGTTAGCTGGAGTTAAAGGATCAATCCAAGCAAACGTATCTGTAGGCGAAACGGAGCCTTGATCAATTGTAACATATGCTTCCTGAGCAAATGCAACACCTTGCGTTTGATTTGAACTTACAGCTGGGCTTACTATAGTCATAGTAAACTTAGTTTGTGCCTGAGCAGTTACTCCTATCATGAGGACTAAGCTTAAAAGAGTAAATATTTTTTTCATATTTTTTTCATATTTTTTAAATTTATTACTGAAAGATACGAAGAAATATATAACCGCATTGTAAAAATATTAACAGCACTTAATAACAGTGGTTAATAATTCAAAACTCAAGCCCACTTAGAAAAGGCTCATTCAATCTACTTTATTACCTTAGCAGTTGGAATGAACAATATAGATAAACTTAAGCAGAAGAAAGCAGAAGCACTTTTAGGTGGAGGGGAAAAACGAATAGCATCCCAGCATAAAAAAGGAAAATTAACTGCCCGCGAGCGAATTGATTTATTACTTGACAAAGAAACTTTTGAGGAGATCGGAATGTTAGTTACGCATCGCTCAACAGACTTTGGTATGGAAAAACAAAAATTCTATGGCGATGGTGTTGTAACCGGTTATGGAAAAATTAATGATCGTTTGGTTTATGTTTATTCTCAGGACTTTACAGTTTTTGGCGGTAGCTTAAGCGAGACACATGCCAAAAAAATATGCAAAATAATGGACCTTGCTATGGAGAATGGCGCTCCCATTATTGGATTAAATGATAGTGGTGGTGCACGTATACAAGAAGGCGTTGTAAGCTTAGGTGGCTATGCCGATATTTTTTATAAAAACACAAGAGCCTCCGGTGTCATACCGCAGATATCTGCTATCATGGGACCTTGCGCAGGAGGTGCGGTATATAGCCCGGCCATTACAGATTTTATTATGATGGTTGAGCAAAGCTCCTATATGTTTGTAACCGGACCCAATGTTGTAAAAACAGTAACGCATGAAGAAGTTACGAGTGAAGACTTAGGAGGTGCCGAAGCGCATGCCAGTAAAAGTGGTGTAACCCATTTTACTGCTAAGCATGAAGCCGATTGTATTAAACAATTAAAAAAATTAATGAGCTACATCCCTCAAAACTGCGAGGACAAAGCTCCAATATATGAATATGAATTAGGCAATGAACAGCGTGCGAAACTAAATCACTTAATTCCTGAAAATCCTAATCAACCTTACGATATGAAAGAGGTTATTGAAGAGGTTGTAGATGAAGATTCTTTTTTTGAAGTACATAAACAATATGCCGAGAATATTGTTGTGGGCTTTGCTCGAATAGCTGGAAGAAGTATTGGTGTTGTAGCAAACCAACCAGCATCACTAGCCGGAGTTTTAGATATTAACTCTAGTAAAAAAGCCGCACGCTTCGTACGATTTTGCGATGCCTTTAATATCCCTCTTTTGGTATTGGTAGATGTACCAGGCTTTTTACCAGGTACAGATCAAGAGTGGAATGGAATTATAAGCAATGGTGCTAAATTATTATATGCATTAAGCGAAGCTACTGTGCCTAAGGTTACAGTAATTACTCGTAAAGCCTATGGCGGAGCGTATGATGTAATGAATAGTAAACATATTGGTGCCGATTTAAATTTTGCTTTCCCTAATGCTGAGATTGCCGTAATGGGAGCCAAAGGTGCTTCTGAAATTATTTTCAGAAAAGAAATAGCGGCATCAGATAATCCTGAAAAAAAGCTTGCAGAAAAAGAAGCAGAGTATAAAGAAAAGTTTGCGAACCCTTATCGCGCTGCAGCTCATGGATATATTGATGAAGTAGTTGTACCTACAGACATAAGATTAAAACTGATTAAAGGTTTTAAAATGCTTGAGAATAAGGTATGTAACTTACCAAGGAAAAAGCATGGGAATATTCCTTTGTAATTAGCATTTATCTTTTTTATTCAAATTAATTATATTTATATAATGTTATTACAAGCAAGCGCATTAGCAAAAAACCTCTCTTCAAGCGGTTCTTCTGATTCGATAATTTGGACTCTAATATTTATTAACTTTCTTACGGTTCTTTTTACCTCTTTTCTAAAGGACTTGTTTAGCAAGAATCTAGAATCCCGTAATGCTATTAAAATTGAGAAAGCTAAAAAACGATTAACAATTTACGAAACAGCATACAATTATTTATGCATTTTAGAAAGTCATAGTATTGGAGTGCTGAAAAAACAAGAATATATTGAAGACTTGACAAATCTTCAAAAATTTTTGCATTCAAATGAACTATATTTCAAGAAAAAAGAAATAGAAGCATTTAATGCAGCTCTAGATTATTTTACTCAAATTTATTCAGATTGGAATAAAAGGAATATTGACACTGAATCGAAGAATAAAGAAAAAATTAAGAACTTATTTTAATGCTCGAATTTGTATTTCCAAAACATATTACACCTAATTATTGCCATGAAGTGTTGAATAAGATCGAGGAAGGCTTTAATCAAAAAAGTACTGATAAAAAAGAAGCAACAATTGACTTGACAAAAATAAAAAAGAGTTCTTTGTTAGGGGTATTAATATTTTATAAATTTTTAGAATATTGCGTAAAAAATAATTGTTTTTTGCGCTCAACAGTACTAGGAACTGACAATGTAGAAAAAGAATGGGCAAGGTATGGATTTACACCGCTTCTAAAGCCGTTATTTTCAAATAAAAGTTTAAAGGAAAAATATTATAACCAATTAGACATCCAATTTGAGGACAAATTTATTGTTGCTCCTCAACCTTTGCTTAGAGAAAATAACAACTCCAAAGAAGCTTTGAAATACAAATTCTTACCACAAATCAGAAGATATTATAAAGGTGATGAAAAAAAAGTCTCAATGATTTTTAGCTGTTTAAGTGAAATAATATTGAACTTTTGGGAACATGCTAGAAAAGATACACATTCTATAATTGTTGCATATGGCACCAAAGACAAAATCGAAATAGCATGTGCCGATACAGGAGAAGGTCTTATTAGTAATTTAAAAAATTGTGACAGTATAATCAAGAATAAAAAAAATGAAATCATTAAAGAGGCTGTTAAACTAGGAATAACTTCAAAGGATAATACGAATCACATGGGATATGGCTTATTTATGTTGGACCAATTCACACGATTAGTTAAAGGTAAACTTCACATTTTCTCGGAGGGCGTAGAATACAGAAATTCTTTTGGAAAAATCTTAACTAAGGATTGTGGTTTTTGGCAAGGCACAATTGTGTATATCAACTTACCTTTGCGAAACCCTGTATCAATAACAGATATTGAAGAGATTAAAAATATTGAATTAACGGAAGTCAACTTAAATTGGAAATAATGAACACTAAAATACTAGTAAATAGATTTGGCCCTATATTAAGTAATCAATCTGAAGGCCTTGAAATATATACCGAAATAAAAACTTGTTTGGATAATAGCAATAATATAGTTGAAATCGATTTATCTGGTGTAATATCAATGGCAACCTTTTGTGCTAAACAGATATTTGGCCAATTATTTATTGAATATGGTTCCGTTGTATTCAATAATCGAATAATAATATCTAATGCAAGTGGTGATTTAAAGTCAATAATTCGCCTTGGTATTAGAAATGCCATCGATACAAAAAACTAGAACTCTGAATATTTTGTTTTTAGAATAATCTCTTGCAATTAGAATCAAGTTTGGCATAACTTCGCACTATGCAAACAACAGCACAATCCAGTCAGGAATTTATAGAGATAGAGGAAAAGTATAACGCGCATAACTATCACCCATTACCCGTAGTATTATCTAAAGGTAAAGGTGCCAAAGTATGGGACGTTGAAGGAAAAGAATATTTTGATTTTTTGAGTGGGTATAGCGCTGTGAACCAAGGTCATTGTCATCCCAAAATTATTGCAGCCCTTATTGAACAAGCGCAGAAATTAACGTTGACATCTCGTGCTTTTCATTCTGATAAATTAGGTGAATTTGCTAAATATATCACAGAGCTTTTTGGTTATGACAAAGTACTACCAATGAACTCAGGTGTAGAAGCTGTAGAAACAGCAATCAAATTAGCCCGTCGTTGGGGCTATGATGTTAAAGGTGTTGAAGATGGCAAAGCCAAGGTAGTTGTGTGCGATGGCAATTTTCATGGAAGAACCTTAAATGTAATTTCCTTTAGTAATGACCCTGATTCTCGCAAAGGTTTTGGCCCTTATATGCCGGGCTACGAAATGGTAGCATATAACAATGCGAGCGCTTTAGAAAAAGCTTTGGAAGCAGATCCAAATATTGTAGGATTTTTAGTAGAACCTATTCAAGGAGAAGCTGGTGTAAATGTACCAGACGAGGGTTATTTAACTGCTTGTGCTGAATTATGTAAAAAACATAATGTCCTTTTTATGGCAGACGAAATTCAATGTGGTTTAGCCCGTACGGGTAAAATGCTATGTATAGATCATGAAAACATTACAGCAGATATATTAATACTTGGAAAAGCCTTAAGTGGTGGTGCAATACCAGTTAGCGCCGTATTATGTAATGATGATATTATGCTTACCATCAAACCCGGTGAGCATGGTAGCACTTATGGTGGCAACCCATTAGCTTGTGCCGTAGCTCAAACTTCGCTGCAAGTTTTGGTAGATGAAGATATGGCAAGTAAGGCAGATTGCTTAGGAGAATACTTCAGACAAGAAGTACGCAAATTAGAATCTAAATTTATTTCCTTGGTACGAGGAAAAGGACTTTTGAATGCGATTATCATAAAGCACGAAGATGAAAAAGCAGCATGGAAACTTTGCCTTGAATTAAAAGAAAATGGCATGCTAGCCAAACCAACGCATGGAGATAAAATTCGTTTTGCTCCGCCGCTTGTTATTACCAAGGAAGAAATAGATGAGTGTGTAGGGATAATACATAAAAGCTTATCAATCTTGGAATAAGCAAGTAGAAAAACCTTTCCTATTAAGATAAAGGATTCTTTTAAAATAAACGTCTAAATATATATGAAAAAAAATATACTACTGGCGTTACTACTACTTAGCTGCCACTTAAACTTCTACGGTCAAGTTCACACGCAGTGCAAACCAGATAGCTTTGTAGTAATTGGAGAGGGCCTAAATGGTTTTTCTGCAGGACTACAAGGTGGCGATCGTTTTAGCAGAGACCATGATCAAGCTGGCGATATTGACGGTGATGGTGTAATTGACCTTGTAGTTGGTGCTAGATCAGATGACGATGGAGCCACAGATGCTGGTGCAGTTTATATTCTATTTATGAATAATGATGGCACTGTAAAATCTAACCAAAAAATATCAATGACTGCTGGAGGATTTAACGAAACGCTAAATGCAGGGAATTTCTTTGGATATGGTGTGGCTGGTATTGGCGATTATAATGGAGATAACATACCTGATATAGCCGTTGCGGCATCCGCACCTCCTAATAATGCTCTTTATATTATTCATTTAGATACAAATGGTACAGTAAAGAGCTATGTAAAAAACTCTAATGTAGTAGCCAATGGATTAACTGCTGTTGGAGACTTAAATAATGATGGAAGAATTGACCTAGTTGCGGGTAACCCTGGCTCCGATGCTGGAGGTACAAATCGCGGTGGTATTGCTATCATGTTTCTAAATGCAAGTTCTCAAATTAATAGCACGGTTACAATTAATTCAAATCTGGGAGGTTTTGGCGCAGGACTAAGTAACGAAGATGCTTTTGGAGGAAGAGAAGTAGCTATGTTAGGAGATATTGACGGTGATGGAAATAAAGAACTTGCAGTGGGAGCCTTTAGATCCAATAATGGAGAAGGTGCTATTTGGATACTTTCTTTAGATTCTGTTACATTCAATGTAGTTTCAAAAATTCAGATTGCCGAAGGAATCAACGGATTTACAGATACCCTTACACAAGGTTCAAATCCTAATGGAAGTACTGGAGCAAACTTTGGCCATGCAATGACGGCTCCTGGTGACTTGAATGGCGATGGCGTACCTGACCTAATTACTGGAGCTAATCAACAAAGTGAAGGTTGGGTTTATATTTTATATCTAAATCCTGACAAAACAGTTAAAACATATACGAAAATAAATAATACTGATGGTGGCTTTGATTTGACTCTTGCACCTGAAGAAAGGTTCTCTCGTTCTATCTCTTATATTGGAGATTTAAGAGGAGACGGTAGTAAAGCAGTAAATATTGGTGGTGGAGCTGGTGGAACAGGCACCTTATACATATTATTCTTTGAAGCATGCGACTTTACCCCAGCTGTGGGATCTAATTTTTATCAAGGTGGCAATGTATTATTTACCAATTGGAACCATGCAGCTCAAACTGTTTCCGATTCTTTGACTCTTGAACAATGCGTAAACAAAGCATTTGAAACTGAGGCACCCTACATGACTTATAATTATAATGACGGCCGATGTGTATGTAAAGACTCAACGGCTACATTCGCTGTAAGTAATGAAAACAGTACAGCCTTTACGAATAATTGTTTTGAAAACTTTGTAATACCACTTCCTTTGAACCTAGAAGATTTCAATGTTTCTATAAATAATTGTTCTGAAGCAAGTATTTTACTCACAGCTTATTTTGAAAACCCTAGAAGTTATTTAAATATTCAACGTGCTACTGATCGCTCTAATTCCAATTGGTTAAATGTTGGAGAGATTCATCCAAGATCTTTTAATCAATATGAACAATATGTTTTCCAAGATAATATTAATAATATCAAAGAAAATAAAATATACTATAGAGTTGAACAGGTAGATCCTAATAATCAAACATCATATTCTATTACTAGAAGTATTGAGAAAAATTGTGAATCAACACTTTTTGAGATTTACCCAAACCCTACAAATTCTAAAATCTTCATTAATGGTATTGATGAAATTGAATCAATTGGTCTTTATACAATTACCGGTACTAAAGTAGATTTAAATTTCAATAGATCCAATTTTGAAGTCGATATGAGTGAATTATCGAATGGCATTTATCTTCTAAGTATTGAAAATTCTGAAGGATTAATTATTAATACTAAGGTCCACAAAAACTAAGTCCCTTTTTATCATTTCTATTTCTGAAAGGATTCTTTTAACTGTCCTACAATTGCACCTGTACTCCAAGCATTTTGGAAGTTAAAACCACCCGTTACTCCATCAATATCCAAAACTTCACCGGTAAAGTAGAGGTTAGGCACCACTCTACTTTCCATAGTTTTAGGATTTACTTCTTTAAGGTTTATTCCACCGCATGTTACAAACTCTTCTTTAAACGTTGTTTTACCTTTTACTTCAAATGACTGACCCACTAATAAAGCAAT
The DNA here is from genome assembly GCA_937981995.1 of uncultured Chitinophagaceae bacterium. Lineage (GTDB taxonomy): Bacteria > Bacteroidota > Bacteroidia > Chitinophagales > Chitinophagaceae > JAGNRR01. The sequence continues at coordinate 32,259 of CALJNC010000025.1, forward strand.
TAGTTTATTTTGTTCTTTGGATCCCAACTCACTCCATTTTTTGCCTTCTCGTATGTTTGCCTTTTCAATCAAGTACAGCCATAGTCTTTTAGATAATTTAAATGGATTTTTTGAAAATGTTTGCGCACCCATTTTATTTCTTATTGTGTTCCAATCTTCTCTTAATTCATTTTCTGTTTGATTAATCCAATTTACTAATATTGAAAATTCATAGCCTACATCATGCAAAGCACGTGCTTGCCATGCACTCAATTTTAATACACAAGGACCGCTTAATCCCCAATGTGTAATAAGTAATGGACCAATATCGCTTGCCTTTGATCCTTGTATACGAATATTTGCTTGCTCCAAACTCACGCCCATTAAATCTTTCAGATCCTTATTTCCTTTTATATTAAATGTGAAAAGCGATGGTACAGGCTCAATAACATTATGACCCAAGTTACGTAACCAATCAAACTGACTTGACTTAGGATAGCCTCCACATGCAATACATAAATAATCAGTATGGATAGAATTCCCATTAACTGACAATATAAAGTCATCCTTTTTTTTCTCAACAGCTGTCACAGCAGAAGACATTTGAACATGCACACCAAGTTGGTCAGCCTTTTTTGTCAAACAATCAATAATCGTTTGAGAAGAATTTGTGGTTGGGAACATTCTTCCATCAGCTTCAGTATGAAGATTTACATTATTTCTCTTAAACCAATCAATTGTTTCTTGCGGCCCAAATTGATAAAACACCTTCTTCAAAAAATTTTTCCCTCTAGGGTAATGTTCTAACAAATGGGGAATACTTTCTACAGCATGCGTCACATTACAACGTCCGCCACCACTTACTTTTACTTTTTGTAAAAGCTTATTCTGCTTTTCTAATAAAACAACTTTTAAATCGGGGTAGTTTTCTTTTGCCTGAATAGCACAAAAGAATCCTGCGGCTCCACCGCCTATTACAATTAATTTCTTCCCTTTCATTATCCAAAGAAATCATCTAAGTCTCGGCGTTGTCTTTTTGTAGGCCTACCTACTTTACTTAATCTCTTACCAGTATAAAAACTAGCCGACATTGGCTTTTCAATTGTTTTTAATTCTTCGGGCGTATGATCAATATAATTTTTAATTGCTTCGGAGTATTGCACTCGTTTTTCAATAAGTCCTGTCACTTCTATATTCCAAATGCGTGCATCCGTTTTTATATCTATTCGTTCTCCTATAGATACGGTACGTGATGATTTTAGGTTTTCTCCACCAATTTTTACTTTTCCTTTGGTACAAGCATTTGTAGCCATTGTACGTGTTTTAAAAACACGAATGGACCATAAGTATTTATCTATTCTTACTTTCATTACTTCTCTATAATTACATAAGCCATAGCATGCGTATCTGTATGCGATATGCTTACATGGATACTTTCAAATCCTTTTTTCTTAAATCGCTCTAATGTTTCTCCTGACAAGGAAACATCTGGATTGCCGTGTTCGTCTTTTATTGTTTCTATTTCGGGTAAGCGATGATTACCTATAAACTTTACACCATAGGCCTTTAAAAAGGCCTCCTTCACTGCCCAACGAGCAGCATAATGCATAGGAGGATTTTTTTGTCCATCGCAGTATTCAATCTCGTTTTGAGTGTATACATGCTTCTTAAAATCTTCGCTACGCCCAATTTTATCAGCAATTCGTGCTATTTCAACTAAGTCTGTACCAATTCCTGCTATCATTCATTTTCAAAGATACTGATTGTTAAAAACGGAAATCATAGAAAAAATTACTTTTATTCATTTGTTAATAAAACGTTTCTGCATTATCTTTAAAGGGAACGATATCTATTCACACTTAAAACGAAAATTTATGGATGTAAGAATTAATACGCAGCGCTTCACTGCTGACCAGAAACTAACTAAGCACGTAAACGAAAAAATTTCTAAATTATCGACCTTTCATGATAAGATTACAACGGTTGATGTTTTCTTGAAATTAGATAATGTTGTGCATAATATAAAAGACAAAGTTGCTGAGATTAAGGTACACATACCTGGCCGCACGTTTTTTGTAAAAAATGAATCAAAAACGTTTGAAGCTAGTTTTGACGAAAGCCTTCAATCCATAACAACACAAATAAAACGCTACAAACAAAAAGCAATGTCTGTACACTAAATATCTACTTATTTAAAGCCCGCTAATCATAGCGGGCTTTATTTTTACAATCAATGATTTGCTTTCCTAATGCCAAGATTAATCTTGGATTACAAATAATAAAAAAACGAGATGATGGTTTCCATCAAATCAAAACTTGTATGTATCCAATTGCTGTCCATGATGCATTAGAAATTCATACATCAGATACTTTTGGCTTTAGGCAATCAGGAAAGGTATTAGATAATATTCCCAATGACAATATTATAGTTAAAACCTATGAGCTATTAAAAACCAAAGTACCTACATTACCTCCACTCAATATTCACTTATTAAAAAACATCCCTTTTGGTGCAGGACTTGGTGGTGGATCAGCCGATGCTGCGTTTACTATGACGGCTATTATTAATATGCTGGATCTTTCTATTCCTATTAAACAACAAGAAGAGTGGATAGCAAAAATAGGAAGCGATTGTGCTTTTTTTATAAAAAACAAAGCGGCTATTGCTAGTGGTCGTGGCGAGAAATTAGAGGATATTGATATAGACTTATCTAATCATACTATTCAACTGATTGCTCCACAAATACATGTAAGTACAGCTGCAGCTTACTCGGGAGTAACACCAACTGAAAACCAAACAAATCTAAAAGATATACTTAGTAAGGATATTACTACCTGGAAAGAAGCCCTTATCAACGATTTTGAAAAAAGTGTTTTTGAGAAAGAGCCTATACTTGCCGAAATAAAAAATCAGCTATATCATGGCGAAGCTATTTACGCATCTATGAGTGGTAGTGGGAGTTCTGTTTTTGGCATTTTTCCTAAAAACAAAAAAGCCGATATCAAAATTGATACCGGCTTCGAAGAATTTATATGTTAGCTTATTTTACGTGCTCAACAATACTTTTAAAAGTATCAGGCTCGTTCATTGCTAAGTCAGCCAAAACCTTACGATTTAAAGGCATATCCTTTTTGTTACACTTGTCCATAAAAACACTGTAGCTCATTCCTTCTTCACGAGCAGCTGCGTTAATACGAGCAATCCATAGCGCACGATAATCACGCTTTTTAAGTTTACGACCTCTAAACTTATAGGTCATTCCTTTCTCTAAAACATTTTTTGCTACCGTATAAACGTTTTTACGTTTCCCGATAAAACCTTTGGTCTGCTTTAGTACCTTTTTTCTACGAGCCTTACTGGCAACTGAATTTTTTGAACGTGGCATGTCTTACTATTTTTTTGAGTTCTTAATTTTAACTATCCTCCGATGCACAATAATCTTTTGATCAAGCGCTCGTTTGTTTTATGCACTAATGCTGGTTGTGCTAAATTACGCTTACGCTTCTTTGACTTCTTGGTCAAAATGTGGCTTGTAAACGCTTTTCTTCTTTTTACTTTACCAGTACCCGTTAGCTTAAAGCGCTTCTTGGTTCCTGAGTGTGTTTTCATCTTTGGCATAATGCTTAAAAATTAAGGATTGCAAAGGTATTTTTTCTTTTGGAAATCGCCAATTAAATCCCCTACTTTGTACAAAATTATGAAACAAGCGCTGCTCAAAATGCATTTGGCCGTTTTTCTTTGGGGATTTACTGGCATTTTAGGTCGTGCTATTGAGTTGGAAGCCTTTCCACTAGTATGGTACAGGGTTTTACTTAGTTCGCTCTTCTTTTTAATTCTCTTACTGATCCGTAAAGAAAAATTAAAAGTATCAGTTAAGGAATTGGTCCGATTTGCCCTCATTGGTGCCGTAATTGCCGTTCATTGGTGCTGTTTTTATGGTGCCATAAAATATGCCAATGCAAGTATCGCACTTGTTTGCCTAGCCACGGCCGGCATTTTCACCTCCATAATTGAACCATTCTTCCTTAAAAGTAAATTCAATTTTAAGGAAATGATTATTGGGCTCATTGCTCTAATAGGAATGTATTTTATTTACCGCTTTGAGTTTGAGTACGCTATTGGTATTGGTATGGGTGTATTAGCAGCCGTGCTTTCTTCCTTATTTACAGTAATGAATAAAAAAATTGTTGACAGCTACTCCCCTAGATTAGTCGCTTTTTATGAAATATTCTTCGGGTTTCTTTTCTTAAGTATTTTAATACCAATTTATACTAGCTACTTCCCTACCGTACGTTTTACTCCTAGCAACATGGATTGGGTATGGTTATTAGTTCTTAGTTTATTTTGTACTGTTTGGGGGCAAGCACTTGCTTTAGAGGCCTTAAAAAAACTATCTTCTTTTACCACGGTATTAATGGTAAATCTTGAACCTGTTTATGGTATCATACTTGCCATTATCTTTTATCAAGAAAATAAGGACCTTGGTTGGGGTTTTGTAATAGGTATGCTCCTTATTGGAGGCAGTGTAGCCATCCACTCCATTCAAATGCTACCAGCAGATAATAAACTGCGGAAACGATTAAATAGAATATTTATTTGTAAGTAACTAAAACCAACCAGAGCGTCTTCTACGAGTAGTTCCTCCTAGGCCCAATACTCCTAATAAAGTACGCGTAAGTATACTTGCAGCTGTACGACCTACCTGGCGTGTTGTAGGACTTGTAAGTATTGTTTCTAGCGTTCCTTTTTCTCTCCTAGGGCGGCCTCTTTTCTTTGGTGCTTTTTTCTCTTTAGCTGCAGCTTCTTTTTCTTTTTGTTCTTCTTCTTCCTCTGCGGCCTCTTCTAATTTCTCATTGAGTAATTCATACGCGCTTTCACTGTCAATTTCTTTATTGTATTTCGCTGCAATTTTAGATTTTGATATAATAGCATCTCGCTCGGCTTCATTCAATACATCCATTCTTGAATTTGGCGCACGCATTAAAGTATGTACTAAGGGTGTAGGTCTTCCTTTTTCATCAAGCAATGAAATAAAGGCTTCACCAATTCCCATTTCGGTAAGCAGTTCATCTGCTTTATAATATTGAGATAAAGGAAAGTTTTTAGCTGCCTTACGTATCGCATCACGATCATTCGCTGTAAAGGCACGTAGCGCGTGCTGTATTTTCATACCTAATTGGCTCAAGATAGAAGCAGGTATATCTGTAGGGTTTTGCGTGATAAAGAATATCCCTACTCCTTTTGAACGGATTAATTTAATAACAGTTTCTATTTGATTTAATAAAGCCTTAGAAGCATCATTAAATACTAAGTGCGCTTCATCAATAAATATTACAAGTTTCGGTCTATCAGCATCTCCTTCTTCTGGTAAGGTAGCATATAGCTCAGCCATCATTTGCAACATGAAAGTAGAAAACATTTTAGGGCGATCTTGCATATCCATTACACGCAAGGTTGATATTATTCCTCTTCCTTGATCGTCAGTGCGCATCAGGTCATCTACTTCAAAGCTTTTTTCTTGAAAAAACTTATCAGCACCTTGCTGCTGCAAACCAATTACCTTGCGCAATATAGTTCCTACACTTTGAGAAGATACATTTCCATAATCTGCTTTCAATTCATCTTTCCCTTCATTAGTAACAAACTGTAGTACTCGAATAAAATCTTTTAAATCCAAAATAGGCAATTGCTTATCATCACAATATTTAAAAATCATAGAAACGATACTTTCTTGTGTATCATTTAAATCTAAAATTTTAGAAAGCAAGGTTGGGCCAAATTCAGTAACCGTTGCCTTTAACTTTGTACCCGGCTCATCGCTTAACGTAAGTAATTCTAAAGGATAAGCACTAGGCGCATATTTAATGCCAATATGATTACAACGCTTTTCAATATGCTTATTATTTGATCCAGCAGCACCTAATCCACTTAAATCTCCTTTGATATCCATAAGTAATACCGGAATGCTTGCATCGCTCAAACTCTCTGCTAAAACTTGCAAGCTCTTTGTTTTACCCGTACCTGTAGCACCTGCAATTAGGCCATGACGGTTTAAGGTTTTAAGTGGAATATTTATTTGAAGGCCATCTATAGCCTCTCCATCAAACATACCACAACCAATTAAGGCACTTTCTCCTTCAAATGTATACGCGTCTTTTATCTCGTCCTGAAAACTCATGACTGCAATTTATACCGATTCTTGCTTATCTCGAAATCCAATGAAGCATTTTTCAAAACATTAAAACTTCTTTGAGCAGTTGATTGATTGTGAATGATTTGTGGTTTACTCTTTATGTAATCATTAAATTATTGTTTTACTTTTAGGATGTGAAAGCAGAGCTTCAAAAAAAACTGGATAGCCTCAAAGGCAAAGTAGAGAAACTAGTCTCTGCACAGCAAGCTACGCAAAAAGAATTGAAAGCGCTGAAAGCTGAAAATCAAAAGCTACAGACTGCACTTACCAAAAGCATTACAGAACTAGAAACTGAGAAAAACAAAGTCCTCACTGAAGCTACTTTAGCTACAAGTAAAGACAAGGCTAAAATGATAAAACAGATTAATCAATATATCAAGCTAATTGATACTAGTGTAGCTCAGATTAAGGGAAAATAATGAAAGAGCACTACGCGCTTTGATCGGCGTACCTACCTATTATCAAAATAAAAACAGTTGGCGAGGACGCCAACTGTAGCACTTATAATTTGTTTATTCTAAGATTGAATGGCCTCAATGCCCGGTAACTTCTTCCCTTCAAAAAACTCTAACATAGCACCGCCACCTGTACTTACATAACTTACCTTTTCGGCCAAGTCAAACTTATTAATGGCGGCTACACTATCACCACCACCTATTAATGAGAAGGCGCCGTTTTTTGTTGCTTCTGCTATTTCTAATGCTACTGCTTTTGTTCCCGCTTGGAATTTTTCCATTTCAAAAACACCCATTGGGCCATTCCATAAAATGGTTTTAGAATTACGAATTACGTCACTAAACGTAGCCACAGATTCAGGACCAATATCTAATCCCATCCATCCTGCTTCTATTTTATCATTCGTACAAGATTTTGTATTTGCATTATTACTAAAGTCATCAGCTACTGTACTATCTGTTGGAATTAATAGTTCAACATTATTTGCTTTTGCCTTTACAATCAACTCTTTAGCCAAATCTAACTTATCGTCTTCGCATAGCGAATTTCCTATTTCCTTTCCTTGTGCTTTTAAAAATGTGTAAGCCATTCCGCCACCAATAATTATGTTATTAGCCACAGCTAAAAGCTTTTCAATAATCAAAATTTTATCACTTACCTTGGCTCCACCCAGTATGGCAGTAAACGGTTTTTCTGCTTCGTTCAATACTTTGTTTGCATTGTTTACCTCTGCTTCCATTAATAGACCAAACATCTTATTGTCTGCTGTAAATCGTTGTGCTACAACTGCCGTAGAGGCATGTTCTCTATGTGCGGTTCCAAATGCATCATTTACAAATACATCACCCAATGTAGCAAGCTGCTCAGCAAATTGTCTATCTCCTGCTGTTTCCTCCTTATGAAAACGAACGTTTTCTAATAAGGCAATCTCACCATTATTCATACTTGACTTTAAAGCTGCAGCAGCTTCAATACTTTCAGCAAATTTTACGTCTTTGCCCGTCAGTTTTGACAAGTGAGCTAAAATATGCTTCAATGAAAATTTATCTTGTGCCTCGCCTTTTGGTCTACCTAAGTGACTCATTACTATCAGCTTACCGCCTTTGTCTAATATTGTTTTGATAGTAGGCATTGCTCTTTGCATGCGCGTATCATCTGTAATTTCCATGGCATCATTAAATGGCACATTAAAATCTACACGTAGTAAAACGTTTTTTCCTTGAAAATCGAAATTTGAAAATTGACTCATTTTTGTTTTTTATTTTTCCACCTCCCTACCCTCCGCCATCGGATGACAAATTGAGGCTATCTTTTTAATTAAAAAAGCCAAGTCACATTGAGCGGAGTCGAAATGCGTCTTGGCTTTTAAGTTTATTATTATTTTGATTAGCTAATTTTTCCTGCGAAGTAACCCAATATTCTTACTAACTGGCTTACGTATGAATTTTCATTATCATACCATGATACTGTTTTAACCAATTGAGTATCACCTACTGTTTGCACTTTAGTTAAAGTAGCATCAAATAACGAACCGTAGGTTGTACCAATAATATCGCTACTCACGATTTCATCTTCTGTATAACCATAACTTTCATTTGCTGCTGCTTTCATAGCTGCATTGATTTCTTCTACTGATACCTTCTTATCCAAAACAGTAAACAACTCAGTTAAAGAACCTGTAGGTGTAGGCACACGTTGCGCACCACCATCTAACACTCCTTTTAATTCAGGTAGTACTAAGCCAATTGCTTTTGCTGCACCTGTACCTGCCGGTATAATATTTTCAGCAGCTGCACGGCTACGACGCAAATCTCCTTTACGGTGCGGTGCATCTAGTGTATTTTGATCGTTTGTATAGGCGTGAATAGTTGTAATCAAACCTGTTTTGATTCCAAATTTGTCATTTAAAACTTGAGCCATTGGCGCTAAACAGTTCGTAGTACAAGATGCTCCAGAAATTACCATTTCTGTACCATCAATTTGATCATGATTTACATTGTAAACGATTGTTTTCAAATCTCCAGAAGCAGGCGCTGAAATCACAACTCTTTTTGCTCCAGCTGTAATATGCGCTTCCGCTTTTTCTTTATCAGCAAAGAAACCGGTACACTCAAGTACTACATCTACATCATGGTCACCCCATGGAATTTCAGCAGGATTAGATTGAGAATATACATTAAACTCATCTCCTTCTACAGTAATTGAAGTATCGGTGTGGCTAATAGCTTTATCAAAACGGCCTTGGGTGGTATCGTATTTTAATAAATGAGCCAAAATTTTAGGTGAGGTTAGATCATTTACTGCTACAACATCAATCCCCTCCATATTATAAATTTGACGATATACTAAACGTCCAATTCTACCAAAACCATTAATGGCTACTTTTACTTTACTCATTATTATACTTATTTTAAGTTTGTTTGCGCACAAAGGTAAAAGCCGTACGATGAATAACCAATAGAATTGCTGAAATCTAGGTTAAAACTAAAAATAATTTGAATCCTTTAATTTGGTAAAAAAGAAAAGGTGAATATATTTGCATTCCTTTAGAAACGCCGCGTTCGTCTAACGGTTAGGACGCCAGGTTTTCATCCTGGTAATAGGGGTTCGATTCCCCTACGTGGTAC
>CALJNC010000026.1 GCA_937981995.1 uncultured Chitinophagaceae bacterium
CGTGTTCGATCTTAGGTATGCATTGAATTTAAAAAATGATAATCTCGTTACATTATGTAGCGGGATTTTTTATTTAAAATAAGTAACTTAGTGGTGATGCGTTTTAATAGTTTAATATTATTCTGTTTTTGTGTAATCGGGTGTAATGCACAGGAGCAGAATGATGCAATTGATACTTCAGCAGAGGTCTTTGAAATTGGAGGTCATGAAGCAACTTTTCCTGGTGGGGAAGATTCACTTTTAAACTTTGTCTCTGACAATTTAAATCTGCCACAATGTACTATTTGGGCGGATGAGGAGCCGAAGGGGATATCATATGCACGGTTCCAAGTGGATACATTAGGTGTGATTTCAGATATAAGAATAATAAAGTCAGTTCACCCAATTTATGATAAGGCAATTTTTGAAATGATAAAAAAAATGCCAAGATGGGTCCCGGATTCATGGAAGGGAATTAAAATGAAATCAACTATGACTCTTCCTATTCAATTTGGGGAATCAGAAGGCGATTAAAACTTCCAAACCGCAATTCTCGATTCCTTTCGTCCTGTTTTCATAGCAATAAAATCTAAGGATTTGACTTCTACATTCGCACATTCTTTTTCAATGAAGGCTTCTGTTGATTTTTTGGAAACTAAAGCGGTAAAAAATTTAAATCTTATATAGCTTGTCGCCTTGAGTTTGGCTGATCTAATTAAAGGCATAGACATGCATATTTTTTCTGTTAGGACATAAGCACTTAAGGTTTTCATTGCAAAAAATCGTATCTTAGTTTTCGTGGAAGTATTCAAAATTGTTCTCTTTACTGTTTTTATTTTAAATTCTTTTTGTATTAGTGCTCAAATGAAATTGGGTAATACAACGAACTTAGGAGATGGAATGGTTGCAATACGCACCCCACAATTTTTGCCTGAATTTCCAGGAGGAGAGGCTGCTCTAATATCCTTTATCAATGAGCAAATTAAATATCCTAAAGCAAGACCGCACATTACAGGGGTAGTATATGTTAAATTTAATATAGATAGTAATGGAGTTCTGAATAATCCTAAAGTGCTGAAGGGGCTTGATTCAACCTATGATAAAGAAGCGCTAAGAATTATCAATTTATTGCCTAATTGGTCTCCAGCTATGGATAATGGTAAGCGGGTTGAATATGATTATGTTTTTCCAATAGAATTTAAGGATTAATTAGAAATGCCAAACCGCAATTCTCGATTCCTTTCGTCCTGTTTTCATAGCAATAAAATCTAAGTATTTGACTTCTACATTCGAACATTCTTTTTCAATGAAGGCCTCTGTAGACTTTTTTGAAACTAAGGAAGTAAAAATTTTAATTTGATTTTTAAACTCCTTACTTTCTTGAATCATATTGGTAATGAATTGTTTTTCGCCTCCTTTAACCACTAGCTCCGAGAGTGTGCCTACACTTTTAGCTTGATCGCTTTTCCATTTTTTCCAATTCCAAGATTGCGCTTGTTCTTCTGATTCAAAAAAAGGAGGATTGCACATACTTGCATCAAATTGTTCTTCGGGTAAAACAATTTTATCAAAGAATTTTCGTTTTACTTTCTGTTGCCTAATTTCAATTTCGCTCTCTGGAATTTCATTTTTTTCTAAAATTTCTTTTGCATTGTCTATTGATTTGGTAGAAATTTCTGCACCCACGAATTTCCAATCGAATAGTTTATTGCCAAGTAAAGGATATACCATACTTGCGCCTGTACCAATATCGAATATTTTTTTAGGGCCATTGCCTAATAAGTCTTTAAGATGATATAAATAATCTAAGCGTCCGGGTATTGTTGGCGAAAGGTTTGCTTCAGGAATTTTCCAATAGTCAATACCCACAAACTTTTTCATGAGAATTTCGTTGAATAAACGAGCATTTTTTTTAATGCTAAAGTCTATTGTCCATTTGTCATATTCATTTTTAAACAATAAGGGTTTAAGCTCATGATACTCTTCTGACAAGGCAAGAAAATCATAACCCGAATTAAAAATATTATTGGGGTGCATAGGTTAACCTTAGTCCACTAGAAGCAACTTTTTAGTCACTTGTTGTCCATCTACATTTAGTTGAATAAAGTATTGACCATTGGGTAAAGCATTTCTATTAAATGAAAATTCATTCCTACTCGTTGGTACAACTCCTTCAAAAAGTGTTTTAATCTTTCTTCCACTCATATCACTGATTGATATAGTTACAGGACTTTTTTTGTCAAGCTCAAAGGAAAATGTATAATGTGAAACTGCCGGATTTGGGTAAACCGCCGCATGCTTGCTATTTTTAGTTTCTACAATTCCTACAGGAAAATCAGCTGATTTTATTTGAGCTATCCAATTAGCCCAGCTGTTTTGACGCGTAGATGTATTAGCCGCATATGCGCCAAATAACCAAGCCTCAGGCGGACTAGTAGCATTATACTTACGGGCTATGCCGCTATAATCTCCCCAACGTTCTGTGCCATTTGGGTTGCCGCCAGCGCCTAAAATATCTATTATGGTATCACCTTTTTTAACGGTTTGGGCAGCACTCCAAATCATATTGTCATCAATGGTTATTACGCCTACTTCAGGTAAAATACTTGTATCTGATCTTACATAAACCATAGCTGTATTTTTGTCAAACTCGTCATAACCTATTGATGCAATACATGGATAGGCTAGGTTAGTTCCTGGCTCAGAATAACTAATATAACTTGCCGTTTGATTATCTAAATCTAAGCGACCATAGTTTATGCCACAAGATCCATTTGCATTGGAAGAAAACGTAAAGTGCACATAGTTATCTAAAGTGAAGGCTCTCATAATCCATGAGGATCCTGTAGAAATAGAATCAATAAAAGGACTATTAGGATCTTTTATATATCCATTTGCACAAGCACTATAATAAGGTATAGGGTACGAAGCGCGATTAATTGTTACGCCCGGTGCATTCATAGTATCTGTTATATTGAAATAATGTAACGTAGAATCTTGTCCCGGGTTCGTCATAACAAAGCGCATGTTTCTGTCACCGGTTTGTCTCAGTTGACCATCAGGTGCTGGCTTTAGTGTAATAAATTTTGTAGGGTTAAAACCAGACCATAGTTTGCTTTGCATAGGTGATCCTGCATACGCGCTCGCTAAATCTATTTGTTGAATATAGGTACCTAGGTAATTATAAGAAGGAGGTCTTCCAAAAAGATTTGCATTCAAGAAAAGTTCAAATTCATTGATACCAATAGATGCATAATCTGTCCAACCGCCATTTAAGGCAGGATTCCCTGTAAGGTTATACATATTCCAGCCTTGTAACGGATCATTAGATTGTGAGAAAGCAATAATGATACTAGATTTTGATGTATCTACCGGTGCGTGTAATATCAATGCGATAAAGCGATCATGGTATGGATCGTACAATACCTTAGGATCATACTTTCCTTGGTTTAAAGTAGAGTCATCTATAAAATCATTCCATCTGGCATAGCCTAAAAGCTGTGAGCCATTTGCAGCGTATACTTCAATGTTTTGGTTAATTACACTTACAATTATTCCATCATTGCTTATAGCAATATCATTATCTGATGGTGTAAAAGAATTTAAATCATTACCTCTAAAACTATTTCCAATTGTTGGAGTAGCCGCCAATGTTTTATTGGAAGTAGTTGAAGGGTATGATTGATGTTTTCGTTGGGCGGCATTTCTTTTTTTTATTTTATCTAAATCAACAAATGTATTTGGCTTGCTTATACTGGTATGCAAGGCGGTATTCCATTGTTGGTTCTGCACTCCGTTAGGAAATTGGACTGTTTTGAGTAATGGAGTGGTGTTGAGTTCTGATTGCACTATCTGTGCAGTTGAACCTTGTGCAATAAATAAAAATGTAACTAAGGAAAGTAGGAAAAGACGCATAAAAATGTTTTACGTGAAGTTACGGAAAAAACGGCAGATTGAAAGCTGCAACAGCCTATTGAATTATTTAGTATTCATTAATTCTTTTAATAAAATATTGCAGTTCTGCTGTATTATCTTTTCGTAGGTAAAGCTCAGAAGCATTGTCTTGTACAAATTCGGTTAGGATTGTCTTACCAAAATTTTCTCTCTTTGCATTTTCCGTAAAGTGTTTGGTTATGAATACGGGCGTTTTTATCAATCCCCACGGGAACCCCCACCAACCTAATAAACTATTCAGGAGGAGTTGCTTGTTTTTTTCTTTAGAAATGCAAGTGTCGCATGCTATATAAATTTTAGATTCATAGTTTGTCATGAATATGAAACTTCTTATTTTATGAATGAGCGATGCATTTAAACGTTCAAACTGTAGCGTACATTTTGGGCAAGGGAGTGATTGTATGGTCTGTATATATTGTTCAATTTCTTCATTGCTCAGTTCTCTAAGCTGATTATCTACCACTTCGGTTAGTCTGCTATCCAATCCTCTTTTAGTTATTTCTTCTTTTACATATTCTACTACTTCGGGTCTTAGCTGATGAATTTCATATTTGGCAAGGTGCTGTAACTCGGCATCCTTCATTTTGGCATAGCGTTCCTTAACTTGTTGTAAATCCATAGAGCCTAAAAATATCCTAATAAATTAAACAATAGGCATTCAACATTAAACATTTCACTACATCTTTGCACGACTATGCAATTATCAGAGCAAGAGCTTATAAGAAGAGAGAAGTTAGGTGCATTGCGCGAATTAGGAATCGATCCTTATCCAGCGCCATTATATCCTGTAAATAGTAATTCTAAAACGATATTAGAAAACTATAAACAGGGTGAGAATGATGCTGACTTTAAGGAAGTATGTGTGGCCGGAAGAATTATGAGTGTGCGTGATATGGGTAAAGCAAACTTTGCTGTATTGCAAGATGGTGAAGGTAAAATTCAGATGTACATCCGTCGTGATGACGTTTGTAAGGGTGAGGATAAAACTATGTATAATCAGGTTTGGAAAAAACTATTAGACATTGGAGACTTTATTGGAATCAAAGGATATGTATTTACTACCAAAATGGGAGAGACGACTATCCATGTAAACGAGTTTACGCTTTTGAGCAAAAGCTTAAAACCCTTGCCAATTGTAAAAGAAAAGGACGGTGAGGTATACGATGAGGTTACTGATCCTGAGTTTAGATATCGTCAGCGTTATGCTGATTTGGTTGTGAATCCTGGCGTGAAAGAAACATTCATTAAGCGAACAAAAATTGTAAATAGTATCCGTGAATTTTTAAATGAGCGCGGAGCCTTAGAAGTAGATACACCTGTACTGCAAAGTATCCCGGGTGGTGCAGCGGCTCGTCCGTTTATTACGCATCACAATGCATTGGATATGCCTTTGTATTTGCGTATTGCCAATGAGTTGTATTTAAAAAGATTGATCGTTGGTGGTTTTGAATGGGTGTATGAGTTTAGTAGAAATTTCCGTAATGAGGGGATGGACAGAACGCACAATCCTGAGTTTACCGTATTAGAATTTTATACGGCCTACAAAGATTATTACTGGATGATGGAGCAAACAGAAATGTTGCTCGAGAAAGTAGCCCTAGATAGTAATGGAAAAACGAAGTTACCCATCGGTAAAAATGAAGTAGAATTTAAAGCACCCTATAAAAGAATCAGTATTTACGAAGCGATTGAAGAGCATACTGGAATAGATATTTCTGCTATGACCGAAAGTGAAATATTTGACGTTTGTAAAAAACTAAATATCCAAGTAGATGATACGATGGGTCGAGGAAAGTTGATTGACGAACTCTTCGGAGAAAAATGTGAGGCGAGCTATATCCAACCAACTTTCATTATTGATTATCCAGTGGATATGAGTCCGTTGACTAAAAAACATAGAAGCAAAGAAGGTTTGGTAGAGCGTTTTGAGTTAATCGTAAACGGAAAGGAATTGGCGAATGCCTATACCGAGTTAAATGATCCGATTGACCAGCGTGAGCGTTTTGAAGATCAAGCAAAACTGATGGAGCGCGGCGATGACGAGGCCATGTTTATTGACCAAGATTTTTTACGTGCATTAGAATATGGTATGCCACCAACATCGGGTATCGGTTTTGGGATAGATCGTATGTGTATGTTTATGACGAATAATGCCTCGATTCAAGATGTATTGTTCTTCCCACAAATGCGCCCAGAACAGGGCCGTGAAAAGGTAGAGGAAACGGCACCTGCAAATGAAGCACCATCAGATTTAAACGAAAATGAGAAGGTGGTTTATGAATTACTATCTGCAGCAGCTGCTGATTTATTAGCTATCAAAGAGAAAGCTGGGCTCAGCAATTCTAAATGGGACAAAGCCGTGAAAGCTTTGAAAGCTGCTGAGTTGGTTAAGGTTTGGAAAGATGAGGAGGTTCTAAAGATTAAGTTGGTTTAAGTTTAGTCGGCTCATGATACAAAGCGCTTCTATCCTTAGTCTCTGACCATGGATTTGTTATATACTAGCAAATCTGTTGCGCCTAATTTGAGCCGAATAGTAATATTAATCGGCTCAAAAAATAATAAAATATGAGCCGAATAAATGGGTTAATCGGCTCATGATTTGTAATTTTGTGTGTACAATGGCACTGCTACGCTACAATTGGGAACGAAAAGACTGGCCAAACTTTAAGTATTCGCTTAAAGGTATGGATGAGCTATTGCTAAAAGTTAATAGCCTCATGGCTCGTTATGAAGGTGTGGTCAAAGCTTTGCCAAAAGGCATGAAAGCAGATACAATAGTTGATGTAATGGTACAAGAAGCTATAAAAACTTCCGAGATAGAAGGGGAGTTTTATAGCAGGAAAGATGTACTGTCTTCTATAAAAAAATATATGGGTTATCAACTCAAAGCGTTTAATCTACAAGATAAAAACGCGGAGTCGGTAAGCAAATTGATGCTCGCTGTACGAGAAACCTATGCTAAGCCCTTAAGTAAAAAAATGTTGTGTGAGTGGCATAGTACTTTATTTGAAAATGATAAAAATTTGCAAGTAGGCAAGTGGCGAACGCACAAAGAACCTATGCAAGTAGTATCGGGCGCAATGGGTAAACAAAAAGTGCATTTTGAAGCACCACCTTCGGTACGAATGAATGAGGAGATGCGCGCTTTTGTCAAATGGTTTAATGATACAGCACCTAATGGTAAGCAAGCTATGCTGCATGCGCCACTTAGGTCTGCCTTGGCACATTTGTATTTTTTAAGTATACACCCTTTTGAAGATGGTAATGGGCGTTTGGGTCGTGCAGTAGCTGAGAAGGCCTTGTCACAAGGGAATGGTAGTCCTGTGATGATGAGTTTATCAGTTGCAATAGAAAAAAAGAAAAAGGATTACTACGTCCATTTGCAAAAAGCACAACAGAAAAATGAAGTCAGTTTATGGGTGCATTATTTTGTAAAAACAATATTGGAAGCGCTCCAATGTGCCGAGCAACAAATAGAGTTTACGCTGAGTAAAGCTCGTTTTTTTGAGCAATGGGAGCATGTGCTAAATAAGCGCCAATTAAAAGTGGTACGCCGTATGTTAGATGAAGGTATGGCTAGCTTTGAAGGCGGAATGAATACACGAAAATATATAGGTATAACCAAAACATCTAAGGCAACTGCAACTAGAGATTTGCAAGATCTTGCTAGTAAGGGACTGTTTGTGGCGCAAGGAGGTGGGCGAAGTACTTCTTATAATTTAGTGCTAGAATAATCCTTGTTGCTTATCACTCATTTTTAATTGCATTACCATTGCGATGGACTCAGCTCGTTGCTTGGCCAGTTCGGCAGTTGTGCCAGTATATAGTTCATTAACTGTTTCCTTAAAAAGGCCTATCCAAGTATCAAAGTGTTGCTTCTCTAATGAAGATTTTTTATTTAAGTCTTTATGAACCTTAAGAGTATTGCCAGCATAAGATGCAGAATGAAGTAAGGTAGATTCCCAAAAGTCATACATACGAGGTATGTGTTTTTCAAAGTCTAACTTGGCTACGTCGGTAAAAAAGTAATTGATTTTTTCGTCTTTTAGCACTTTTGCATAAAAAGTATCTACTAAGAGTATTATGTCTTTTCTGTCTTCAATATCTTTCACTAAGAACGAAGTTAAAACTAAATTTGCGTTGCCCATGGCTGAACAAAAAACATATCATGAAGAAGTGGAGTACTACTATCAATCTTCTCAGAAGGATTATGAAATAATTTGGGGTGCCAAGAAGCATGGTTCATTCCATTATGGCTTTTGGGAGAAGGGTATTAAATTGCATAACGAGGCCATAAATAATACAACCGAGAAGGTGGCTCAAAACGCAGATTTAAAAACAGGAATGCAAGTAGCAGATTTAGGTTGTGGCATAGGTGGGCCAGCCATGTACTTAGCAAAAAAGTATGCTATAAAAGTAGATGGAGTATCTATAACTAGAAAACAAATAGCGCAAGCTAATAAAGATGCATCCGATCGCGGCTTAGCTGATAATGCTAAATTTTATGCCGAGGACTATTGTCATACAAGCTTGGAAAGTACAGCCTATAATGTGGTGTATGGCATTGAAAGTTATTGTCATGCGCAGGATAAACTTGATGTGCTCAAAGAATCTGCTCGCTTATTGAAATCTAATGGAAAATTGGTGGTCTTAGATTTTTTCTGGAAAGGAACTGAGAAAAACGAAAAAGACAAAGTAGCAATGAAAAACTGGGCTAAGAGCTGGGCTGTTTCTGATTTTGCTTATGAAAAAGAATTTGAAGAAAAATTAGAGCAAGCCGGTTTTAAGAATATTAAGAAACAGGTAGTAACAAAAAATGTTGAGCCAAGTATCAAGCGTTTGTATTACATTTTTATTCCTTCAGTTGCCATTGATTGGGTATTGCGTATAATTGGTAAACGTAAGGGGAAACATGAAAACATGTGGAGCGCGTATTACCAATATCAATGTTGGAAACGTGGGCTGTGGAATTATTGCATTTATACTGCAGACAAGGAGCCTACTTAAACAGTTCAATAAAATCAGTAATCTCTTTATGAGTTTCTATAGGTTCAGATAGTTGCGGATTGTGATCGCTTTTAGGCATAATCACCATTTTGGTCCATGAGCTACTTACTTTGTCCATAACATCTTGTCCAAGGTCTTGAGGCACTATAAAATCATATTTGCCATAAATATTCAATACTGGAATCGTTACTTTATTTAATCGGCTGCTCATTTCGTTATCTAAAGCCAACTGGTTTAAATCAAGGATGTTAGTTGTAATTAAATTTGTTATAAAAGCTGTAAATGCCCAAGGTTGATATTGACCTAAGATTATTTTACCTACGTTCATCTCAAAACCGTCATTAGTTGAATCAGACATAAGACGCATGCCATCAAAGCCACAAGAGTTTATAGCATTTGATCTGCTCGAAGTGCCGTTAGGAGGATTGTTATCAATCCAATTTATCATGCTTTGCCAAGTTTCTGCGTTATCTCCAAATACAATTTGCCTATTGCCCACTTTTTTAATTTTATCTCCTACTAGTGAGTCGCCTAATGCGTAGTTATGCGCACCGTCTAAATTAATCCATCCCTTAAATTTATTCTGAAGTGTATCTGTAGTAAGGTAGGCTGCGCTTACAAATCCACCCCAAGAATGACCTAGTATGAAAAATCTAATATCATCTCCAAATCTAAATTTAACTGTTTCTACTACATGGTCCACTGCATTGGTAAACGTGCTTACTGTTGCCTTGCTAATATTATTTCCCTGTGAGAAACCGGCAAATGGCTGGTCAAAAAATACAGCAGCATAATCTTGTTGGATATACTCAATGCTTTGCTCCGTATTGTGTTCCCAAATACCCGGGTCACCTGGTCCGCCATGTATGTACACAACAAATACTTTAGAAGCTGTATTGCCTTTAACTCGAACAGGAAGGGTTTGTTCTCCAGATTTTACAAAGAATATTTCGTCCGTTTTTTCTGAAAGTTCAACTTTATCTTTTTGACATGAAAAGAATAAAAATAGCGGTAGTATGAATATTATTTTTTTCATTATTTCTTTTTCAAAAATTTATTAATATTAATACCTACTACTAATCTACTTAGATATAAATTGTTGTAAGGTGCAAAATTCATTAGCCCAAAGTATGAGTAAAATCTAAAGGTTTCATTTTTACGTTGAATGTGTTGGCCAAACCCAAAGCGGTAATTAAAGCTGAAGTACATATCGCCATCGAAATTTTGACGGGTAACGATTCCGTTTTCTACCGCGTAGGTAGGATTGGTATAAAAGGTTCTGGCCAAACCAATATCTGCTTGAGAAATGAAAAATTTATTCTTTTTTAATTCTCGTTGCCAAGTTCTGCCGCCTGTAAGCATCACATTATGATGATTATTTTTATGAAAATAATAGCGACTAAATAGTTCCCAGCGTCTTACTTTGTTAATTCGCTTTTCCTTTCCCTTGTGCATTTTTTCTTTTACAATAAACTTGTGCGGGAAGGAGAGGTTTACTTCAAGTCCTGGGTATTTAATTACGCCAAGTGCTCCTATGCCTATGTATTTTTGAGCGTAGAGTGCATCCCAATCTATAAATGGTTTTTCTTCAAGTGCTTCGCCATCTGTTTGTGCAATACAATTAGTACTAGCTAATACAAGCATGGAAATAACAATCAGAAAGAAGGTTATTCTTTTCATTGTAGTAAAGTTCGTAATTTAATTGCACTGCGCATGCATTTAAAGCAAAAAAAAGTAAGCTCAAGTATTAACTGCTAACCAGGCTAAAGCTATTAATTGTGTTGGCAAGCTTAAAGTCTTTTTCTGTTATGCCATCGGCATCATGCGTGGATAATCTAATGTTTACCTTATTGTACACATTAAAAAGTTCAGGGTGGTGATTTTGCTCTTCAGCTGCTGTACCAAGTTGATTAATAAAATCTAAGGATTGCTTAAAGTTTTCAAACTTAAAGTTTCGTTCTAATGCAGCCTCATTCAAGGTCCATCCATCTAGATTTTGCAATTTTTGCAAAATTTCTTTTTCGCTAAGTCGGTTCATGTTTTACTTGGTTGTTATATTCCTGAAAATGTTACACCTTACGATTTGTATCAAAGTTTTCAAGTTCTTTGGCTACTTCACTTAAAAAACCAGCTCCCAAGGATCCATCAATAATTCTATGATCATAGCTCATAGATAAATACATCATTTGACGAATTGCTATTACATCACCCTCCGGTGTTTCAATAACTACAGGGCGTTTTTTGATAGTTCCTACTGCAAGTATTGCTACCTGTGGTTGGCTAATTATTGGTGTACCCATTAAACTACCAAAGGTTCCTACATTTGTAAGTGTAAAGGTTCCTCCTTGCGTATCTTCTGGTTTTAATTTATTATTTCGTGCAGCGTTTGCTAAGCCATTTACTTGCTTAGATATTCCATACAAATTATTCGTATCTGCATTTTTTATAACAGGTACAATTAGGTTACCATTTGGCAAGGCAGTTGCCATACCTATATTGATATCTTTTTTGATTATAATATTATCACCATCTACACTTGCGTTAATCATTGGATTGCGCTTAATACAGTTTACAATCGCCTCAATAAATAATGGCGTAAAGGTTAGTTTCTCTCCATTTTTTTCTAAGAATTCACCTTTTACTTTGTTGCGCCAATTTACCATATTGGTTACGTCAGCCTCTGTCATAGATGTAACGTGTGGCGAAGTTTGAACGCTATCAACCATATGTTTTGCAATGAGTTTGCGCATACGATCCATTTCAATAATTTCTACATTGCCAGAAGCTTGAATTGTTGATTTGTTACTCTCACTAGGTGCCGGTGTTGCACTTACACTTGGTGCTGAAGCTTCCTGCGGAGCAGTTGGTGCAGCAGAAGCCGTTCCTCTATTTTTTACATAATTAATGATATCTTTTTTAGTAACTCTTCCTTCTTTGCCGCTGCCTTGGATTGCTTCTAAATCACTCATTGAAACTCCTTCTTTGGCAGCAATGTTCATTACCAATGGTGAATAAAATCTATTGGGTTCTCCATTACTCGCTGCAGGTGCTGCTGTGTTTGCCGGTGGTGCACTTGGCGGAGCTGCTACTGGCTGAGGAGCCGCAGGAGCTGGTTCAGCTTTTGGAGCTGCCTCTACTTTTGGTGCCGCTTGAGCCACTTCACCACCTGTGCTAATTTTAGCGATTACGGTTCCTACTGGCACTACATCGTCTACATTAAATAATATTTCAGTAACTGTACCCGAAACAGTACTTGGTACTTCACTATCTACTTTGTCAGTTGCTATTTCAAGAAGTGTTTCATCCATATCAATAGAATCTCCTACATTCTTAAGCCATTTGAGTACGGTTGCCTCTGTAATACTTTCGCCCATTTTGGGCATTACCAATTCTTCTAAAGCCATAAATACTAAAATTAAAGGATTGGCAAAGTTATAAAAAACTGCTATCATTTTGTACTCTGATACCACAAGCTTTCAGATTGTTTTTTACATTTGAGGCAAATTATAATTGTGAAGAAAAAGATATCAATAGTTCCTGTGGTTTTTGCTTTGTTTGCGGCAGTGCTTGTTTTAAGCGGATGCGCTCGATTTGAGGCGGCTAATACTGCCGATTTTGGTGAAAAAGCCGCTATTTATTTAAAAAACGAAGCTAGTATGGACGATGTGCTGGCTCAAATGAAAGAAAATAATATTTTAAATGATTTAGGCTCATTTGAAGCATTGGCAGAAGGAAGCAATCTTTCTAGTAATATTCACCCTGGTAAATATATTATTAAGCAAGGAATGAATAATCATGATATTATTCATTTGCTTAAGTCGGGCAAGCAGGAGGTTGTGCGAATTGTGGTAAATAAACTTCGCACAAAAAATCATATTGCGAAGCATCTTGCTAAAAAAGTAGCTACAGATTCTGCTACTTTTATTCAGTTATTTGCTGATAGTAATTTTCTTAAACCCTATGGGATTAATACAAATGAGGTTCAAAGTATCATTCTGCCGCTTACATATGATGTGTATTACAATACGGAGCCAAAAGAAATTTTTGACAAAATGTTTAAGGCCTATAAACGTTTTTGGAATGACGAGCGAAAAGCGAAAGCTAAAAAACTAAAGCTAAGCCTTACTGAGGTAATTACAATTGCCTCGATTGTTGATGAAGAAACGAATAAAAAAGATGAAATGGCCAATGTAGCAAGTGTTTATCTGAATCGTATAAGAAAAGGGATGAAGCTTCAAGCTGATCCTACCGCTCGATTTGCATATGGCGATTTTTCTATAAAACGAGTATTGAATAAGCATATTCGGTATGATTCACCTTGGAATACTTATAAGGTTGAGGGTATTCCTCCAGGGCCAATTTGTACACCTAAACCTGAATCAATAGATGCTGTGCTAGAAAATAAACAAACCGATTATATTTTCTTCTGTGCTAAGGAAGACTTTAGCGGATATCACAATTTTGCCAAAAATGGTGCTGAGCATGAGGCTAACGCACAAAAATTTCGAAAAGCAATGGATGAACGAGGGATAAGACGTTAGTTTGATTTTTGCTAAAAAGTGAATAAATCTAAGCACTTTGGCTCAGGTTTATTACCTTAGAGGTTAAAATTAGGACCTCATGCGTTATTTATCTACAAAGAAAGTTTTGTTTTCACTCTTGGCTATAATGGTTTCGTTTGCGTTTACTGCAGATGCTACTGATTATAACAAGGAGGCATTGAATGTTGAAGTAAGTTTTGATGGTCCTGGTGGCAAAAAGAAAAAGAATAAATATCGAAAAGCAACTTCTAGTATTAAGTTAAACTCTCGTGTGCGATCCGCTCGTGGTAGAGGAAGCGCAATGACTGTAGGAGGTAATGGAAGTAATAATCGATTGTCAGGTGGCGCTTTTAGAATAAAAGGAACTGGCACCAAAACTAAAAGTAAACGCAAGCCCAATAACGGAGTAAATAGACGTAATAAGTATAAGTATAATTGGATTCGTAAGAATCGTGAGCGTCGTTATTATCGTCATGACCGCACAGGTCGTAGAGGAAATTCATACAGATATTAATTGTTGAAATAAGTCTTCCGTGGTTCTATGAGTAGTTTGGAAGAAAAAGTAAAGAATTCTCGCGTAGCGCGTGTTCTAAAAGTATGGCTATCTGGTATTGTACTACCAGGTTTTCATGGAGTGTCTTTGTATGATTCATTTCGCTTTTTTGGTAAAGAAATTCTTTCGCCACGTTTTACAATTATGGCACGGGCAATGAGCTTTTCTTTTTTAATGTCTATTCCGCCATTTTTATTATTCTTATTTACATTAATTCCTTACTTGCCACTATCAACCGAGGCATTGATTGCATCTATTGATGAAACCGTGGGGATTATTACACAAAGTGAGCGTCTTCAAAAATCAATTGTAAACTTGATGAATGATTTCTTTTTGCATAAAAAAGAAGTTCTCCTATCTTTTTCTGTATTGTTGACTTTGTTTTTCTCAAGCAATGGGCTCATGGGTTTAATGAGCAGTTTTGATAGAAGTTTTGCAGGCTTTAAAAAACAGGTTTGGTATAAGAAACGCTTATTTGCTATTTTATTGACGGTTATTTTTTTAGCCGTAATTATTCTTTCTTTTTCGCTTATGATTTTTCAGGCTTGGTTATTTGATTATGCTGGTTTAGAAGGATGGGTAATAATTGGCAAGCTATTGCAATATATAATTATAGCATCTATGTTGGTTTTGACTATATCTATAATTTACCGCTATGGTCCTGCAACACATACGCGATGGCCTATGATTACACCAGGTAGTTTAGTAGCAAGTACTTTGATTATTGCACTTACGGTTGGCTTTTTTTATATGGTCAATAACTTGGTTAATTATAATCAAATATATGGCTCAGTAGGTACGCTTATTATCTTTTTAATTTGGTTATTTACTATGGCGCAAATATTGCTAATTGGTTTTGAATTGAATGTAAGCATATTCGTAAATAAGGAAAGACGGATGGCTAACCAGGACTTATTAAAAGAAGAAGCTAAATAGAAAGGTGGTAGAAAAAATAGATTTGCCCGAAGCGGATTTGAAACTATACTCAAATGTTTTTGAAGACGTTGATTATTTTTCTTTAGTAAAGGAAGAAATAAATTGGCAAGAAAAAGAGATTACACTTTTTGGTAAAAAAATTATGCAACCGCGTTTAGTTGCTTTTTATGGAAATGAAGGCGTAGCTTATAAATATTCGGGGCAAATAATGCAGGCCGAATTATGGAGCTCTTTATTAGTAAGCATAAAGAATAAAGTAGAAAAAGTAACCAAAGCTAGTTTTAATTCTTGCCTCCTAAACTATTACCGTGATGGTAATGACAGTATGGGGTGGCATCAGGATAATGAAAAGGAGCTTGGAAATAATCCAACGATTGCATCAGTTTCTTTTGGAGCTACGCGCGTTTTTAAATTAAAACATATAAGCCGCGATGTAAAAATGGATATTCTATTAAGCGATAAGAGTTTGTTGCTAATGTCTGGAGCTACTCAGCATTATTATAAACATGCAATTCCTAAAACTAAAAAGGCAGTAAAGCCTCGAATTAATTTAACTTTTCGAACAATTGTATAAATAAGTGATTTTTATCACTGATTTTAATTAAATTAAAATATTGTTTATCAAATATTAATAAATGTATAAAAATACAATGTTAATAATATTGACCCCAAAAGTAAAAAAACATATTACATTTGTACAATAATACTACATTATAAAAAATTATAATATGTCAAATTTAAGAATGCAAGCCATTAATAATATCAATGAAGGAGAAAAAGATATTAGAGGTTATAGCAGTACCAAGGTTACTGAGTTTTTTGGAACAAATGTTTTTTCTGATAAAATTCAACGAGATTATTTAAGCGAAGAAGCTTTTTATAGTTTGAGAGAATCTGTGCAAAGCGGTAAGAAAGTAGATCGTGCTATGGCAGATCAAATATCATCGGCTATGAAAGCTTGGGCAATGGATAAAGGGGCTACGCACTTTACGCATTGGTTTCAGCCTTTAACAGGAGCTACTGCTGAGAAACATGATTCGTTTTTTACATTAAAACCAGACGGTTCAGCTTTAGAAATATTTGATGGAGATGCATTGATTCAACAAGAACCAGATGCATCTAGTTTTCCAAATGGCGGTATCCGTGCAACATTTGAAGCACGTGGTTATACGGCTTGGGATCCTACTTCGCCAGCTTTTATTATGGAAATGGCACATGGTAAGACGCTTTGTATTCCTACCATTTTTATCGCTTATAGCGGTGAAAGTTTGGATAGTAAAACACCTTTATTAAAAGCTTTAGACGCAGTGAATCATGCATCGGTTGACGTGTGTAAATATTTTGATAAAAACGTAAACCGTGTAACGGCTAGTTTGGGTTGGGAGCAAGAGTACTTTGTAGTAGATGAAGCCTTGGCTAATGCCCGACCAGATTTAGTAGCTTGTGGTCGATTCCTTTTAGGTCATGCTCCTGCAAAAGGGCAGCAATTAGATGATCATTATTTCGGTTCTATCCCGGAGCGTGTGTTTGCGTTTATGCAAGATTTTGAACAAGAGAGTTATAAGTTAGGTATTCCTTTACGTACGCGTCATAATGAAGTAGCGCCTGGGCAATTTGAGTGTGCGCCTATTTTTGAAGAAGCAAATCTAGCGGTGGATCATAATTCATTACTTATGGATTTAATGCCACGTGTTGCTAAACGTCATAAACTAAAAGTGTTATTACACGAGAAACCATTTGCAGGTGTAAATGGTAGTGGTAAGCATAACAATTGGAGCTTGGCAACAAACACAGGTGTGAATCTTTTAAGCCCAGGTAAAACACCAAGAACAAATCTAATGTTCTTGACCTTTTTTATAAACTCAATAAAAGCAGTGCATGATCATGCTGATTTATTACGCGCTGCAATTGCAAGTGCGGGTAACGATCATCGCTTAGGAGCTAATGAAGCACCACCTGCCATTATATCTGTATTTATAGGAGAATACTTGACTAAACTTTTAAAAGAAATAGAAGGTAGAGTAGGGGATAAATTTTCGGAGCAAGATGAAGCCTTACTTAAAATGGATATTCACAAGTCAATCCCTGAATTATTCCAAGATAATACAGATCGTAATCGTACAAGTCCTTTTGCTTTTACAGGAAATAAATTTGAATTTAGAGCAGTAGGTTCTACAGCAAATTGTGCTGGACCTATGATGGTTTTAAATACTATTATGGCCGATACATTAATTCAGTTTAAGAAAGACGTAGACGCTAAAATTAAAAAAGGCGATAAAAAAGAAATTGCAATTTTAAAAGTGTTGCAATCGTATATCAAGAAAAGCAAAGCAATTTGTTTTGAAGGAGATAATTATAGCGATGCTTGGGCTAAAGAAGCTAAAAAACGTGGCTTAAGCAATAATAAGGATACGGTAAGAGCATTAGATGTATTAGCTACTAAAGAAGCAAAAAGCTTGTTTAAGCGTACCAATATTTTTACGGAAGTAGAGTTAGATGCACGTCATGAAATTCAATTGGAAGAGTACGTAAAGAAAATTCAGATTGAGGCGCGTATGATTGGTTACTTGGCTTCTAATCACGTATTGCCGTCGGCAATTGAGTATCAGAATAAATTGATTGAAAATATTAAAGGGCAAAAAGAAATTGGCCTTCCGGCTAAGTCCTACGCTTCTGTAAAAAACATTTGTGCTGATATTAGTGGTCATATTAATGCCGTAAGTAACGGAGTAACGGCTATGGTAAATGAGCGCAAAAAAGCAAATAAGATGAAGGATAGCAGAAAGATGGCGATTGCATATTGCGATAAAGTAAAGCCACACTTTGATGATATTAGATATCATGCTGATAAATTAGAGCTTATTGTAGAAGATAAAATGTGGGCTTTGCCTAAATTAAGAGAGTTATTGTTCTTGAAATAATGGAAATTCCCAATATCGATAAAATTTTAAGACCTCTTCGGAGGTCTTTTTTTTGAATCAAATGTTGGAATCATTCGTTTCTTTGCCGTTTGTGATAGATATTTAAACTTCAATAAAACTACATAAAATTGGACTTAACATTTATTGTAATGTATTTGGGTTTTATAATGGCAGCTTATTCTGTTGTGGCTAATGATTCAATACAAACCTTGGGTACTTTTTTAAGTTCTAATTCTAAAAGAAGTTGGGTAGTACTATGGGCTTTTGCGGGTAGTATTTTGGCGGCAACCTTAATCTATGGTTGGTTTCAATACTCAGGTGATGTAAGCTATGGTCGTTTGGCTAAATACGCATTACCCGAACCTTTTGCATGGTATTATTTGTTGCCTCCTTTAATTCTCGTATTGCTTACACGCACAGGGATTCCCGTGAGTACCTCATTTTTAATTCTTACATTTTTCAATGAGAAAAATTTAATGAATATGGTGCAGAAGTCATTGTTAGGATATGCGGTTGCTTTTGGAGCGGCTATATTAATCTATGTTGGGATTACTCGTTTGGTAGAAAAGCGTTTTATACAAAAGAAAATTACCGATAAGGAAAGGCAAATATGGACAGTTCTTCAGTGGTGTTCTACAGGTTTTTTATGGTCGCAATGGCTGATTCAAGATTTTGCAAATATCTATGTTTACTTACCTAGGCAGATTTCTGTATTGGAGTTAATTATCTCCTTAGTAATTATTTTGGGCATGTTAGCCTATATCGTTGCCACAAAAGGTGGTGCTATACAAAAAATTGTAAAATCAAAAACGAATACAATAGATATAAGATCGGCTACAATTATTGATGCTGTTTATGGCATGGTTCTTTTCTACTTTAAGGAAATGAATGAAATTCCTATGAGTACGACTTGGGTATTTATTGGTTTATTGGCGGGTCGTGAGATTGCCATAAACTTTATGATGGGAGAAAAAACCAAGCGAAAAGGTATGCTTAAAAGCATTAGCTTGGATTTGACGAAAGTGACCTTGGGCTTGGTAATTAGTATTCTGCTTGTTTTCATTGTGAAATACTTTTCCCAGGGCAGCTTTGCCTAATGAATAAACTATTTGATTAAATAGGAGGCTTTATCATAAGGTCTTTTTTTTACTCTGTAAAACCCTATAATCAACATATTGTTACCTCTTTTTTGTAATGTAATAAAAAGGTAACATTAAGGTAATATTAGAAATTCTTAATCGCCTAGTCATTCGGATACTTTTGTGCTCGATTAAACTAGTAAAACTGAAATCAACTATTATTGAATGATTTCAACAAATGAAAAAAAATGAGTAAAAAACTAACGCTTATCCTAAGCATGGTACTTTTTGTGGCATGTAGTGCACAGGCACAACACGTAGAAAAAAAATTCGGGAAAGGGCTAAATTTTTATGGAAAGGATTCTTCTTTTCATGTAAAATTTGGCTTTCGTTTTCAAAGCTTATATCAAGCCGAATGGGACGTAACAAACGATGAACTAGGGAATATTAATAGCCTTGATGATAAGTTTCTAACGCGACGTTCAAGGTTAAAATTTAATGGATATGCTTTCTCTCCTAAATTAAAATGGAAGTTGGAGTTGGCACTATCTAATAGAGATATTAGCAGCGGTGCTATAACGCCGGAGCAAAGCAATGCAAGTAATATCGTTTTAGATGCTTATGCTGATTGGAATTTTTATAAAGGCTTTTCTATAAAAATGGGACAATTTAAGTTACCTGGTAATATTGAGCGTGTTGTTTCTTCAGCTAATTTACAATTGGTTGATCGTTCGTTGCTAAACTCAAAGTTTAATGTAGACCGTGATATGGGTTTTCAGCTTACAGGTAAGCAAAAGGTTGATGGAACCAAGCTTGTATTCAAAGAAAAAGTTGCCTTGACACAAGGTTTAGGAAGAAATATTACAAGTGGAACTACCGGTGGTTATAATTATACTTTTAGAGGTGAGGTTTACCCATTTGGCGAGTTTAAAAAAGGAAAAGATGACTATGTTGGATCGGCTCTGGTTTATTACGAAAGACCAAGATTAATGTTAGGAGCTGCGTATAATATTAATGAAAACGCTATCCGCTCAAAGCAAGGCTGGGGTGGAAGCTTTATTGCCGATGGTAATGGTGATTATGTAGGTAAGCAATTGAACACTTTATTCTTAGATGGTGCCTTTAAGTACAAGCGCTTGTCTGTAATGGGTGAGTTTGCAGCAGCTAGAACTTCAGATGATGATGGTCGTTTATTTGACGCTGCAAACAATGTGGTAGGTCAATTCAATACAGGTACTGCCTTTAATTTACAAGCGGGTTATATGTTGAATAAAAGAGTTTCTACCATGACAGGTAATCTTGAGTTAGTAGGTCGTTATACAACGGTTGATTACTATCAAAATAATGATGAAGATCAATTTACAATTGGCGTAAATCGTTTTGTGTCAGGGCATCAATTAAAAATTCAAGCGGATATGACTTATAGAGCAATTGATGGCAAGGATGATGGATTGATGTTTCGTTTACAAACGGATGTACACTTCTAAAAAGATAATCATAGGATAATACACAACTATAAATAATAAACTAATTTTAAACTTTAATAAAAACAATAATGAAAAAACTAATAACAATTTTCGTAGCAATTTTAAGCATATCATTCATGGCTATGTCTTGTGGAGATTCGGAAAATACAGGTGGTGGAGATGCGCATGCAACCTCTAGTGATAAAGGAAGCATCGGAATCGATGGTTCTAGCACCGTATTTCCTATAACAGAAGCAGTAGCTGAAGAGTATCGTGCCGTGGCAAAAGACGTTCAAGTAACTGTAGGTGTTTCTGGAACAGGTGGTGGATTTAAAAAATTCTCTCGTGGAGAAACAGATATTTCTGATGCTTCTCGTCCGATTAAGCAAAAAGAAATTGATGCTTGTAAAGAAAACAACATCTCTTACTTAGAATTGAGTGTAGCCTATGATGGTTTAGCTGTAATTGCGAATCCTCAAAATGATTGGTTGACGGATATTACAGTTGCCGAATTAAAAAAGATTTGGGAGCCAGCTGCGAAGGGTGTGGTAATGAATTGGAATCAAATTCGCCCAGAATGGCCAGCAGAAAAAATTGAATTGTATGGACCTGGAACTGCTTCTGGAACATTTGATTACTTTACAGAGGCTATTTGTGGAGAGAGCGGTGCTTGTCGTGCGGATTATAACTCAAGCGAAGATGATAATATTTTGGTGACGGGTGTTGCAGGCAATAAATATGCTTTAGGTTTCTTTGGATTAGCTTACTATTCTGAAAACCAAGACAAATTAAAGTTAGTTGCTGTTGATGGTGGGAATGGTGCCATTACGCCTTCTTTAGAAACTGTAAAAGATGGAAGCTATGCTCCTTTATCTCGTCCCTTATTTATATATGTAAACAGTACAGCGGCTGCTAAAGCACATGTAGTAAATTTTGTAAAATACTATATTGAAAATGCGGGAGCTATGGCGACAGATGTAGGCTATATCCCTATGAAAGATGACGAATATGCTGCGGAGAATGCAAAGTTTGAAGAATTTTTAAGTTCTTTGTCTTCTCCTGCAACTGCTGAATAGTTTTTATCTATCTTAGCGCAGTAGATGAGAAAGATCTTATCCATAGAACAAAAAGAAAAGCTGATAAAGGCTTTTCTTTTTGTATGTGCAGCCATTACCTTATTAACCACATTGGGTATAATCTGGGTGCTGCTTTCGCAGTCTTATAATTTTTTCAAAGAGGTTTCGGTTTGGGATTTTATCACAGATAAAGAGTGGACACCCTTGTTCTCAGAAAAGCATTTCGGTATTATGCCTTTGCTTTCAGGAACTTTATTGACCACGGTTATTGCTTTATTAGTAGCCTTGCCTTTAGGTTTAACGATTGCTGTTTATTTAAATGAATATGCACCCAAAAGGTTTAGAAAAGCCGTCAAGCCTTTATTAGAAATTTTAGCAGCGGTACCCACCGTTGTTTATGGTTTTTTTGCTCTGGTTGTCGTGACTCCTTTTTTACAATCTATCTGGCCAAGTATTTCTGGTTTTAACTCTATATCTGCAGGTGTGGTTATGGGTATTATGATTATACCATTTATCTCTTCACTGGGAGAGGACGCTTTGTTTGCCGTGCCTAATTCGTTGCGTCAGGCATCATATGGTATGGGCGCTACGCGATTGCAAACCGCTTTCCGAGTTTTAATTCCATCTGCTTCTTCCGGTATCATTGCTTCTATTATTTTGGCATTTTCAAGAGCCATTGGCGAAACAATGATTGTGGCCGTAGCGGCTGGTCAGCAACCACAATTGACAATGGATCCCACCGTGCCGATACAAACAATTACATCCTATATTGTACAAGTAAGTTCGGGCGATGTACAGCATGGTTCTCTAGAGTACAATACAATTTTTGCTGCAGGTTTAGCCTTATTTGTTTTTACTTTTATTCTGAATAATATTAGCTTTTTTATCAATAAAAAATTCCGTCAAGAATATGAGTAAGGCTAAATTAAATAGAAGAAAAGATCAGTTGTTTGGGTACTTCGGTGTCTTTGCAACCGTTCTTGGATTGGTTTTATTAGCCTTGTTTATTTTTCAAATTTTCTCAGATGGTATTGGCCGTTTAGATTTAGATTTTATGAAAGCGCTCCCTTCTCGTAAGTGGGAAAAGGCAGGGATACTTCCGGCCTGGACGGGTACTTTATGGATTTTTGTTTTAACGGCTGTAGTTGTCATTCCAGTAGGCGTAGGTGCAGGTGTTTATTTAGAAGAGTATGCGACTAAGGGTAGATTAAGTAATTTATTAGAGATCAATATCTCAAATTTGGCTGGTGTGCCTAGTATTATATATGGTATTATAGGCTTGCAAATTTTTGTTCGTTTTATGAATTTGGGGGGTGTTTTATTAGCAGGTGCTTTTACATTGGCTCTTTTAATTCTGCCCATTATTATTGTAGCTACTCGTGAGGCGATTAAGGCGGTGCCGAAATCTATTAAGCAAGCGTCTTACGGATTGGGTGCTACCAAGTGGCAAACAATTTGGAATCAGGTTTTACCAATTGCTTCCGCAAATATTATTACCGGTGTAATTTTAGCCTTGGCGAGAGCGGTAGGAGAGACAGCTCCTTTAATTGTAATCGGCGCCTTGGCTTATGTGCCGTTTGTAGCAAAATCGCCAATGGATGAGTTTACCGTTTTGCCTATGCAAATATTTAATTGGGTGTCCCGTCCGCAACATGGATTTTTATTGAATGCAGCAGCAGCTATCCTAATTCTATTGTTGATTGTATTTTTATTAAATGGTTTAGCGGTTTACCTTAGAAATCGTTCGCGCAAAAAGTTTGGAATGTAATCGTATGGAAAAGAATATTAAAATAGAAACCAAAAACATAAACGCCTGGTACGGCGAAAAGAAAGTATTGCACGGTATTGATCTTCAAATGGAAGAAAATACAGTAACTGCTTTTATTGGTCCTTCTGGTTGTGGGAAGTCTACTTTTTTGCGTGTGCTTAATCGTATGAACGATTATATAGATTCTTTTAGAAAAGAAGGAGATGTACTAATAGATAATAAGGATATTTATGGTAAAAAAGTACGTATTGAAGAGTTGAGGAAAGAAGTAGGAATGGTTTTTCAAAAACCCAACCCATTTCCAAAATCAATTTATGAAAACGTTGTTTACGGATTGCGTATCCAAGGAATAAACAAGCGTGCTATTTTAGATGAAGCGGTAGAAAAAACCTTAAAACAAGCAGCGCTATGGGATGAGGTAAAAGATGATTTAAAGAAAAATGCCTTAGGTTTATCTGGTGGGCAGCAGCAGCGTTTATGCATAGCGCGTACATTAGCGGTACAGCCTAAAATTATTTTAATGGATGAGCCAGCGTCGGCCTTGGATCCAATTTCTACTGCAAAGGTAGAGGAGCTAATTTATGATTTAAAGCAGGAGTATACCATTGTAATTGTAACGCATAATATGCACCAAGCGGGTAGGGTGAGTGACAAAACAGCTTTCTTCCTTATGGGAGAATTAATTGAATACGATAAGACTAAGAATATTTTTACAAAACCCCAAGACGAACGAACAGAGAACTATATCACTGGTAAGTTTGGATAATAAAATAAATTATAGGTTATGACTAATCTCGAACAGGAACTTAAGGAAATTAAAGACTCTATCTTAGAGATGCTCAAGTTGGTATTAAATCAGCTTGAGAAATCGGGCGATGCATTTATAAATTTTGACGAAGCTTTAGCTGATGAAGTAATTCATTCTGAAAAAAGAGTGAACGCTATGGAGTTGACAATAGATAAGCATTGTGAGAATGTTTTTGCGTTATATAATCCTGTGGCTAGCGATTTGCGTTTTGTGATTAGTATGCTTAAAATGAACTCAGATATTGAGCGAATTGGTGATTATGCTGATGGCGTTTCAGATTATGTGATAGACTTGGAGCATCCGATTGATAAGGATTATTTAGAAAAATCTCGTGTATCTGAGATGTTTGACATTGCTTACAATATGTTAGATATGGTTATTATTTCTATAGAATCTGATAATGCTGAATTGCCACGTCAGGTATTTAAAAAAGATAGAGAGTTAAATAAAATTAACCGAGCATCCTCTGACCTTATTGAAAGAATGGTAAAGGCTGATTCAACAAATACATCATCTGCTTTATACCTATTTAGTACAATTAAAAAAGTAGAGCGTATTGGTGATCATATTAAAAATATAGCCGAGGATTGGATTTTCTACCTTGACGGCGAAGTACTGAAGCATCGTAAGAAGTTACCTAAGAAGAAGTTTTAGTATGAATACGATCTTCCCTCTGTTTTTAATATAATATGAAATATGACGCATTAGTTTATTAAAAGAAAAAAGGGCAACTCGCCAATGCGTGCTACCCCATTTTCATCCCCCTATGAAAAAAACTACTACTTAATACTTATCTCTTTGGCTTTTGCCTTCACTGCTTTTGGTAGTGTTAGGTGCAAAATTCCATTTTCAAATGTTGCTTCAATATCTTTTTCTTTAACCTGCTCAGGCAAGTAGAATGATCTACTAAACGTTTTTGTGGCATGTTCTTTTCGCGTATATTTTGTTTTGGCGCTGGTTGAGTCTTTAGGTTCAATTTTGGCGCTTATAGTTAGTGTATCGTTTTCGAGCTTAATTTTCAAAGCTTCTTTGTTATAGCCAGCTAAGGCAAATTCAAGCTGATATTCTTTTTCATTCTCTGATATATTTACAGCAGGAAAATGGGCATTATCTGTCAACGCATTTACGCCTAGGTCAAATAAATTTTTGAATAAAGGTTCGAAATTTGTTTTTGTTGTGTGTCTCATTTTTATCTATTTATTGTTTGTACTTTAAATAGATTAAGAATTGTACCAAGCCTTGATTGTTCAATCAAGTTGTCAGTACGCTGCATAAAAATAGCCAAAATGGCATTTTATTGTTATATAAACGACTTTTTGTCTACTATTGATTAATGTGATAAGTGTAACTAGCTTACTTATAAACTTTCACCGAAAATATAAAGTCATTCAATGACTTAATCTGTGCTGTTCTGTTTTTGCTGCTAAATGAATTTGACGGCATGAGTAAGTTAGAAGCTGAAGTTGTTTCTACTGAATCTAATAACTGCTTAACCACCTCAGATTTAATAGCATAGGTAATCCCTTTGGAGATGGATTGCTTACTGTTAATAATTCCTATCAAATTACCATTTTCATCTAAAACAGGTGCTCCACTTACCCCTGGGCTACTAGGTAATTCTAATTGGAATTTTGTGCTGTCGCTATTTTTACCATTTAATGAACTTACATAACCTTCGTTATAAACTACTTCATTTTTGGGATATCCTAAGGTGAAAATTCGTTGAGCTAATTCTGCTTTTGTGTGTAATTTATACGGCACCTTTTTATTAGAAAAAGTAAAATTAGAATCTAATAATTTTAAAACTGCGAGGTCATTTGCAACATCTTTTTTAATGATTTTGCACTTATGTGCTTTGCCGTCTTTTGTAAAAAGAAATACTTTTTTACCACCTTTTATTACATGTAAATTGGTAATGGCATAACCATCGTTACTTATCGCAAATGCTGTACCGGATCCTTTATGAGGATAGTTAGGTAATGCATTCAATTTTACTTTATTTATATCGTTTTGTAATCTTACTTGCTTTGTTTTTATTTCTCGCACTTCTTTATTTACGAGTTGTAAAATTCTTTTTTCATCTTTGTGTGCAAATGTGTTTTCGGCTAAGTAGTAGGTGCCTACACTAGCCAAAATAGCTACAGTAGCTGCTATGCCTGCCGTACGCCAGTATTTGTTTACGTATTTTCTTAGCCCGCCCGATATGTTTTTGGTATTTCTACTTTCCTGCTCTTGGATTATTCGGATTTGCTTTTTTACAAAGGCATCATTTTTTGCGTGTTGAAATTGAGAAAATAATTCTTTGTACTCTGCAAGTTCTTTTGCTAAGTCATCATTTTTTGCAACAAGTAACTCAAAGGATTCTTTTTCCTTTTCAGTCATTTCATTGCGTAAGTATGATTCTATTTCTACTATGTAATCCATCGTTTTATTTTATTTCAAAAAAATCTTTTTAAGTCGTTTCAAACATTTGTGTTTTTGTGATTTAGCATTGTCTGCATTGGTATAATTAAAAAGTGTAGCTATTTCTTTCATGCTTTTTCCATTTATATAAAAAGCTTTTATCAATCCATTACAAGGTGAGCCCAGTTCGTCCAATGCTTGGTATAATTTCTTTAGTTGTATTTCTTTTTTATTTATTTCCTTTATATCAAAAAGTTCATTAGCACGATCATGTGTATGCAATTGTGCGTAGTCAATTTCTTTTTGCTGTAATCGTTTATCGTTTTCTAGCTTTTTTAGCCACAGCTTACGCGATACGGCGACCAAGAAGGTTGAAATTTTACAAGTCAATGTAAAATTTGGTTCTTTAGCCTTTTCATACAATACGAGTAGCGCTGAATGAAAAATGTCCTCAGCCTCAAAAAGCTCCGCGGTCATGTTTTGTAAACTTCTAGTTACCACGCTAAAACTATCTTTATATACCATTTGGAAAGCTGTTTGCTCACCAGTTGCCAAAGAACGCATCAAAATATTCTCTTCCAAAAAATCTTCTGTCTTGCTCATTTTACCTCCTGCGCATGTTTTTCATTACAAATTTGGCAAAATGCCGTAAAAAATACCTAATAATGATCCGTGTTAGTCATCATTATAGAGAATAGATTACACTATTAATGCCCGTATAAGCCGAAAGGTAACCCCACTTATTGATATTTTTTATTGATTATGTGGCTATTGTACTTCAGTTCCTTTTTTTTTATAAAAAAATTGTAATTATTGGGTTACCTTTTTTACGTTTGCGGTATTAATTATAATTAAACTTTATAAAAATGAAAAATTTATTAAAAATTTCAATCTTCGCTTTAGCACTAGGAATGTTTGCTTCATGCGAAACTGCTACTGATGCTGCAAACGCTGCAACTGAAACTGTAGGTGATGCTGCTGATGCTGCTGGTGACGCTGCTGATGCTGCTGTAGATGCTGCTGGTGATGCTGCTGACGCTGCTGGAGACGCTGTAGATGCTGCTGCTGACGCTGCAGGAGATGCTGCTGACGCTGCTGGTGAAGCTGCTGGAGATGCTGCTGACGCAGTAACTGGTGAAGCTGAAGAAGTTGCTGAAGAAGTAGTAGAAGAAACTGTACACTAGTCTTAGATTAGTAACAAGTATTACAAACCACCATTTTTAATGGTGGTTTTTTTAGTTTTATATTAAAAACAGCTACATTTGCGCTCCGCTTGGCAGCTCTTAAGCAATTAAGATCCAATTATAATCGCTGCCGGGCCTAAAATAAATTATATGAAAGATTACGAATTGATGGTCATCTTCACACCCGTATTGTCACAAGACGAATACAAAGCTGAAGCTAAGAAATTAACAGCCTTCTTGGGTGAAAATGCCGGGACGGTAGTTAAGGAAAATTTCTGGGGATTGCGCCAATTAGCCTATCCTATACAAAAGAAAACAACAGCACTTTATTATGTACTTGAGTTTCAGGCTACACCTGATACAATAAGCAAGTTATTAGTACAGTTAAATAGAACGGAAAGTGTAATGCGTCAAATGATTACATCATTAGACAAGCATGCAGTAGCATACAATGCACGTACTAAAGGAGCTGGCAAGAAAGAAGAAACTGTAAACGAAAACGTAGAAGCATAAGTTATGGCAAAGAATGATATAAAATATTTAAACACGCAACGTGTTCAAAAACGTCCGAAAAAGTATTGTAGATTCAAAAAAATGGGAATCAAGTATATTGATTACAAAGATCCTGAATTTTTGAAAAGATTTATTAACGAACAAGGAAAGATGCTTCCTCGCCGTATTACTGGAAACTCTTTGAAGTATCAAAGAAAAGTAGGAGAAGCGATTAAGAAAGCCCGTCAAATGGCAATTTTACCATATGTAACTGACCTTTTAAAATAATTAGAAATGCAAGTAATATTAACGAAAGATATCGATAATCTAGGAGCAAAAAATGAGGTGGTTACTGTAAAGCCTGGTTATGCTCGTAATTTTTTATTGCCAAATCATATGGCATTAGAAGCATCTCCTCAAAACTTAAAAATTGCTGAGCAGCGTCAAAAAGCTCAGAATAAAAAAGAGCTTGAAATGCTTAAAGAAATAGAGAAAGTGAAAGCTAAATTATTAGAATCTCCATTGCAACTTGTTGCAAAAACAGGAACTTCTGGTAAAATATTTGGTTCAATCACTACCATTCAAGTAGCACGTGCGATTAAGGAGCAAAAAGGCTACGAAATTGACAGAAAACGAATTTCTATTTCTGATGATTTGAAAGAAATCGGAGAACACAAAATCCAATTAAACTTTGGCGAGGAAAATGCCTTTGAAATGGATGTTGTGATTACTGGTGAAGAGTAAAATTAATCTGAATAATAATTATAAGCCCAATTCTAGCAATTGGGCTTTTTTCATTATATTTACTACACGATTGGCTAACGATTATTCATGGGCCAACGTCCCTATTATTGAACAAATAAATTATTCTGAGTCAAAGATTTAAATAATTAATATGAAAACAAAATTTACAAACCTTATGAGCAAAAAAGTAATTTTAACTTTCCTGCTTATTATAGGCGTGGTTGGTCTTAGCTTTGGGCAAACTCCATCATTTTATAATTTCAATGCCGGTAATTCTAGCAACAGTTTTCCGTTGAATACTACATCTAGTAATAAGGTTCAATGGATTTATTCGCCTGCTGTTTTTAATAGCTTAGGTACCCTTGGTGGTACACCAGCTTATACTGGCCTAATAACAGATGTATATTGGAGAGCAGGTTCTTCTGCTACACCGTCTTATACTGATTTTACAATCTCGCTGGCTCAAAATGTGGGCACACAAGCTAATTGGCTCAATGGTACGTATAACTTAGGGATGAACCAAGTGTTTGTAGCCACACCTCATTTATTAACTACACAATCAGGAAATTGGTTTAAGGTTACTTTACAGTCTCCCTTTTTGTATGATCCATCATTGTCGCTCGTAGTAGAGTTGAAACAAAATGGTATAGCAGGTGGAGGTGTAACTGTGCGCCAAAACTCTGCCGGAGGTTCGGGGCGTATTTGGGGAGGATTTGCAAATACTACGGGATCTTCAGGTTCAGGTCGTGCAGATTTTGGTTTTGATTTATTACCACCTACACCATGCGATAGTTTAGCTATGAATGTAGGTACTTTATCACCTAATAACCCAACCGTTTGTAGTGGTCAAACTTTAAGCTTTACAGCACCAAATGCTACTTTGGGTAGTGGATTGACATATCAATGGCAATCATCTCCTAATGGTGTAGCTTGGACAAATATTGTAGGAGCAACAAATGTTAATTATCAATCTCCAGCACTTTTTACCACCACGCATTATAGACTTGTAATGACTTGTACAATTAGTAATATTATTGATACTTCTGTGGCTACAATGGTAACCGTTTCCCCACCAGCTTATGCCGCTTTGCCTTATTCGCAAGACTTTGAAAATTGGGTTAGTTATTGTGACAACTCGGATGTGCCTGATGATTACCACTGGCTAAATCCGCTGGGGACAGGTAACTCATCTTGGAGACGACAAGATCAAGGAGCAACTGCTATTTGGACCAACCCTACCTCGGGATTATATTTCCCAAGTGCAAGTTCTGGTAATCACTCAGCCCGTTTCCATAGTTTTGCAACTACCGGAACTGGAAGTATGGATTTATATGTTGACTGTAGTAGTTCTAATGGTAATAAAACTTTATCATTCGATTATATAAATGACAATTCTACTTCAGGATCTGATAACTTGCTAATTGAATATTCTACAAATGGAGGAACCTTTTTCTTACCAGCTGCTCAGTATACTTCTAGTTTATCGTGGCAATCAATTTTTGTAAGCATTAATTCAAATGCTCCTAATACAATTATCCGTTTTACAGCGAGTGGTGGTGCTAATTCAGTACCTGGTTCTGATATTGGAATAGATAATATAAAAGTATTAAGTCCTTGTACTAGTGCTCCTGTAGCAGGAACAATTGATAGTACAACCGCATGTCCTAATAAGCCACTGGTTTTAAATATATCTGGTGGATCATTACAAGGAGGTGTAAACTATCGTTGGGAAAGTTCACCAAATGCAACAGGTCCATGGACATTTATAGGTAACTCGGCAGGGCCAACTTATTCCACCACTATAACTACACCAACTTTTTGGCGTTGTATCCTTACTTGTCAAGCAACAAATCAATCTGATACAACTCCAGTTTTATTTGTGGATGTATTACCTTTTTATATATGCTATTGTGATAATGCAGCTACTACATTACAATTTGAAAATATAGGTAACGTAAACCTAAGAGATAAAATTGGGAATCCGCCACTATTAAATAATGGAAATCCAATACCAACTTTAAATAATAGCACATCTGTAAATCCTTATACTTTATTTCAGAATATAACACCAGCACCAATATTATTTAGTGATTCATCTTATTATATAGATATTACGGGTATTAGTTACGTAAATAGTTTTAATAATTGTTGGGTTAAGGTTTATATTG
The DNA here is from genome assembly GCA_937981995.1 of uncultured Chitinophagaceae bacterium. Taxonomy (GTDB): domain Bacteria; phylum Bacteroidota; class Bacteroidia; order Chitinophagales; family Chitinophagaceae; genus JAGNRR01. The sequence goes on from CALJNC010000026.1 coordinate 31,080, forward strand.
ATTTCAACAGAGATGGAGTTTATAATGTAACAAACGAGGTGGTAGCTAACGGAGCATTGAGAGCGAATACAAACTACATGCGTATTGATAGTTTTGATATGCCATCTCTTACTAATTATGGTTTAACGGGTATGCGTGTTATTTTACAAGAAGGTGGCACAGGTAATACAGTTACTCCATGTGGATCGTTTGGTAGAGGTGAAGTAGAAGATTATATTGTAAACCTTCAATTGTTACCGTGTAAATCACCCCCTAATCCTGGAACTTCAATAATAGATGATTCAACGACTTGCCCAGGTAATAATGTACGAATTGTAAATAATACACATGATAGATTTTTTGCTAATTTGACTTTCTCATGGCAAGAATCTACTGATGGGATTGTATTTGCTGATATCCCAGGTGGAAACGTAGATACAATGTTTAGAACAGTGAATCAGGATATGTGGTATAGATACCGTACAACATGTAGCGGAACATCCAATGCTTATTCAAATGCAGTTAAAGTTAGAATGTTGCCTTCGGCTCAATGTATAGGTCCTGGCTTTGCAACTGGACCTAATGATAAAAGTGATATAGGGGCAGTAGTTATTAGTGAGCCACCTCCTACAAATACCAACTTATATACTTTCTCAACTGGAGGACCTCATTTGAATAATCCGGCATCCTATAAAATATATACAAATCATACGGCAGCAGGAGCCCTGGACTTACCTCTTGGTAATACATTTAAGTTCTCTGTTTATCATATCTTAAATACGCCTTTGCATTCTGATGCTCAGATTTCAATATTCATTGATTATAATGGAGATCAAACATTTGATCCTACTGAGAGAGTATATAACGGTACAAGCAATGCGGCTAACTTCTTCTTAAATACAACAGTAAATATTCCGGCTACAGCTATTGTAAATACGCCTGTGATTATGCGCGTTGTATTAAATGATGATTTAAATGCTAACCCTGCTAATACTACAGGATTTGGATCTTATGTTTCAGGTGAAACCGAAGATTTCTATCTAAGGTTCTTAGAGCCTATTAGTACAAGCGATGTAGCTAATACAATTCAGAATGTAGGAATATATCCTAATCCAACTCCTGATGTATTAAATGTTGATTTCACGGCTTCGGAAAATACGCAGGTTGATATTGATATCTTAAGTCTTACAGGTTCTGTATTACGTTCTAAAAGTTTAGGGCAGGTATATGGTAAGCAACAGGTACGATTTGATTTGAAAGATTTAGCATCTGGTGTTTATATGATGCGCTTTACTGCTGGTGATACTAAGTTTATGCGTAAGCTTACTATTCAGAAGTAAAAAATAAAACACGATAAAATAATAGGCGGTCTTCGATTGAAGACCGCCTATTTTATTTTTGTAATCTTAAGGAATTTTTATTCGCTTGGTCTAATATCTAGTACACGTAATTGTAATGATTCACGCTCTCGCCACACATTGCGCTCAATATGATAAACTATATCAAATTGCATATTTTCTTTTACCACATTAATCTTATCAGCCATATGAAAACCAATGCCATTAAAAATTACTGCTTCATCCCATTGTCTTACAACAAAACGAATGTGCTTGTCATTTACTACTTTGGTTAATTTTTTATGATCCGTTACATTCTTAGTTACAAAAATTGGCGCTAAATTTTGTGGGCCATGCGGAGCAAACTCTTCAATGATTTTTAGGAAGTTAAAACCAAGATGTTCTAAACTTATTTCAGCATCAATTTTTATTTCAGGAATGAATTGATCATTGGTTACTTTTTCTGCAACTATTTTATCAAAACGTTCTTTAAATTCAGGTAGGTTTTCTTCTTTCATGGTAAGACCTGCTGCAAAGTAGTGTCCGCCAAAATTTTCTAACAAATCGCTACACTCACTTAAGCCTTCAAATAAATTAAAACCATGTATTGATCTAGCAGACCCTGTAATCATACCGTTTGACTCAGTCAACACGATAGTAGGTCGGTATTTTTTTTCTATTAATCTTGAAGCTACTATACCCACTACACCTTTGTGCCAGTTTTGATTATATACTACGGTAGAGTGGTCATTAGCTTCAGCTAATAAAGCGGTTGCTTCCTCAGTAATCGTCTTATCAATTTGTACGCGCTCTTTATTGCTCTCGTCAAGTACTTTGGCTAATGCTTGTGCTTGGCTTTCTTCTTTTTCAATAAATAGTTCTACTGCTTTGGTGGCATCGTCCATTCTACCTGCCGCATTTACCCTGGGTCCTATTATAAATACAAGATCTCTGATACTTAGATTTTTTCTTATATCACCAAGTTCTTTGAGCGCTTTAATTGGTAAGGATGGATTTTCATTTGCCTTTTGCAATCCTAAAAAAGCAAGCGTTCTATTTTCTGCGGTAATGGGTACAATATCAGCGGCAATTGCACAAGCTAATAAGTCTAAATGCTCATCAATAAGTTCTTGTGCAATATCATACTTTTTTCCGTAAGCAGATATTAGTTTATAACCCACACCACAACCACAAAGTTCTGTATACGGGTAATTGCAATCATGCTGTTTAGGATTTAGTATGGCTATTGCTTTAGGGACTTCCTCACCTGGTAAGTGATGGTCGCATATGATGGTATCTATATTATTTTCTTTTGCTTTTTCTACCAGTGCAATTGACTTAATACCACAATCAAGCGTAACAATTAAACTAATATCTTCTTTTATAGCATGGGCTATTCCTTGCTCTGATATTCCATAACCTTCAGTAAATCGGTTAGGTATATAAAACGAAATATGCTCATAAAAATGCTTGAAGAAACTATAAACAAGCGCTACAGAAGTTGTTCCATCAACGTCATAGTCTCCGTAGAGCATTATTTTTTCATCCTTGTCAATTGCAGCTTTAATTCGTTCTACAGCTACGTCCATTCCTTTCATAAGAAATGGATCATTGAGCTGACTCGCATCCATTCTAAAGAAAATTTTGGCTTTATCGTACGTATCAATTCCGCGGGCAACAAGTAGTTGGCAAAATATTCTATTGATGCCTAAGCTATCTCTTAATGCATCTACTACTGAGTCATCAGTATCGATTACGTTCCATCTCTTGTTCATATTAAGGAATTTCCTCAAATATAATTTATTCCCAACGGAAAACCTTAACCGCTATTGCATAAACGATTACACCCCAAATAGTAAGGATTAAAAGAGGTTCCCATACATCAATGAATGACTTACCTTGAAATGCAATAGCTCTCAACCCATTATTAAGTTGTGTAAGAGGCAGTGCATTGCATATTGGCTGAAGCCAATCAGGGAAATTACTAGTGCTTAGAAAAACTCCTGAAAGTAACAACTGCGGCATAGTAATCATATTAGCCAATGGTGGAATTAAGGATTCGTTTTTGGCTATGGAACTTATTATGAAACCCATACCTAAGAATATTACCAATCCAAAAAAGCAAAGCGCCATCATTTCCAAAAAGGTTCTAACTCCATTAAGTAGGGTATAGTCAAAAGCAAAGTAGCCCACGATAATAATTATGGCAGCAGCAATCATTTGAAGTATTAAACGAGAACTGCCCTCTGCAATAATGATATTGAGCCTTTTTACTGGTGTGGCAAAAAAGCGTTTGAGGACTAAGGTTTGTTTTAGATTAAAAAAGATAAATGCTGTACCAAATATTCCTGCAGATAACATGGAAAAACCTAACATACCAGGTAGGAAAAAATCAAGGTAACGATAGGGCCTTCCTTCTATAGGTTTGGCTTCCTTTATAAATGCAACCGTTTGGTTGTCTGAGAATTTGTTTTGATTGATATTAATTATAACACTTTCTACTATTTGCTTAGCAATATTTTGATCGTTGCCAGAAGCTATTGAAGTTTGAAAATTTATTACAAAAGAATTATTAGAATCTTTTAATTCAGTAAGCGCAGGATTGCTTGCAGAGGGTTTAATATTCAAAACTGCCGCAATTGAACCTTTTTTAAGGTCGTCTAGTCTTTGGGCGGCACCTTTATCTTTATAAAATTTTACTACGGGTACTTGCTTTAAACTTTGATATATAGCATTTGAGGTATCAGAATCTGGTTCAAAAGCAATAGTCACCTTGGTACCGGTATCACTCATGATACCAAAGGCTACAATAAAAATTAAGGGAAAGGCAATACTAAAAAATATTGAAGAAGGACTCTTAAGTAAGGAGATGAAACTAGCCTTGGAAAGCGCTTTTAATGCTGTAAACTGATTATAGGTTGACATGAATTTTTATCAGGAATCAGTGCGAAAATACGCTAAACTTATCTCCCGCCAAATAGTCCTAGAGCTAAACCGCCACCAAATACGGGTTGACGATAATAAGGTGAATTAGGGTTTTGTACTAGATCATACATTATGGAAATCATCATGTAAGAGTTTCCTCCAAGACGTTGCGCATATCCTGCTCCTACTAAAGCAGAAGGGATATTTAATCTACGTGGATTTGTTTCATATTGGCCCGTATCATAATTGGCCAAAGGTGCATCAAATATTTTAAAACTATTAAACTCAGGTCTTACTTGGAGAAAAATAATATCCAATAAAAAATATCTTGCAAAAATGGAAGGGCTGTAATGAAAACCACTTTCAACATATTTTTCGGAAGCACCGGTATTAAAATTGTTGTACAATTCTTTATTTCTAAAAAAGTTTGTTCCAAATGAAATACCCGCATGTAATCTATCTGTGAACTGATAACCTACCGTAGGACTAGCTGCTACAAAAAAACCACCATTAAGCATGGAACCGCCACCTAAGCCACCGCCTACAAATAATCTGTTTTTATCAAATTTAAAACTGTTTTTTTTCTTTTTGGCTATTGTGTTGCCTAAGCCAATACCATTGTCAGCAAAGCTGAACGTGGTAATAAAACATGCCAACAAAAGGAATAAAAAACGTTTCATATAAAAAATAATTTGCTTTAAAGTTACGAATTAAGCCAGCTAAGAAAAGTTAAACGAATTTAAAAGTTTACTTAAGTATAGAACGGGCTATAACAAGCTTTTGAATTTCACTAGTACCTTCGCCTATTGTACAAAGCTTACAGTCGCGGTAAAATTTCTCAACCGGGAAGTCCTTGGTGTAACCATATCCACCAAATATTTGCACTGCCTCATTTGCACAACGCACCGATACTTCAGATGCATAATACTTGGCCATTGCACTCTTCTCCGTTACGCTTTCGCCGCGGGTTAATAAATCACAAGCTTGGTAAATAAGAAGTTCGGCTGCTTCAATTTCAGTAGCCATATCAGCTAGTTTCCATTGTATAGCTTGGAAATTGCTAATGGGCTGATCAAATTGATGACGTTCCTTAGAGTATTTCACCGAAGCTTCATAAGCACCTTTTGCAATTCCTAACGAAAGAGCTGCTATAGAGATCCGACCACCATCTAATATTTTCATGGCTTGTTTAAATCCTGAACCTTCTTCACCTAATCGTCTGTCATCAGATATACGACAGTTATCAAAAATTAACTCAGTTGTTTCGCTTGCGCGCATTCCTAATTTATTCTCTTTTTTACCAGCACTAAAACCTTCATCTGTTCTTTCAATTATAAACGCAGTAGAATTGTTTTTAGCTCGAGGCTCACCTGTACGTGCGAGTACAACAGCTACCTGTCCACTTTTGCCATGTGTAATCCAGTTTTTTGTTCCGTTTAAAATCCAATCATCACCATCTTTTACCGCAGTGCATTGCATATTGCCCGCATCACTACCAGTATTTGCTTCTGTTAAGCCCCAAGCGCCAATCCACTCACCACTTGCTAATTTGGGGATGTATTTTTTTCGTTGTTCTTCGTTACCAAATTTGTAAAGGTGATTTGTACAAAGTGAATTATGAGCTGCTACTGAAAGTCCAATTGATCCACAAACTTTAGCGATTTCTGATACTACAGTAACATATTCAAAATAAGAAAGCCCCGTTCCGCCTAATTCCTCAGGCATAAGGATACCCATTAAGCCTAATTTACCCATTTCTGTAAATAAATCTACAGGGAAGGTTTGGCTTTCATCCCATTCCATCATCTGAGGGCGAATATTCTTTTCGGCGAATGAGCGTACCATAGTGGTAATCTCTTTTTGCATGTCTGTGTACTCAAAATTCATAAGCTGCAAATTTACTTCAAACGCAAATAAGGAACAAGCTTATTATAGATAGCATCCGTCATGCCTTCTATGTTTTTCAGGTCTTCGAGCGCTTTAATCTCATAATCCTGTGTTTTTCTGAATTTTGTTATTGCTAAGGCCCAATCGTCTTTTCTTAAATAGGGGTGTGCCTTCATTTCATACAAGGTAGCCTCATTAATATTTATTTTGACTACTGAGCTTGGATTGCATTTTAAGTGTTTCTTTATTCTTTCAAATGTTTCAGGTCGTACGCCATACACTTCTTTGATTTGATTTACTGAGTAAAAACCACCTAACATTTTTTTATATTTTAAAATATTGCTTGCTAGTTTTTCGGCTATGCCATTTAGTTCAATTAGTTGCTCAGCAGTCGCTGAATTTATTTCAATGTTTAAGTTTCGTTCTACTTTTTCTGAATTTGAATAGTTGCTTTTGCTCTTATAATTAGATTTGGCATAAGTGCTTTTCTGTTTTGGAATGGCTATGTATGGTGCTAGCTGTTTGTATTCATTTTCGTGTAGTCCCCAAATCTTTTTAAAATCTTCTTTCTTATAAAACTTTCCACCTTTATTTCGATAGTTTAAAATTGTTTTAGCAAGTTTGGGGCGTAAACCTAGCTTTACAAAACCAGCTTCGGTAAGTGTATTCGGGTTAAAATTAAAAGGTGATAATTTCTGTGGTTTGTACTCTTTTTTATAGCCACTCGTATCTACATAAATAGAAGAAAGAATTTTTTCAATTTCCTCATTATTATTTTCTTCCTGCTTAGGAGGGAAAACCCAAAAATCCAAACTGTAATAAATACCAATAAAAACTAGACACAGAATACTTAAAAGGATAATGCCTCGACTCTGTGATTTAGAAAAACTAAAATATTCTTTTAGCTCTTCTTTCATTTATTGCAGCTTTGCTGTTTCCGTTTCGCGGTTTATTTTTTTAACTAATCCGCTTAAAACTTTACCTGGTCCACATTCAGTAAAATGAGTTGCGCCATCGGTAAGCATCGCTTGTACGCTTTGGGTCCAACGTACAGGTCCAGTTAATTGTGCGTTTAAGTTTGCTTTTATTTCAGCGGCATCGGTAACTGCCTTTCCTACTACGTTTTGATATACTGGGAAATCAGGATTTTTAATCTCTGTAGCATTTATTGCAGCAGCTAACTCTTCTTGAGCAGGTTGCATAAGTGGTGAATGGAATGCACCACCTACCGGTAGAGGTAAAGCTCTTCTTGCACCTGCTTCTTTCATTTTTTCACAAGCAATTTCTATCCCTTTATTACTGCCCGAAATTACTAATTGCCCTGGGCAATTGTAATTTGCTGCTACCACTACTTCATCAATTTCTGCACATATTTTTTCTACATCAGCATCTTCCATGCCTAGCACGGCCGCCATGGTAGAAGGGTTTGCTTCGCATGCTTTTTGCATGGCATTGGCACGAGCACTAACTAATTTTAATCCATCTTCAAAGCTCAAAGCTTTGGCGGCAACTAAAGCACTAAATTCTCCCAACGAATGACCAGCTGTCATATCGGGCGTTTCATGCTCTATACATAAATACTGAATAATAGAATCTAAGAAAATAGCAGGTTGTGTAACCTTGGTTTGTTTTAAATCTTCGGCCTCGCCCTTAAACATGATATCCGTTATTGAGAAACCTAAAATTTCATTGGCTTGGTCGTATAATTCTTTAGCCTTAGGATTGCTATCATACAATTCTTTTCCCATACCTGGGTATTGTGCTCCTTGACCTGGAAATACAAATGCTCTTTTCATGCCGCTAAAGTAGGATAGCGGATTGTTTTGATGAAATAGAATATATATTTATTCTATTTTATGGAAAATCGCACAAATCTGCATCTCACTTCTATGAAGTGTATATTAATTGCCATGCTCTTATTTTCTAGTTGCGGTTTTTCTGATTCGCCTGCCTTACAAATGGAAAAGGAACAGCATGAAACAGCAGCGGAAGGTATAAAGAATAATCAAGGAATGATTATTTATAGTCGTTTTGCTACGCCTAAAGGTTATAAAAGGTCAAAAGTGGGCAATGAATCATTCGCCGGCTATTTGCGCAATTTGCCGTTGCATGCAAATGGAAAGAAAGTTGAACTATATAATGGAAGTTTAAAAGGAAATCAAAACGCCCAAGCCGCCGTAATTAAAATGGATGTAGGTACTAAAGATTTACAACAATGCGCCGATGCTGTTATGAGATTGCGAGCTGAGTATTTATACAAAGAAAAAAAATACAATGAGTTGCACTTCAATTTTACCAATGGATTTAATGCTGAATACTCAACATGGAGAAGTGGCAAGGGCATATCTGTAAATGGTAATAGAGTGCATTGGGTAAACTCTTCAAGGAGTAATAATTCTTATGAATCTTTTAGAAAGTATATGAATAAAGTTTTCATGTTTGCAGGTACAGCTTCGCTAGAAAAAGAATTGAAGCAAAAGCAACTTAGTGATATTCAAGCCGGCGATGTATTTATTAAAGGGGGGCATCCGGGCCACGCCGTAATTGTTATAGACGTGTGTGCAAATGCTAAAGGTGATAAGGCCTTTATGCTGGCACAATCCTATATGCCAGCTCAAGAAATTCATATACTTAAAAACCCAAGTAATAAATTGATAAGCCCATGGTATAAAACTAGTGAGATAATCGATGAGGTTGCAACACCTGAATGGACCTTTTATAGCAATCAATTACGGTCTTTTTAAATCAGCTTTATAAACCAAGAAATAAAATGGACGTTGTACCTTTCTATATCAATTTATGGCAAATTTTAGTAAAGTAGTAGTTTTTATTTTCTTCTTTTCGGTTATAATTTCTTGTAATAGTTGCACTGAACATGTGAGGCAAACTGAAGAAACAAAAAAAATAGTTGCTGAGTTAAAGCAACTTGTAGCAGATGGAAACCCAATGGGGTATTATCATTGGAATGGTAAAATGGCTGAGGCATTATACCAGCAAATTGCCACAGCGCCGCCAGAACAAAAAGATCAAATTTGGTTTCAGTATTGTCTTCAGTTAGTTTTTTCGGGTGATAATAAAAAAGGCATTTCAGAATTAGAAGCTAGAATTTTACCCTTAAACGCAGAGGACATTAAGCCTTCTAATCAAGGTTGGTACGAACTGTTAGGTGTAGCTTATTTACGCTTAGGAGAAGTGGAAAATTGTCAACAAGCACATAATGAACATTCCTGTATACTCCCTTTAAAAAAGGAAGCTTTTCATGAATTAAAAACTGGATCGCAAAAAGCCTTAGAGATATTTACTTTAATACATAATAAATTTCCTTCTGAACGCTACGTCTGGTTGCAAAATTTGGCAGCAATGACATTAGGAACATATCCAGAAGCTGTACCGGCTAATTCAAAAATTGTATTTCCTAATTGGAAGTTGGAGCAAAAGAATTTTCCTCCTTTTAAGGAAGTGGCCATGAATGTAGGTGTAGCCCATAATGGTTTATCCGGAGGCACTTGTATTGATGATTTTAATGGAGATGGTCTTTTAGATATTTTTGTAACATCATACGGCATGATGGACAATGTAAAGTTGTATTTAAATAATGGAAAGGGAGGATTTGATGATAAAACAAATGAAGCCGGATTGAATGGAATTACTAGTGGCTTAAATTGTATTCATGCTGATTTTGATAACGATGGAGATAATGATATTTTTATATTAAGAGGAGCATGGCTTGGCGCGGCAGGTATACACCCAAATTCTTTGTTGCGCAATAATGGAAAAGGCGGCTTTGATGACGTAACTCGTTCTGCTGGTTTACTATCCTACCATCCTACCCAAACTGCTTCTTGGGGTGATTTTAATAAGGATGGGCTGCTTGATTTGTTTGTAGGTAATGAATCACAAGGTACTGATCATAGGAGTGAACTTTTTAGAAATAATGGAGATGGTACATTTACTGATGTAGCTGCTGAAGTTGGCTTGGGTAATTTGTTTCAATTTGTAAAAGGTGCAATTTGGGGCGATATTAACAATGACTCTTGGCCTGATTTATATATTTCAGTTTTGGGTGGAAAGAATATTTTATTAAAAAATAGGCAAGGTAGATTTGAAAATATTGCGCTCAATGCTGGTGTAGAAGAACCCTATTTTAGTTTCCCTTGTTGGTTTTGGGATGTAAATAATGATGGCTTTGAGGATATTTTTGTGAGTGGCTATGATAGTCGTTTTTTACCTGAAGTGGGTGGTGATTATGTACGTGAATTAACAGGTAGTAACTTTACTTCGGAGCGTCCAAGGCTATTTATTAATAATAAGGATGAAACGTTTAGCGAGCAGTCAGCGGCCTATGGAGTAAATAAAACAATGTATTCAATGGGCTCAAATTTTGGCGATTTAGATAATGATGGTTTTTTAGATTTCTATATCGGAACAGGCTCACCAGATTTTACAAGTGTGGTTCCTAATCGAATGTTTAGGAGTGATAAAGGAAAGCGTTTTGAAGAAGTAACATCGGCTGGGCGGTTTGGTCATATTCAAAAAGGGCATGGAGTGGCATTTGCAGATATTGATAATGATGGAGATCAAGATATCTATGCAGTTTTAGGAGGGGCGTTTGAAGGGGATGTTTTTACAAATGTTTTATTTGAGAATCCAATCTCCAAAAATAATTGGATTACCGTAGAGTTGGTTGGAGTAAAATCAAATAAAGGAGGCGTGGGCTCAATTTTAGAATTAGTTTTAAATAATGGACAAAAAATATTTCGTACTGTAAATACAGGAGGGACTTTTGGTTCAGCCAGTTTGCAACAAGAGATTGGATTAAGCGCTGCTAATACTATTAATGAACTAATTGTTCATTGGCAAAATTCTGAGCCACAAGTATTTAAAAATGTAGCAGGAAATCGCAAAGTTCGATTGACTGAGGGGCGTGCTGAAATTGAGCAAGTTGAATTGGCTGTTATTCCTTTTGCCAAATCAGTGGGTAAACATCATCACCATTAATTTACAATAAAGGACGATAATTATATTATTTTCGTCTAGCATGGAAAATTTTCTAAGACGGTTTAGACTATATGACGAAAAAGAAAAACCTGAATTAGTTTATGAAGCTATTTCAAAAGGGGTTCCTTTTAGGGGGACTAATTTATGGATTTTAATCTTTGCCATTTTTATTGCCTCGCTTGGTTTAAATGTAAATTCTACAGCGGTTATTATTGGTGCCATGCTTATTTCACCTTTAATGGGTCCCATTGTAGGTATTGGTTATAGTGCTGCCATTAATGATTCTGGTTTATTGCGTAAGTCGTTAATCAATTATGTATTTGCCTTGATAATAGGCTTTTTGGCATCGGCCTTATACTTTTTACTTACTCCAATTCATGAAGCACAGTCTGAATTACTTTCTCGTACACAACCTACACTTTATGATGTATTGATTGCCACCTTTGGTGGTTTTGCTGGAATTTTAGCTGCCTGTAGCACACAAAAAGGAAATGTAGTGCCTGGTGTAGCTATTGCTACGGCCTTGATGCCGCCACTTTGTACAGCAGGTTATGGTTTGGCTGAGATGAATCCTCATTACCTTTTTGGTGCGTTGTATTTGTACTTAATTAATTCGGTATTTATTGCAGTAGCCACCTTTGTAACTACCCGATATCTTGGTTATCCTTATAAAGAGTTTTTAGATGATAAAGAAAGAAAAAGATCACAAGGGGTAATTATTGCAGTGGTCTTATTAACGGCTATACCCAGTGTGTATTTTGCATATGATATTGTACAAAAAAACAGATTCGTACAGCGCGCTAATGAATTTGTAAAAAATGAAGCTGATATTAAAGGCAACGTTTTATGGAAGTCTGATATTGATAGAGATGAAAGAAGAATAGAATTGATTTATATAGGAAAGGAAATCGGAGATTCTATTATTCAATTAAAACAAAATCGAATGTCGTCTATTTATAAAATAAACGATGCTGAGTTGATTGTAAACTTAGGTTTGTCATCCTTAAATGATGATAAAAAAGAGATTTTAGATAATTCAAAAATTACGGTAGAGAAAGCACAGTTTGAACAATTGCAATTTGCGCTTGACAGTTTAAAACTGGATGATAAAATCAATGAAACAGTTTATACTGAGTTGAAGGCTTTGTATCCCAACTTGACAAGTGCTTTTATTCAAAAAGCAAACCGCTACACGGATTCTGTTATTGAAACTAATGTACACCTAGCGTTCCTTACGTTTGATGGCCGATTGCGTACCGAGGATAAAGAACGGATTACCCGATTCCTTGATGCAGGTTTTGGAGACGATAAGTTTGAGGTTATTTTTCGCTAATTGACCCTTGTCAGAAAGCCAAATTTTCCACCGAAAAAAGTGAATAAATATTCACATCGCTATACAGCACGACTTTTCAGCATTCTTCATATTATATACACATCTGTGTATATTAACAAAAGGAAATTTCAAGTGTGTGAAATACATTCGCTTTAGCAATCGAGAGAAAGCTAATTTTCAAATTAGATTATTTAGTTCAAGAACCTTTGCTATCATAAAAAATACACTTGATAGCACGGGAAATTACTCTCTCTAAAGCAAACGATAAACTTTATTTTGTACACCCTAAAACTCTAAAACGAATGGCTAAAAACACCGGACTCAAGTTCAAAAGACAATTTACTACTAACGACACACCTGTATTCGATCAGTTTGAATATGATTATAGGACATCGGTAATTAGGAATCCGAATGGAGAAGTGATTTTTGAAATGAAGGATGTGGAAGTGCCACAACATTGGAGTCAAATTGCAACAGATATTCTTGCGCAAAAATATTTTCGTAAAGCAGGTGTTCCTAAAAAGGTAAGTAAAACCGGAACGGAGACTTCTATTAAACAAGTGGCGCATCGTATGGCTGACTGTTGGAGAAAGTGGGGTGAGGAGTATGGTTACTTTGCTACTAAGAAAGATGCAAAAGTGTTTTATGAAGAGTTGGTGTACTCCATCATGAATCAAACGTGTGTGCCTAACTCGCCACAATGGTTTAATACAGGACTACATAATACCTATGGAATTACAGGTAAGCCTCAAGGACATTATTATGTGGAACAAAATACAGGAGAACTTAAAAAATCAGTGAATGCTTACGAGCGTCCACAGCCGCATGCATGTTTTATATTAAGTGTAAGTGATGATTTAGTTTCTGATGGTGGTATCATGGATCTTTGGGTACGTGAAGCACGAATTTTTAAATATGGTTCGGGTGTAGGAACAAACTTCTCTGGTATTAGAGGAGAAGGTGAAACCTTAAGTGGAGGTGGAACTTCTAGTGGTTTAATGAGTTTCCTTAAAATTGGAGATCGTTCAGCAGGTGCTATCAAAAGTGGCGGAACGACTCGTCGTGCTGCTAAGATGGTAAGTCTTGATTTGAATCACCCAGAGATTGTTGACTTTATTGATTGGAAAGTAGAAGAAGAGAAAAAAGTAGGTGCCTTAATTAATGCTGGCTATAGCCATGATTATGAAGGTGAAGCTTATCGTACGGTAAGTGGTCAAAATTCAAATAACTCAGTACGTATTCCTAATGAATTCTTCCATAAGCTAGATGCTGGTGAAGATTGGGAATTAACAGCTCGTACCGATGGTAGTGTTATGAAATCTATTCCTGCAAAAGATATGTGGGATAAAATTTCTTATGCTGCATGGCGTTGTGCTGATCCAGGGACGCAATATGATACTACGATTAATGAGTGGCATACTTGTCCGGAAGGAGGAAGAATCAATGGTTCCAATCCTTGTAGTGAGTATATGTTCTTAGACAACACAGCTTGTAACCTAGCAAGTATGAACTTACGTCGTTTATACGATGAAAAAAGTGGTGAATTTGATATCGAAGGCTATGAGTATATCATTCGTCTTTGGACCGTTGTATTGGAGATATCTGTATTAATGGCGCAGTTCCCTTCTAAAGAAGTAGCACAGCGTAGTTTTGATTACAGAACCTTAGGTCTTGGATTTGCAAATTTGGGATCCTTATTAATGGTAAAAGGAATTGCTTATGATAGCGATGAAGCTCGTGGAATGGCAGGTGCACTTTCTGCGATTATGACGGGTGTTGCTTACAAGACCTCTGCAGAAATGGCGGCACACTTAGGGCCTTTTGCAAAGTTTGAAGAAAATAAAAAACACATGATGCGTGTAATGCGCAATCACCGTGCAGCTGCATACGATGCTAGCGATGCCTATGAAGGAATAGAAATTAAGCCAATGGGAATTGATGCTAAGCATTGCCCTGAGGATTTATTAAAATCTGCAACCAAAGCTTGGGATGATGCAGTACAAATGGGTGAAAAGCATGGTTATCGTAATGCACAAACAACTGTAATTGCTCCAACTGGAACAATAGGACTTGTAATGGATTGTGATACTACCGGTGTAGAGCCTGATTTTGCTTTAGTGAAATTTAAAAAACTAAGCGGTGGAGGGTATTTCAAAATTATTAATAACTCGATTCCTTTAGCGTTACATAACTTAGGTTATGGTGAGAAAGAAGTAAAGAACATTGTAAACTATGCCAAAGGGCACGGAACATTTGCAGGAGCACCTTACATTAATCATCAAACGCTAAGCGAAAAAGGATTAATAAAAGAAGAACTAGAAAAGCTAGATGCTGCAGTTCAAAGTGCATTTGATATTGACTTTGTATTCAATCATTTCACATTAGGTGAAGAGTGTATGAAGCGTCTTGGTTTCCAACCAGAAGAGTATCACCATGAGAACTTTAATTTATTGCTTTCTCTAGGATTTAAGAAAGAAGAAATCGCTGCGGCAAATGATTATGCTTGTGGTACGATGATGATAGAAGGAGCGCCTGATTTAAAAGAGGAGCACTTGAATATATTTGATTGTGCGAATAAGTGTGGTAAAAAAGGTGAGCGTTATATCCATGCACACGGTCATATTAAAATGATGGGTGCTACGCAACCATTTATATCAGGAGCAATATCTAAAACAATTAACCTTCCTAATGAAGCAACGGTTGATGAAATTAAAGATTGTTACCGTTTGAGTTGGGAACTTGCCTTGAAAGCAAATGCATTATACCGTGATGGTTCTAAAATGTCTCAACCTTTAAGCACGAAGAGTGATAAAGAAGAAGACAATGACGACGACGCACAAAGCGAAAATGTAGTAGAGAAAGTAGTAACTAAAGAGACGTTTATTACAGATCCTGCTAAAATGAGTACGGATGATTTATTAGCTGAATTAGAGGCGCGTATGACTGCTAGTAAGGATACGAAGTTGAAGCGTAAGTTATCTACGATTGTTGAGCGTAAAACATTACCTGCTAAGCGTCGTGGTTATACAATTAAATCTAAGATTGCTGGTCAAGCTGTATTCTTACGCACAGGTGAATACAATGATGGTACCTTAGGTGAAATCTTTATTGATATGAGTAAGGAAGGAGCAACTATGCGTTCTTTACTTAACTGTTTTGCAATCTCCGTAAGTATCGGTTTACAATATGGTGTGCCTTTAGAAGAGTTTGTAGATAAATTTATCTTCACTCGTTTTGAGCCAGCGGGCCAAGTGCAACATCCTAATATCAAAAACGCTACCTCTATTATAGATTACATCTTCAGAGTACTTGGTTATGAGTACTGTAGCAGAGAAGATTTAGTACACGTATTAGATACGCCAGCTACTAGAACAGGAATGGGCGAGTCTAATTGGGATAAGCCAAGTAGAGATGGAGATGCGGCTAAAGTGAGTATGACAGCCTTATCAGCTAGAGCTAAAGTAGCGCCAACCTCTAAAACGGCTACTAAGAAAGCGGTATTGAGCGAAACAAGTACAGATGGTAAAAGTGAGCGAGAGCTTTTAGGTACAAGTGCTGATGCTCCAGTTTGTAAAAGCTGTGGAAATATAACTTTACGCAATGGAACTTGTTATATGTGTCCGAATTGTGGAACAACCACAGGTTGTAGTTAATCGAAGAGTTTTTCTTCATAACAAAAGAGTCCTATCAAGCGAAAGTTTGATAGGGCTTTTTTAATTCTTGCATATTATACTCTATATTAGTTGGCTGTAAATGAGAATGAAATTACTCGCATTGTTATTCGTATTGGTATTATTTACTGCTTCTAGTCAGGCTCAAATGGCCAATAGCTATATTGAACCTGAGTATAAAATTAGATTGCGCGACACCACGGGAACATTTATTAAAATCATTAATTACTTTGATAGGACGGTTTATAAAAAGGATATTTTCCTCAAGCGAACGCTAGGAAACGGCAGTGCTAATTATATAGAAGTTGAAATTGATCCTAATTCAGGCATTGGGGTAATTCCCAAAAGTGTAGATACGCCCGTACATGTACAAATAGGTAAAACACTAGAAATAAAGAATGTAACATTTAAGAAAAATCAAGTAAACAAAATTGAAATACGCAGTGAAGAAGGCTTTTTATCAATGCCGTATAAATGGGGTAGGGCACAAGCTAAAGGTATAAAGGGTACATTGCAACATGCTTATGATAGCACCATTTCCAATGTAGTGCTACCGGCAAAGGTTAAACGTAACAAAGGGAAATATTATTTACAGCTAAATACAATACCTGCGATAAGAAAAACCATCTACCTTAAGCCATCTACCATATTTTATTCTTCTGTACATAGAGCCATTCCTATTCAGATAATGAATGCTAAAAATTTTGAGCGTTACAAACTGTTTTACTCTAAATATCCTGAGAAGAAATGGAAACTCTGTAATGAAGGAACGTTTAATGAGAACAATAATGAAGCTGTTTTTCATCTTGATCTACAGCCTAAAAAGTTATATCAAATACAATACCGTAAAAAAGGAAAGAAACGTTATAAGAAAAAGGATTTCTATTTAGATACTAGCATGGATGTATTTAATCTAATGTTAGACTAAATAAAAAACCCGTCACGTTTTAGCGTGACGGGTTTACTTATTAAAGTAAGATTACTTTTAATCTTCTATAACTTCAGCATCTTCTACCTCATCTGCTGCATCGCCAGCATCAGCTGTAGCTTCGCCGCTAGGAGGAGGTGTTCCGCCGGCTCCTTGTTGCTCATTCATGGCTGCATAAAGCTCTTCGCTTGCTGCAGTCCATGCTGCATTTAATTCTTCTAATGCTGCATCAATCTCTTCCAAATTTTTAGATTCATGTGCTGTTTTTAATTTTGCATGTGCATCATTAATCGGTCCTTTTTTCTCTTCAGGTATTTTATCGCCATAGTCTTTAAGTTGTTTTTCCGTTTGGAAAATCATACTATCTGCCATGTTCAATTTTTCTACCTCTTCTTTCAATTTAGCATCAGCTTCTTCATTTGCTTTTGCTTCAGCTTTCATTTTCTCAATTTCCTCATCGCTAAGTCCGCTACCAGCCTCAATGCGAATGTTTTGTGTTTTACCCGTTCCTTTATCTTTTGCGCTTACGGTAAGGATACCATTTGCATCAATATCAAATGTTACTTCAATTTGAGGTACACCACGTGGTGCAGGAGGTACACCGTCAAGGATAAACTCACCAAGTGATTTATTATCCTTAGCCATTGGGCGCTCACCTTGTTTTACACTTATTTGTACACTTGGTTGATTATCAGCCGCTGTACTAAAGGTCTCTGATTTATTAGAAGGAATCGTTGTGTTTGATTCAATCAATTTAGTCATTACACCACCCATAGTTTCAATACCTAAAGAAAGAGGTGTTACATCAAGTAACAATACATCTTTTACTTCACCCGTAAGTACACCACCTTGGATACTTGCTCCAATAGCAACTACTTCATCAGGATTTACTGAGCGGTTTGGTTTTTTACCAAAGAATTTTTCAACTACTTCCTGAATTTTAGGAATACGAGTAGACCCACCAACTAAGATTACTTCATCAATTTCGCTTTTGTCCATACCGGCATCTTTCAATGCTTTACGGCAAGGTTCTAATGTACGTTGTACTAAGTCATCAGCTAATTGCTCAAACTTTGCTTGGCTTAATTTTTTTACTAAGTGCTTAGGTACATTATCAATTGCTGTAATATATGGCAAGTTAATTTCAGTTTCGCTAGTAGATGATAATTCAACTTTTGCTTTCTCAGCTGCTTCTTTTAAACGTTGCCAAGCCATAGGATCCTTACGAAGGTCTACGTTTTCTTGTGTTTTAAATTCTTCAGCAAGCCAATCCATAACTACACGGTCAAAGTCATCACCACCAAGGTGTGTATCTCCATTAGTGCTTTTTACTTCAAATACACCATCGCCTAATTCAAGGATAGAGATATCAAACGTACCACCACCTAAATCAAATACGGCGATTTTTTGATCAACATCTTTCTTATCCATACCATAAGCTAGGGCTGCTGCCGTAGGCTCATTGATAATTCTTTTTACAGTTAAACCTGCAATCTCTCCGGCTTCTTTTGTTGCCTGGCGTTGTGCATCATTAAAATAGGCCGGCACTGTAATTACAGCTTCTGTTACGCTTTGACCCAAAAAGTCTTCAGCCGTTTTCTTCATTTTTTGAAGAATCATTGCTGAGATTTCTTGTGGAGTATATTTTCTATCATCAATTTCAACACGTGGTGTGTTGTTATCGCCTTTTACTATTTTATACGAGCTATCATCAGCTTCTGCTTTTACTTCGTCATATCGACTACCCATAAAGCGCTTGATACTCATTATTGTTTTTTGCGGATTGGTAATTGCCTGGCGTTTTGCCGGATCTCCAATTTTACGCTCACCGTTTTCAAGGAAAGCCACAACCGAAGGCGTAGTTCTACGTCCTTCATCATTGGCTATTACCACTGGTTCGTTCCCTTCCATTACCGCCACACAACTGTTGGTGGTTCCGAGATCAATTCCTATTATTTTACCCATTATATCGTAATTTTTTATACTGATAGTAATAAGTCAAGCATTGTGCCACTATAAATGTTAAGG
This sequence comes from uncultured Chitinophagaceae bacterium, assembly GCA_937981995.1. GTDB lineage: Bacteria > Bacteroidota > Bacteroidia > Chitinophagales > Chitinophagaceae > JAGNRR01. The sequence continues at coordinate 50,166 of CALJNC010000026.1, forward strand.
TACATTATGTCAGTTGGCTTGAAATTGTGGCAGAAAGTGGGCTAGAAGTGAGCGTTTTAGGCAGTTTTGATAGTTACCTTACCACAATAACCGTACCTTTTTTTGTAATCCGATTTTGCTGTTTGTCTCTAATTCGGGCAACCCAAAAATAGCTGTTAGGATTAACTTTTGTACCCTTGTAGGTTCCATCCCATTTAAAATCTGGTGAGTTTGACTCAAATACTTTGTTTCCCCAACGATTAAAAATTCTGATAAATTCAAAGTTGTTACCCGAGTTCATAAATCTTAGATAGTCATTAATACCATCTCCGTTAGGAGAAAAAGCATTAGGAATGATAAAATAGCTTTTATCTGTAATGGTAATATCTAAGGTATCTGTATTGGAGAATCCTTCTAAATTTGTTGCTTTCACAACTGCTTTAAAATTTCCTGATGTTTTAGTAGAATTCGATTTAAAAAGAATAGTTGGATTGGATAACGTACTATCATCAAAGTAAATAGTGTTTTGATTTAGCGGTAGAATAGACCAATTATAGAAATTACCGCCTGAGGCTTCAATTTGTTTGATACAATCAAAGGGAGTTATTACATCTGTAAAAGCATTTACTTCTACATTATCTATGCATTCTTCAATACGAATGATTACGTTGCGTTCATTGGTTTGTATTACTTGTCCATTGCGCCACTCCGTGCAGCAAATGCCTATGTGATAATTACCAAGCAGGGTAGGCTTAAAAACTAATTGCCCACTAGCATTATTAAAGCTAAAGTTTACTGCTGATTGTTTTAAAGGTTCATCGAATGTGTAGCCTGTTTCGTAGGTAATTAACTTATAAGGACCAGGTGGTATCGGGTTTGGTTTTGGCGAATTTGGATCATTAGGTATTTGAGATAATCCACCACCAGAATTTAAATGACATAATTCATACGTTAGTGAGTCTCCATCATCATCTACTGCCGAGCAATCTAAGGTTTGATTATCTACTCCAATACAGAAAACTTTATTTAGGTCGTGCTTAAATCTTGCCGAGTTATTTTTTGTAATCGTAAGGATATCATTAGATATAAAAGTCATAGTGTTCATACCATTTGCGGCTATTTGATTTAGGTTGGCAAAACCACCTACCCAACAACAACGTTGCGTAACAAGGTAATACCCTATGCCATTAGGAGGTAGTGAAATATTTGTAGTAAAAATGATTCTACTATAACAACCATAGGGTTGTGCTTTTACACAAAACTCATCTGCATACGTATCAAAAGCAACTATACTGTTTGAGGTAATTATATGATGTTGCATTCTAACTTGATTTGCATCAAATACAGATAGATATAAGGGATTATCATCAATAAGAGCTGCTGGATTTCCACCACCTGCGGCCTCAGACCTGCAATCTCTGTATTGGGTAATCGTTATCTCATAATTGTTGCCGTTAAGATGTTTATAAGAGATATTACCACCTACTAAATGTGAAGCGGTAGAATTAAAAGCAAAAAACAACAAGGCTGCAGTAAATAGGGATTTCATGATTCAAGTATAACGCATTGATAAGCAATATTATTGTATCAAGGTTTTACTAAGGGAAAGTCCTTAACCAAGTATAGCGCAATAAAACCTCAAGAAAAAGAAGAAGGATTCCGATAAAAGCAAAAGGAAAGAACTTCTCACTATACCGTCTGAAAGAATCTATTTCTACTTCGGAGCGTTCTAGTTTGTCAATTTCTTTATAGATGTTTCTTAGTGCGGTAATATTAGTAGCTCTAAAATATTTTCCACCGGTTTGAGTTGATATTTTTTTAAGTAGCTCTTCGTCAATGCGTACTTCTTTTTCTACCATTACAATATTCCCAAAACGATCTTGATCAGGAGATAGCGCTTTGCCAATAGTTCCAACACCTATCGTATATACTCTTGCTTTATAAGTTTTTGCAATTTCTAAGGCCGTCATAGGGTCAATCAAGCCGCTATTGTTTTCGCCGTCAGTTAATAAAATAATTACCTTAGAAGCCGCCTTGCTATCCTTCATGCGCGAAACCGCTGTACCTAGCCCCATGCCTATTGCCGTACCATCTTTTAGTTGACCAACCTGAGCATTTTTTAACTGCTTGAGCAAAATATTTTTATCAGTGGTAAGCGGTGCCAATGTAAAACTTTCCCCCGAAAATGTAACCAATCCAATTCGATCGGTCAGGCGAGAATCTATAAACTCTTGTGCTACTTTTTTTGCGGCTTCAATACGGTTTGGTTTTAAGTCCTGCGCTAGCATGGATCCTGATATGTCAATACTCAATACGATATCAATACCTTCACTATTGATTTGCTCATTAACGTTATAAGACTGAGGACGGGCAATGGCTATTATAATAAATGCCATACTAGCCATTCGCAGCCAAAAAAGTAAAGGCATAAGTCTGGCCTTGCCTTTACCATTTTTTTGAGGGAGTCCTTCTAGGCTAGATAAAATAAGTGTACTTCGTTTATTCTTTTGTTTTATAAAACGCCAAGCTACCATGGCTGGTATTAATAATAGCAACCAAAGCAACCACGGCTGCCCAAACGAAAAATTTCCTATGTTAAATAAGGGTTCCACTATCGCTCACTAAGTTTAGGTTCTGATTGTAAATTGTTTTTAAGAAAAACAGAAGTGCTTTGCACAAATGCCAAAGCGTCTTTGTTACTCTTTACATGTTCTTGCTCGCTTGGTTTGCTTTTGGCAAATTTTACCAAGTCGGCTGTTAAGAAAATAGTACGCAGCTTTTCTAATTCTTCTTGGCGTCCTTTATACTTTTTCTTTTGCAAATATTTTTTCACATCGGTAATGATTTCTTGAGACGTTTTTTCAAAACAATCAATCTCAAACGCATCTTCAATGTATGTGCGTACAATATCTGTAAGCCTGGTATGATGTTGTTTTTCTTGATTAGTAAGCCATAACTCCTTGGCGCTTAACTTTTGAATTGAATTGGTAGCCGCATCCCAAGGCGCAACGTACTTTGTCTTTATTTTTATCGGTTTCTTCTCGCGGTTCTTAAGTTTTTTAAGGGTGATATAGACAATCGCAATTAATAACAACAATCCTATGAAGCCCATGATGTGGTATTTCCAAGCGTCCCACCAAGATCGATCTGCTTCAATAATCTCATAAATGGGCATGATGGCTTTGCTAGTATCTACTTCAACGGTGTTTACTTGTATGCTTATGGGTTTAGATTGTATTTCATAACTAGCACTACCATCAAGCGGAGTAACTTTAAATATGTTGGGTGGTACTACCCATACACCCGAATCAAAATTAGTAAGTATAGTTTCTTGGGTAATTGTAAATTTATTTTGCTTGCTATTAGTATCAACTTTTTTGCGTTCTACCACCTCAAAATGATTGAAGGTATCATTTACTCTTGGCAGTTGGACTCTGAACTTTTGCAGGTCAAATGTCAATTCATTTTTATAAGAAATGTGATCTCCAATGATTATTTTTTTTGAGTTTACTGAGGTGTTCACTTTTACCTCTTGGGAAAATCCTATCAAAGGAAAAACCAAAAAGAGTAATATTGAAAGGATTCTTTTATAAGAATATAATACAAATTGTATGTTTTGTTTCATTTTCATTATCTACCCTTAAAAAATCCTTTTAGTGGTTTAATATAATCTTCAGAAGTACTTACAGATATTATATCTGCTCCTGATTTTTTAAAACAATCTTTAATGGCCTCTGTTCTTTTTTCGAAACGTTCATTATAAAATTTACGTAAATTGTTCATTGATGTATCTAACCAAATTTCTTGACCACTTTCACTATCTTGTACTTTTACTAAACCAATATTAGGTAGTTCTTTATCTCGTTGGTCATATACCTGCACACCTATAATGTCATGGCGTTTTTTAGCAATTTGAAGGCTTTGTTTAAAATCAGGACTAATAAAATCACTTAATATAAAAGCAATACTTCGCTTTTTGATTACATTGTTTAAATAGCGCAAAGCCTCTTCAATATTGGTGTTGGCGCCTTTGTGGGCTTCCACTGTCAATAACTGTCGTATAATATATAGTATGTGCCCTTTTCCTTTTTTGGGAGGGATAAAAAGCTCCACCTTATCTGAGAAAAATAGTACGCCTACTTTGTCATTATTACTTAATGCGCTAAAGGCTAAGGTGGCGCAAAGCTCTGTTATGGTATCTCGTTTTTTTTGGCTTGTGCCAAATAAAGAACTAGCACTTACATCAACTAAAAGCATAAGAGTAAGCTCTCGTTCTTCTTCAAATATTTTGATATGAGGTTCGTTATATCGAGCCGTTACATTCCAATCTATACTTCTTACATCATCGCCATATTGATATCCTCTTACTTCGCTAAAGCTCATACCACGCCCTTTAAAAGCCGTGTGATACTCTCCACTAAAAATATGATTAGAGAGCCCCTTGGTTTTTATTTCAATCTGCCTAACTTTTTTTAGGAGTTCTGATATGTTAGTTGTGTTGCTCAATGCGTAATTGACTAAGGGACTTCTACAGCATTTAAAATTTCATTTACGATCATTTCGCTCGTCATGTTTTCAGCTTCAGCTTCGTAAGTGATGCCTACACGGTGACGCATTACATCTTGACATACAGCACGCACATCCTCAGGTATTACATAACCTCTGCGCTTGATAAACGCATACGCTTTACTTGCCAATGCGAGGTTGATACTTGCTCTAGGTGATCCGCCATAGGCAATTAATGGTTTTAGCTTAGCTAAGTTGTATTCTTCAGGATTTCGAGTTGCAAAAACAATATCAATAATATACTTTTCAATTTTTTCATCCATATAAACCTCTTGCACTAGCTTTCTTGCTTCAAGGATATCTTCTTTTGAAACCACTTCATTAATAGGCTGTTGATTTTGTGGTTGAATATTTTGACGAATTATTTGACGCTCTTCCTCACGATTAGGATATCCAATGACTACTTTAAGCATAAAACGATCTACCTGTGCCTCAGGTAATGGATATGTTCCTTCTTGTTCAATAGGATTTTGCGTAGCTAAAACCAAAAATGGTTTATCAAGTGTAAATGTATTTTCACCAATCGTTACTTGCTTTTCTTGCATAGCCTCTAGCAATGCTGATTGAACTTTAGCCGGAGCACGATTAATCTCATCGGCTAAAATAAAGTTGGCAAATATGGGTCCGTGTTTTACCTCAAAGTTATTTTCACGTTGATTATATATCATGGTACCTACTACGTCGGCTGGCAACAAATCTGGCGTAAATTGGATACGCGAAAATTTAGCGTTTACGGCTGAGGATAAGGAGCGGATAGCTAAGGTTTTTGCCAATCCAGGTACCCCTTCTAATAATACATGACCGCCGGCGAGTAAGCCTATTAGCAGTCGCTCTGTCATATATTTTTGACCAACGATTGATTTCGATAACTCCATTTGAAGTAAATCAATAAAAGCGCTGTTTTGTTGAATCCGTTCATTCAATTCTCTAATGTCAGGTGATACTGTTTCCATAGTAAAATATTGAGGTCGTAAAAGTAAGGAACGTCAATTTGGAAGGGCGTTAAAGAAGATTAAAATTTTGTGCTTCGTGTATGATTTGTCATACCCTTAGCTTTGGAAATATGCATTTAATTTTTGTTCTATTTCCTCCAATATTCAAAATTATTTTATATGTTAAGTAAGTTATTGGAGACCAAAATATTTATTTATTGGCTTAATTCTAGCAGCTTCTTATTAATTTTAGGAGTTATGAAATTTAATCTACTACTCATTTTTAGCTTTTTGGCATGTTATACGCTAAGTGCTCAATCCTACCTTCCCATAGAATTTGGTGATACCAAATGGCAGGTAACTGAAACCACCTCCGCTGGTCAAGGCAGCTTTAATTATTACGCCAAGGATAGTTTGAAGTACACATTTGACGGAAGAATCCATTATAGAGTACAAAAACAATTGACGCAAAACTATATACCTGCTGTGGGAGGTTTTTATTTAAGTAATGATACGGCTGGGAAGAAAGTATATTTTTTTAGCGTAGTAGCAAATAAAGATTATCTGTTATATGATTTTGATGTAAGCGTAGGTGATACAATTAATACAGTTTTTAATCAGCCCAATATTTTGGATACCGTACTGGTTGACTCTATTCAAAATATAAGTGTAAATGGAGTACAACGCAAGCATGTTTTTGTGCATTCTCTTGTAGCAAATACGGGTGCGGCTAAGGCTTGGATAGAAGGGATTGGCTCCAGTGGAGATTTGTTATATCCTTCACAAGTTTTGCCAAATAACACTTACACACTAGATTGTCAGGAGTATAATATGACTCGTAATTTTGGTACGCAATTTAGTTGTACTAAATGGGTTACGGCAGTAAGAGATTTTTCAAAATCATTGATACAGGTTTATCCTAATCCTGCTGTGCATACGCTACATATCAATTCAGATAAAATAACTGCAGCACGGTATACGGTTAAAGTTTTTAATTTGCAATCAAAGGTGGTAGCAAAATACGATCAACGTATTGAAAGTGCTTTTACTTTAGATATATCTCAGCTAAATGGCGGGGTATACTTCTTGTCTTTGCAATCGGCCAAAGGAGATATTTTTTATAGTAAGTTTTTAAAGCAATAAAAAAAACTACTTCTATTGAAGTAGCTTTTAAGTTTTTACAATTACCGCGTTTATTTTCTGCGCTGACTTCTCGATTGAGTTTGTTGCGTTTGTTTTTCTTGCAACTCTTGCATTTTTTTCATGAACTTATTTTCTTTTTGCGGTTCATTCTTTTTAGCAAGAATCTTAGCTCTAATTTTATCTGGGTCTATAATAAACTTTCTTATAATTACTTGTAGGCCTAATGTAATCAAGTTAGATACAAAGTAATATAGTGTAAGTGCAGCTGCAAACTTATTAAAGATACCCAAGAACATAATAGGCATAATAAACGGCATATACTTCATTACAGGATTGCTTTGATCCATAGTAGCATTGCTCATGCTATATAAGGCTAAAAGGATACTTGTAATAGCAAATAGTATGGTGAATAAACTAATATGGTCGCCATACATTGGGATATTAAAAGGCAGTTTTAAAATTGAATCATAAGATGATAAATCTGTAGCCCAAGCAAAACTCTTTTGTCGTAATTCTATCGCATGCGGGAAGAAGGAGAATAAAGCAAAGAATATAGGCATTTGCAATAAAGCTGGTAAGCAACCTCCCAGAGGGCTTACGCCCGCTGATTTCCAAAGCTTCATTTGATCCACACCAAAAGCTTGTTTGTCGTCCCCATGTTTCTCCTTTAATTCATCTATCTCAGGCTTTAAGGCCTTCATTTTAGCACTTGATACGTAACTTTTATACGTAAAAGGAGACATTAATAAACGGATAATAAATGTAAGAATAATTATTACCACACCCATATTAGAAAATATAGAAGAAAGCCAATTAAACAATGGAAGGATTAAACCTTTATTGATGTATTTAATAAAACCAAAAATCCCGTAACTCAAAGGCACAATTTCCTGCATATTATTGTCGTAGCTTTTAAGCAACTTATAATCATTTGGCCCTGTAAAAATTTTAAAGTCTAATTGATCTTTTGGTTTCAAGCTTAGTTTAGCGCTAAAGTTTGAAATAGTAGTCGTGTCTTCTTTTTCAGAAGGAAAGGAACTTACTTCACCCGAATTAAATGCATCGCCTTGTGGTACAATAGTCGTATTAAAAAAATGCTGTTTAAAACTCAACCATTTAATCCCGAGGTTTTCAAAGTTCTCTGTTTTTTTATCGGTTATTGAGTAATAATCGTAGCCATCACCTACCAAATCATAACATACTTGTGTGTAGAGTGCCTCAGTATATTTTGAACGCTCGGTATGTAAGCTTTGCCCGTTCCAAAATAAGGTCATGTCCTTACTTTTGTCAATGCCACCAGTCGTAACACTTACATCCATCATATAGCCTTCTTTAGGTAGTGTGTATGATATACCAAAACCATCCGTATTTGTATAAGAAATAGATTGGCCGCTTGCATCAACTGTACCACTAAATCCCTTCTGTTTTGTGTTCTGAGTTAGTCCATTCTTTTGATACTCAAAATCAAAAAAGTTTTTGGCTCCATCAAAAAGAACTAAACTTTTATCTGTTTTGTTCTCGTAGCTTTTATACGTTTTAAAACTTTTAAGTTCAACTTTGGTTGGATAGGCACCTTGGTTTGTAAATGTTATTTTAAGATTTTCATTTTCAAGGATAGATTCCTTGGCTGCAATTACCTCAGTGGTTGTGGCAGTAGTTGAATCTGGTGCAGGACTTTGCAGGGTAGCCAATGAGTCACTACTTGTTTGTTGTAAACTATCTTTTACAAGCTCTGTATTTTGAGTTGGATCTTTGGGTTTCTTAGATTCATCTTGTTTATTAAAAACAATCCAAATTACTAGTAGTACCATTAATAGTCCAAAACCTATTGCGGAATTTTTGTCCATAATTTTACGAAAAGTTGCACAAAGGTAAGCTTTAGTTAGTTTAGAAAAGATTGGAGTCTTTAGAAAGCTTGTGATTTTATGAAAAAATATGGACGAGCGGGTACTGAAGCTTTTGGAAGGTTGAAGGCTATAACGCCTGCAAATACTAGTTTCGGCTCAGTTTTACTGTTTGAGTGCCGCTAGGAGTAATAATCTTAGCCAGGTAAATACCGCTTGAGTAGTTATAAGGCGATAATTCTATGGAGTCGTTCTTAAATTGTTGTTTCTTAAGCAGTCTACCTTTTATATCATATAAATGGAGCGAGCCGCTAGTTTTGCTAGTTAGCTTAAAAGTTACATTGCCTATACCCATATTAAAATCACTTGAATTGATTACTCGTACTTGATTTTGCGCAGCTTTGATATTTGATGTGTTCAGCGGGAAGCAGTTCCATGCTAAAATACTTTTACTACTAAAGTTATGGCAAAGGGTTACATAATTAGCACCACCATTTATTACATCATCTGCCAGTATCATAAAACGAGCAGCATCGGGCAGGGTAGAACTATCCGTAAGATAAAATAAGGTTTCCAACATTAATTCATCAGTTACAGTTCGTCCTAAGTCAGTATATATTTTTTGCATGGCGGCATTCCATACTTCGCCCAAGGCGTACAAGTTACCCGAAAAAGGGCTTGAGTAATTCGCGCTGGTGGTTGCGGTTCTTCCTTGCCAGGGTCCATTGTTCCCATCCCAGTTAAATACTTTTTGCCAGTTAAAAGGCGATAAACTTCTTGAGTAGGAAGTAGCAAAATAATCTGCTATGCCTTCATCTAAGGCTGGGCGTTCGGTTCCAAAAAAAGTATTTGCATTAGCGCTCCAGCTTACCCCGTGGCTGTACTCATGTATAATTACATCAGCATCTTCGGCATCATCAATTCCGCCATCACCAAATACGATAGTAGGCGCTCCACCATTTCTATTAAATACTGAATTGTCTGCTCCAAATTGTCCGTGGGCATCAGCTTCCAATTGCAAATCCATAAGGGCGTCATAACCTAAAGTAGTTAAGTGATTATGAAAAAGATTTATATGATAGGCTACCATACATTCCTCAAAACCATTTTCTGATCTATTAAAGTAAAAATCATTAGTAATCGAATTTGAAGGAGTGGTATTGGGAGCTTCAAAGTCTTCAATTTTTACGTACTGACTTTCAATAAAAAATTTGTTTACAAAGGTGTCATAGACCGCAGGAATATTTACCGGTATATAAGCCGCACTCATCCAGCTTAAATCCTGATCATTAGAGTCAACGTAAGGAGTTCCGTATATTTTGGATAAGACGGTAAGTGGGTCTGGATCAAAAACATTGGCATTAATAAACGTATCAATCCCAAATCGGCGTTGGTGATTCCACTCAGCAAGAAGGTTTCCTGCTGGGTCAATTAATTTAGTATTGTCATAGGTTTTACTCCATGCCTCTTGTACTTGTACCACCTTTGATGTACTGCCTACTTGATATATAGCCAAGTACTTATTTTTTACAATTTTACCTGCTGGCCAAATATCTTTTATTAGTTTTTGATGATTCCAAAAGTTGCGTTCTTTGGTTAAAGAAGCTATGCTTAAGGTAGTATAGTTTCCCAAGCCCTTGGCTATAGATAGTATATTGTTTTTGGTATTGGTACTTACTTTAATAAAATTAGTGAAAACCGGAAGTTGGTCATAAAGTACATCATAGGTGTAGTGCTTAGAAAAATTACTTTTATTAAAATGCCTTAGCCTTACTGTAATATTTGGGTTATTTATTTCAGGGATGATTTGTTTAAGCATCTCAGATTGGCGAGTAAACGAATTAGGGAAAATTTTATTGCTAAACATAATATTATCCTGTGCAGAAATGGAATTGCACAAAATAAGTATGGTAAGCGTAAGAAGTAAGCTTGTTTTCACTGCTATAAAGTTACGGGTTTTCAATGACGAATAACCAATTAGCGAATTGCGATTTGTCAGTAGTTTGTCATTTCGAAATGATCGCTGACTCTTTTCGTTAGGGGTAATCGTGTTTTTGAATGGATTTTTTTGAAACGGATAAATCAATTATTTTATTTATTCATTTTGCTTCTTAAAGCTTCAACCAATATAAATTCCTCATCGCTTAATTCACTTTCGTCTATATCAGCTTCAGGATTAAGGGTAATAATTTGTTCGCTTTCTAATTTTAAGTAAGCAGGAAGTGAGGCATTCATTACTTCACCTTCCGCGCACATATAATAATCTGCCATCCATTCCCATAGCTCCAATTGAGTTTGTGTAACTATTGGAATTTCATCTATGATATTTTTAATTGGCTTTATGGAATAGCCTTCAGGTTTTTTATCATGTACTTTTTTTACAATACCACTATACATTTTACCTCTTCCAAAAGATACTTCGACCCGTTGCCCTACCTTAACTTTTTCCTGCCACTCAATGGGCACACCATAGGTAAAGGTTGCTTTAAGCGGCAAGGGTAAAAGGATGTCTGCGTACATTGGAATTATTTTGTATTATTTTCTTTATTAAAACCAGACAGTAACTCATTGTCCTCAAGTTTCTCAGGGTCATTTTTTATAGGGAAATAATAATGCCGATACTTATCTGCTAAAACTACTCCAGATAGGATAAGAAAAATAACTAACGTTAGTAAAAAGAAAAGTAAAGAAGGAAGTTCTTCTATTCCATATAAAATTCTCATGACTTCGCTTATTGCCCCACTGGCAAGAAGGCTTATTAAAATTCGAACCCATGTTTTTTTTAGTAATTTCATTTCTTATTCAAATACTCTTTAGCAAACTCCCAAGCCCCTACGCAATTATGCGCTTTGCAGTAGTCAAGGCAAGCTTGCATATACTCCTGTGTAAATTTTCTAAATTTTATTTCTTCATCAAATTTACTACTTTCTATAGGAGGTAAAAATACAGTGGTTAAATAACCCGGCATAAAACGAAAGAAACTAGAAGGATGCATTCGCTTAGAAGCATCAATAAATAACATAGGCAAAATGTCTTTTTGTTCTTTTTGTGCCAATGCAAAAGCGCCCTTTTTAAAAGCAAGCATTTTATCCTGAATCTGATTAGGGAAGGTAGCCTCAGGATAAATTACAACTGACCAATTATCGCGCAGGTAACGAACCATATTACGAAAGGTGGTGGCACTTTTTCGAGCTGAACCTCTATCTACTACAATCACTGCCATGCGGTACAAAAGCCCAAATAATGGGGCTTTGTTAACCTCTATCTTGCCTACGCCTTTAAAGTAAATAGGCAAGGCGGTATACATTTGTACAGGGTCAAAGTAGGTTTGATGATTTGCCGCAATGATGTAGGATTTGCTAAAATCAGTTTTACTACGATGGTATTTTCTTGGGATAATTCCTGTCATGTAGCACCAAAAGTTGGAGTAAAACTTAAGGAGGTAATGAACTATTTTATCACGGGTTTTTAGCGGCAAAAAATAAATGATAATCCAAAATGGAAAAGACGGCAAAAGCATAACTAAAAATATTAGCATTATATAAACCGAGTAAATCGCTTGTAGGATTTTCTTCATTAAGATTTTTGTATGATTTCAATTGCTTCGTCTACGGAACAATTAGATTGCTCACCACTGGTAAGGTTTTTTAGTTGTACTGTGTTTTTTTCTTGTTCGTCTTCGCCATAAAGCAATACGTAGTCAAAGTTTTTTCTATTGGCGTATTTGAATTGCTTATCAATTTTTTTTGCATCAGGAAAAAGCGTACAACTTATATTTTTACCTCTAAGTACTCCAGAGATTTTAGATAAGCCTGCTACGTATTCAGTTCCAAAATTAATAAGGAGTACAGTTTTTCTATTGGATATTTTTTCAGGGAATAGCTTACTTTCTTCAAGTACATCATAAATACGATCTACTCCAAAAGAAACACCTACACCTGCTACGCTTTCTTTTAATCCAAAAAGGCTTGTAAGGTCGTCATACCGGCCGCCACCGCCTATGCTTCCTATTTTTACATCGGTAGGTTTTACTTCAAAAATACTTCCTGTATAATAGTCTAATCCGCGGGCAAGGGTAAAGTCAATGTTTAAATAAGGGCAAGTAGCAAGTACTGTTTTTAATTCTTCAATACCTTCTTTGCCATTTTCATTTTCGCCTAAAAGAGTAGCAATATTTTCAAGCTTTTCTTCATTGGTTGAAAGTTCTTGTGTAGCTAAATATTTTTTTACAATTTCAATTGCGTCTTCAGTCAATTCTCTTTTTCTTAATTCATCTAATACTTTTTCTAATCCAATCTTATCCAATTTATCTATGGCAATTGCCAAGGTAGTCATTGAATTTTCAGGACCGCATAATTGTGAAAGAGCTGTAAGAACTTTACGATTGTTGATACAAATTTCTACAGGAATGTTTAGTTTCTCAAAAACATTTTTATAAATATTAGAGAGTTCAATTTCATTTAGTAATGAGCCACTTCCTACAATATCCGCATCGCATTGCGTAAATTCTCTATATCGTCCTTTTTGAGGTCTATCAGCGCGCCAAACATTTTGTATTTGAAATCGTTTTAAAGGCATAGCTAATTTGCCATAGTTCATAGCTACATATCTTGCAAAAGGAATGGTCAAATCATACTTTAGCGCGCGCTGTGTAATTTTTGAATCGTTTTTGCCAGATAGTACGTTTTCAAAATTCTGTCGTACCGCATCTGGATTATCTTTTTTGTCCAGACCATTATTTAAGATTTTAAAAATTAGCTTATCGCCTTCATCTCCATATTTACCCATAAGGGTCTCTAGCTTTTCAAAAGCCGGGGTTTCAAGTGGCTCAAACCCATGTAGGACAAACTGTTCTTTGATAATATCAAGAATATACTCACGCTTGTAAATCGTAGCTGCGTCAAAATCTCTAGTGCCTTGCGGAATTGCGGGTTTCATGGATAAAATGTTATAAACCCCAAAAGTAATTCAAAGATGTTTGCCCTATCTTTACGACCTAATATTTTATTATGAAGAAGTTGCTGTTTTTGGCTGTCGTACTGCTGTTTTCAAGCGTTATATATGCTCAGAAGGGTGCCGTAAAGGGTTTTGTATATGAGAAAGGCTCTGAGGAACCTTTGCCATTTGCTACAGTAGCTATCGAAGGAACATCGGTTGGTAATAAATCTAATAATTCAGGTTTCTTTAATATCCCTAAAATTCCGGTGGGAACTATTAAACTGAGAGTTAGCTCAGTAGGTTATGAAACGGCTTATAAAACGGTAGAGATTAAAGCTGATTATACTGCTAGTACTAAGATATTTTTAAAGAAAAAAACACGCACGTTTAAGCGAGTAGTTATTACTACAAAAAAAGCGGAGAAGAAATTTGATACAAGAGTGGGTGTAACGAAAATTACACCTAAGGAGCTTAAATTGCTTCCAAGTATTGGTGGTGAGCCAGATATTGCACAATATTTAAGCGTAATGCCTGGTGTAGTAAGTACCGGTGACCAGGGTGGTCAGCTTTATATACGTGGAGGATCGCCTATTCAAAATAAAATTTTATTGGATGGAATGACTATTTATAATCCGTTTCACTCCATTGGTTTATACTCAGTATTTGAAACAGAGGCGATTCGTAATGCTGAGGTTATGAGTGGTGGTTTTGGAGTTGAGTATGGTGATCGTACATCGGCCATTGTAAACATTACCACCAAGGATGGTAATAAAAATAAAATGAAAGGTAAGCTTGGGGTAAATCCAATACTTGCGAAAGCATATATTGAGGGTCCTTTAAGCAAACCTAAAGTTGAAGGTGGTGGTTCCGTAACTTTTATGGCATCCTTAAAGCACTCTTATTTAAGGCAAAGTTCTTCAGCATTATACGGTGGATTAGGAGAGCCTTATGAATCAAAGTTGCCTTACAATTTTACGGATATGTATGGTAAAGTTAATTTGAACTCGGCTTCGGGAGGGAAGTTTAGTTTCTTTGGTTTCAACTTTGATGATAAAGTAAATTTCCAAGGGACGTCTGATTTAAATTGGAAGAACTATGGTGTAGGAACAAACTTTGTAATCTCACCTAGTGGTGCCAGTTCGCTTATTTCAGGTGGAATGTATTTTAGTGATTATAAAATTAATTTAACCGAAGCTGATGATAGATTACGTAGTAGTAGCATTAATGGTTTTGATGCCAATATTGCTGTAACTACTTATTTTCAAAATCACAATGAGCTAAAATATGGTGTGGAAATGAATGGTTTTAAAACAGTTTATAACTACTTCAATTTTTTGGGTATCCCTTTAGATCAAACGCAAAATACAACACAGCTAGGTGTGTATGTAAAGGGTAAAAAGAACTTTGGAGATAAATTAATTATTGAACCCGGGGTTCGTTTGCAGTATTACGCTTCAGTATCTACTGCGCGTTTGGAGCCACGTGCTGCTTTTAAATACAACTTGTCAGATAAAGTACGTTTGAAAGGCTCAGCCGGGATGTATTCTCAGAACTTAATTTCTTCAAAATCAGATAGAGATATTGTAAACTTTTTTACTGGATTTTTAACCGCACCTTCATTTGAAATTGCAGATAAACAAGGCAAAAATGTAAAAAACAATATTCAAAAAGCTTATCACATTATCGGAGGTATTGAGGTAGATAAAGGCAACTTTGAGTTTACGTTGGAGCCTTGGTTTAAAAACTTTACGCAATTAATTTCTATCAATCGTTATAAATTAAATCCGGGAGATTCTGACTTTCTTATTGAAACCGGTAAAGCGTATGGTGTAGATTTTACTGCAAAATATTCTAAAGATCGTATTTACTTCTGGGGAGTTTATGGCTATGGTTATGTTGATCGTTTTGATGGAGAGCAACGTTATCCTACTCCTTTTGATAGAAGACACAATGTAAATTTATTATTGTCATATACGGCAGGTAAAAAGTATGATTGGACATTCTCGGCTCGATTTAATTATGGATCTGCTTTTCCTTTTACACAGACGCAATCCTTTTTTGAACAGATTAATTTTAATCAAGGTTTAAGTACAAATTATCTTACGCAAAATGGTAATCTTGGTATTTTATACGCCGATGATATTAATGGTGGAAGATTATCACCTTATCACCGTTTAGACATTTCAGCCACAAAGAAGTTTGTGCTAAAAAACAAATCATTAATTGAATTTAATGCAAGTATGACGAATGCATATAACCAACAAAATATTTTCTATATCAATCGTATTACCAATGATAAAGAGTATCAATTGCCTTTGTTCCCAAGTGTGGGACTCAACTGGTCTTTTTAAAAGAGACAAATAAAACGACACCCTATTATATTATGAACTTAACACAAAAACTTTGCCTCACCTTAGTTGCGCTTTTCATTTTCTCAAATGTTGATGCTCAATTTTCGCTTAAATTTACCGAGCCTCATCGTGCGTTGAAACAAGCTATAGAGCACTATGAATATGGCCATTACCAACGCTCAAAAGATTTGGTTCAGCAATACTTGCTTAAAGATGTTGTAAAAACTGAGCGCACGCCTCAAGGTGCGGAAGATGCGCTTTATATAGCTACAGCTAACTTTTATAAGTTACTATCTGAAGTAGGCTTAAAACAGGATGGAGCCATGGCAGATCTTGGTCTATTCCTTGCCGAAACTCCTTTTGCTTCCTTGCAGCAGTATGGATATTTTAGAATGGCTAAATCGTTATTTGCTCAGCAAAGTTTCGTGCAGGCAATTCCGTTTTATGAAAAAGCAAGTATCAACTACTTAAGTAATAATGAAATTACGCAGCGCAATTTTGAGCTGGCATATTGCTATTTATTAAATAATCAATTAGATAAAGTAAATCCCTTGTTTGCGTCTATTAAAGATGTAGAAGGTCAATACTTTAGCCCAGGAAATTATTACCATGGCGTGCTTTCATATTTCCGCGGCGATTATGATGCAGCACTAAAAAGTTTTACTGCTGTAAAATCACAGGAGCAATACAAAGGGATTGTTCCTTTTTACATAGCAGAAATAAATTACTTTAAAGGAGATAAAGATAAAGCCTTACGTAAAGCACTTGCCTACATAAAGCAACCGAATACAACACACAAAGCTGCAATGAGTCAATTGGCTGGGCAGATATATTATGAGCGTGGTGATTATACCAAAGCTGAAAAGTATTTATTACAAAATAGTAATGAGGGTAAAGATGTACGTAACGAAGATTATTTTAGATTAGGCTATATCAAATATCAATCTGGCGATTTAGAAGAAGCAATTGCTCATTTTAAACAAGTGAAAAATAATGGTACGGACATATTTGCTCAGTCATTATACTATTTGGGATTGAGCTATCTTAAGAATGGAGATAAGGAAGGGGCACTCGCAATCTTTAAGCAAGCTTTGGCAACGAATAAATTGGGCAAGTTAGAAGAGGATGTACAATTTAACGCAGCTAAGCTTAGTTATGACTTAGATGGTGAAAGCAGCACCGAAAAACAGCTTGATCAGTTTGTTTCAAAGTATCCAAATTCAAAATACTATAGCGATGCGGTTGAGATGTTAGCCCTGTTACAGATTAAATCTAAGAATTTTGATAAGGCAAGTACTTCATTACGTAAGCTCGGAAATTTATCTCCAATTTTTCAAAGCGTTTATCAAAAAGTAAATTATGCCCGTGGTATTCAATTACTAAAAAACGGCAATACTGATTTAGCAATTCCATTTTTTACCGAATCAAAAAAGTATCCTGTAAATGAAAATTTAGTGGGCTTATCAGAATTTTGGAAAGCAGAATGTTATTATCGTTTAGGGCAATATGGTAATGCGCTAGCAGCGAGTTACCGCTTTATAGATAAGCCGGGTGGAGGGAATAGTCCTGCACTTATGCGCAATGCTTTTTTAACCAATGCATACATTCATATGCATGAAAATGAAAAAGAAAAATTAGCCATTGCCTATGTAAATTACTTAGATACCACTGAAAGAATTTCGGCGGCAATGGCGCTAAGCGAAATGGATAGTGTAAAGCCCAATTACGTGCCAAGCCATGTGCCTTTTGTAGAGGCTAATCCTTATGTATTTATATATCAATTGCCAAGTCAGAAAGTTACTTTTGATTATAAGCCAATGCCACTTACACCAGTAGCATATAATAATACTAGTAAGACGGGCGTGTCCAATAAGAATTTTATAAAGCTAGGTGTTGGTAATTTTAGAACTACCAATGCTGAGTTGGGTTATGACTTAAGTCAAAATTTAAATCAAGAAATGTATTTGTCTTTGACTCATAGGGCCTCAAAATCTTCTCAGTTTTTGCAACAGGCATCACAAAATCAATTGAGACTAACGAGTCATAATCGTACGGCCCGTTTTGATTTAAACTCTGCCTTTACCGCTGAGCGTAATGTATATCGCCCATATGGATTGCCAAGCTACGCAAGCCTTGGTACAAGAAATAGATTCTTAGATTTTAATGTACTTAGTAAAATCAATCCTTTGGTAGAGATTGTTAAGGGTATTGATGTAAATGCTAAAGCCGGTATTGGATTATATAATATTAATAGTGACGGAGGCTACTGGAAGGGATCTGAATTGTCATTCATAGCAGATGTGCCTATGAGTAAACTAATAAACGAATCTACAAAAGTAAATTTGGGCGTTCAAGCTCAAGTAAATGGTTTAGTTGGTGGATCTCCAAAACCTCCTAATACAAGCACAGGTTCTTCTTTTTTAGTTTTGAAACCTAGTATTGAAAAACAAGTAGATGACCTTGATATTAAAGTAGGCTTGTTTCCTGTATTGGGTAAGAAATTTCATTTGCTGCCTAATGCTTCTGTAAGTACGTACTCTTCTTTATTAAACGCAAAAGTTGGATTAGGGGTTGAGAGTGAAGTAATTGCAAACTCGTACAAACAGCTATCGCAAGTAAATCCATTTATACAAATGGCAGACTTACAGCAAACAAAAAGAACCTTATACTATGGTCAACTAACCGGAGCAATTTATAATAATTTTAATTACTCATTGAAAGCTGGAGCCGGTAAGGTAAAAAACCTTCCGTTGTTTATAAATGATACCGTGGAAAATAGAAATTTTGATGTTTGGTATGAAGAGAATGCAACAATTTTGTCCTTACAGGCAAATGTTGAGTATCAATTAAATTATAAAACAAATGCAGGATTGCAACTTAGGTATGAGCCTTTGCTAAGCACTATAACCTATGCAACAAGTTATCATTATATACCGTTTCAATTAAATGCCTTTGCTAAATATACTTTGCTACAGCGATTAGCGTTACGTGGTGATTTGTTTGTGCGATCAGGCACGAATCCTTTACCAGAAGTAGGCAGTGCGCCTACCTTAGGTGGTGCGTTTGATGTAAACATTCGAGCTGATTATCAATTGGGTAAAAACTGGAATGTATTTGTTGAGCTCAATAATTTATTAAATAATAAGTACAACCGTTGGAATCAATATCCTAACTATGGTTTGAATGCTCTAGGTGGATTTGTGTATTCATTTAACAAGTCAATTAAGCGCAAAATGAATATTACCAAAATCGATGGAGTCAATTAAATTAAAACACCTTACTTTTATCGCCTCAAATGATACAAATAGAAAATTACCTATCTAGCTTTTTACTTAAAAATAAGTATTGCGCAATTAGCGGCTTAGGAACGCTGACTTTAGTACGTAATGCAGCAATCGTAAGACCTGAAGAAGGTGACGTTTACCCACCAGATTATGAAATATCTTTTAAACCC
Source organism: uncultured Chitinophagaceae bacterium (assembly GCA_937981995.1). GTDB lineage: Bacteria > Bacteroidota > Bacteroidia > Chitinophagales > Chitinophagaceae > JAGNRR01. Next base: position 69,373 of record CALJNC010000026.1, read on the forward strand.
ATAGGTGTAATTGATGATGGTTTTGCTACATTTATTGCTAATCATGAGAATGTAAGTATATCAAAAGCCTCAAATGATATTAAAACATTTAGCCAAGATGTAAAGCATGAGCTACGTAAAAGAGGACGTTACGATTTGGATGGCGTTGGATATTTTACTTATAAAAATGACAATATTCAGTTCTATCAAGACGATACATTAAACCTAGAACAAGAACCTATTAAAATATACCAGGAGCGTAGCGCAGAAGATGAAGAGACGCTTGCAGATGCTAAAAGCTTTAAAGATTTAAACTATACGCATAGCGAAAAAGGTATGGGACGTCCTAAAACAGGAACGCTTATCAAATATTTGCTTGCCTTACTATTATTAATAGGATTAGCGGCCGCTGCATATTTTGCTTACAACTATTTCAAAGATAGAAGAGCAGCAGATACTGCGCAGGATGGTGTAGCTAATATCGAAGAATACGAAACAGGTGAATCAGATGATACAACCTTTAATGGTAATGAAGCCCTAGAAGTTACAGAAGGGACAGAAGATAATGGTGAAACGTCAACAAGTACAACAGTTGCCCGTGCAGGTGCCGGAGAGTATAATATTGCTGTATTATCCTATGACAATAAGGTTTCTGCTACTGTAAAAGCTGAGAAATTATCTACTTATGGCAATAAGGCAAGCGTGATGCAAAAAGGTGATAGACATTATGTTGTGATCACCGCAGCTCATCCTACTAACGATACAACGGTTATCAAGGATTCCTTGCGAAAATTCTTTAACCCAAGTGGCGCGCCATTTGTTGTTAAATAAAATATTTACACTATATTTGCTTTTCAAGATGAGCAAGAGGAAAAGGGAACTAAATAGTTCCCTTTTCTATTAGCCCAAACTGAAATAGTATATTAGTAGTGAGCAGAGAAGAAAAGATAGAAGCTTGGTTACAGGAGATTTTAATTGAAACAGATTGTTTTATTATTTCTTCTAAGATGGGCATGGATGCTAATTATAAGTTCTTTATAGATAGTGATACTGGCTTTTCTTTAGATAAAAGCACAAAAATTAATCGAGCGCTGCGCAATCAGATTGATGAGTCAGGTTTATTTCCTGATGGGAATTATTCCTTGGAAATATCTAGCCCAGGCACTTCGGAGCCACTGAAAATGCCACGTCAGTATAAAAAGAACATTGGAAGATTACTAGAAATAGTAACCAATGAAGATGAAACCCTAACAGGAAGATTAAAAGAAATAAAAGAAGAAGAACTCGTACTAGAAGTAAAAGGTAAAAATTCAAGAGGCTTACCCTCAGATAAACTACCTACAAAAATGAAAAACATGAATATAAACAACATTTCAAAAGCTACTGTTCAAGTAGAATTTAAATAATTTATTATGGCAAGTATTAATTTAATTGACTCGTTCGCAGAATTTAAAGAAGCTGAAAGCATAGACAGACCTACACTAATCAAAGTGTTAGAGGATGTGTTTAAGACAATTCTTCGTAAAAAATACGAAACTGATGAGCCCTTTGATGTAATTGTAAATGACCAAACAGGAGATTTGGAAATTTTTCATAGAAAAGAGGTTGTGGCGGATAAAGAGTTGGAAGATATTGTAACACAAATCAAATTATCTGAAGCACTTGAAATAGATGATACCTATGAGATAGGAGATGAGGTATATAAGGAGATTAAAATGGTTGATTTTGGAAGAAGAGCCGTTTTGGCAGCCAAGCAAACATTAGCTTCTCGTATCAATGATCTTAAGAAAAACATCCTTATGGAAAAGTATAAGGAGCGTGTAGGTCAAATTATTAGTGGTGAGGTATATCAAATATGGAAGCGTGAGATTATGCTTTTGGATGACGATGGTAATGAACTAATCCTTCCTAAGTATGAGCAAATTCCTTCTGATTATTTCAAAAAAGGTGAAACAACGCGTGCCGTTGTAAAAGCCGTAGAAATGAAAGGGAATACGCCGGTAATTATTCTTTCAAGAACAGATCCTTCTTTCTTAGCTAAATTATTAGAGATTGAGGTACCTGAGATATTTGATGGTTTAATTTCAATCAAAAAAATTGTTCGTGTACCAGGTGAGCGTGCCAAAGTAGCTGTAGAAAGTTATGACGATCGTATTGATCCAGTAGGTGCGTGTGTAGGTATGAAAGGGAGTCGTATTCACGGTATTGTACGTGAGCTACGTAATGAGAATATTGATATTATCAACTTTACAAATAACCTTCAATTATTAATTACTAGATCTTTAACTCCAGCTAAAATTTCTTCAATGGAAATAGATGAAGAAGACAAGTACGTGGAAGTTTTAATGAAAGCAGATCAAGTATCACTGGCAATTGGTCGTAGAGGAGTAAATATTAAACTAGCGCAAGAACTTACGGGTTATAAAATAGAAGTATTTAGAGATGATGTAGATACAGAAGATGAGTACGATGTACCATTAACTGAGTTTACTGATGAAATAGAGAAATGGATTATAGATGAATTAGTGAAAATTGGATGCGATACAGCTAAAAGTGTATTAGAATTAGATGATACAGACCTAGTGAAACGTAGTGACTTGGAAGAAGAGACGATTAAAGACGTAAAACAAATTTTAAAATCTGAGTTCGAACAAGGATAAAAAAAAGAGTATATTCGAAAAAGCAAATATGGCAACAAGCAAAGGCATAAGATTAATGAAGGCCGCCAAGGAATTCAACATTGGTAAGGATACCCTTGTACAATTCCTTTTGGACAAAAAGTTTGAGGTAGAGAATAGGCCCAACACAGTTCTGACACCAGAAATGTATGAGGAGCTTATGCTTGAGTATGCTCAAGATAAAGCTGCCAAAAAGAAGAGTGAAAAAATCAGTCTTCAAGTAAAGAGTGTAGAAAAGCCAGACAAGAAAGCTCCTGTAAAAAAAGAGGAAGTTTCTTTAAAGAAAGAAGAGGCCGTTAAGCTCAAGGTTAAGGATAAAATAGATATTGATAAGCCTAAAAAAGAGGTGGTAGAAGAAAAGCCAAAGGTTGAAAAACCAAAGGTTGAGAAGAAGGTTGTTATCAAGAAAAAGGCAGCAGAAAAAGTTTCTTTAAAGAACGACGAAGCTGTAAAACTTAAGGTTAAGGATAAAATAGATTTAGATAAACCACCAGTTACTGAAACAAAAGTTGAAGAAGTAGTTGAGGAAACGCCTAAGCCTAAGAAAATCGTAAATAAAACAAGCGATAAACCTGATGAGCCTGAAGCTAAGATTGAAAATATCAAGGCGAAGAAGTTAGAGGGTCCAAAAATCCTGAAGAAAATTGAACTTAAAGAAGAAGTTCCTCGTACGCGTAAAAAACGCAAGCGCATACCTACCAAGGGTGGCGCAAAAACAGGAGGAGCCTCAGGTAATCGACCCAATAAGCCATGGCAACCAAAAGGTAAAAATGATTCTCAGACGGTTGATTTGAAACAGATTCAGCAACGTTTAAAGCAAACGATGAATCGTGTGCAAGGGAATTCAAGAAGAGGACCTTCTAAAAGCATGCGTAAAGATCGTAAGCGTGATAAAGCTGAACGTAAAGACTTCCAAGAGCAATTAGCGAGTACCGATGTTGGAGAAAAAGTATTAAGAATAACTGAGTTCCTATCAGTATCTGAGCTAGCTAGCTTAATGGATGTAGGACCTACAGATGTAATAAGCTCATGTATGAGTTTGGGGCGTATGGTATCTATCAATCAGCGTTTAGATGCTGAGTTGATTGAAATCGTAGCAGAGGAGTTTGAATTTGAAGTGCAGTTTATCGAGTTAGAAGATAAAACAGCTGAAGAAGTTATTGAAGATGACGCAGAAGAAGATTTAAAACCAAGATCACCTATTGTAACCATAATGGGTCACGTAGATCATGGTAAAACTTCATTACTTGATCATATACGTAAAGCTAAAGTGGTTGATGGTGAGGCCGGTGGTATCACACAGCACATTGGAGCTTATAAAGTAAAAACAGATAGTGGTAAAGAAATTACTTTCTTAGATACACCAGGACACGAAGCCTTTACGGCGATGCGTGCACGTGGTGCTAAAGTAACGGATGTTGCAGTAATTGTAATTGCAGCAGACGACGCAGTAATGCCACAAACAAAAGAGGCAATATCGCATGCGCAAGCTGCTGAAGTTCCTATGATATTTGCTATCAATAAAATTGATAGAGAAGGCGCAAATGCAGATAAGATTAAAGAGCAACTTTCTGGTATGAATATCTTGGTGGAAGACTGGGGTGGTAAATACCAAAGCCAAGAAATTTCTGCTAAAACAGGATTGAATATTCCTGAGTTATTAGAAAAAATTGCTCTGGAAGCTGACCTATTAGAATTAAAAGCAAACCCTGATCGTTTAGGTTATGGTACAATAGTAGAGGCTTCTTTAGATAAAGGAAGAGGATATGTTTCTACCATATTAGTACAAAATGGGACAGTGCGTATCGGTGATATGTTATTGGCAGGTTCTCATTATGGTAGGATCAAAGCGATGACAGATGAGCGTGGTAACAATGTAGAAGTTGCTGGTCCGTCTACACCTGTACAAATATTAGGTTTTAATGGAGCACCACAATCGGGTGATAAGTTTAAAGCTTACGAAGATGAAAACGAGGCGAAAGCCAAAGCAACGGATCGTGAGAAAATTATGCGTGAGCAAGGTATGCGTACCAAAAAGCATATTACCCTTGATGAGATTGGTCGTCGATTAGCGCTAGGTAACTTTAAGCAGTTAAACTTAATTATCAAAGGTGACGTAGATGGTTCTGTTGAGGCATTAAGTGATTCATTAGAAAAACTTTCTACTGAAGAAATCATGGTGAATGTAATCTTTAAAGCGGTTGGTCAAATTACCGAGCGTGATGTATTATTAGCTTCTGCTTCGGATGCTATAATTTGTGGTTTCCAAGTAAGACCTTCATCGCAAGCTGCTAAGCTAGCAATGGACGAAAATATTGAAATAAGAAACTATTCAGTAATCTATGATGCGATTGATGAAATTAAGAGCGCCATGGAAGGAATGCTTGAACCAAAAGTTGAACGTAAGGTTACTGCTCAGCTAGAAGTATTGGAAGTATTTAATATTACAGGTACTGGTAAAGTTGCTGGTTGTACCGTTACAGATGGTAAAATTAAACGCGAGCATAAAATTAATCTAGTGCGTGAAGGTATTGTACTTTATAGCGGAGAGCTTGGAGCGTTAAAACGTTATAAGGATGAGGTGAAAGAAGTTGTCAATGGACAAGAGTGTGGTATTAGCGTTAAAGGATTTAATGATATTAAGAAAGGTGACGTTGTAGAAGCCTTTGAAGAAATAGAAATTAAACGAACTTTATAATTCGTTTGGAATCAAATTATTAGCGACCATGCCTGGCATGGTCGTTTTTTTTATTTTATAATCCTAATCCTGCTCAAAATAGCTTACAAATTCTTTATCCAATTAACGAAAATGATATTCAAGTGATTGTAGATATTATGGATATAACAGGTCGTAAATTAATCTCTGAATCTCAACTACTCTCTCAAGATTCAAATCTTATAAAAACGGAGATCTCAAATTTTACAGAAGGGCAATACGTTGTACGTTGCTATAATATGGATAATAAATTTTCATCTGTTGTAAAGTTTACAAAGGAATAGCTCTAATTACTAAAATCAATAACCGAAATGCTTGATTGAGGAGCTTTGCCAAATGGCATAATACTGACACCTATAAATTTATAGTTCCTATTCAACATACTTTTTCTGTGGCCTAAACTGGGAACACCTTTGTCAATTAATAGACGCTGAACTTTATAGGCTGCATTGCCTCCGCCATAATGAATACACTCCGCATTCAATTCCATTTTACATTTGTTGCTCACTCTATCATGTCCCATGTGTGAAACAGGTCCTGCAGTACTAGCATGGCATTGTGCTATTTCCCAAAGTTTTTTACTAGGTATTATTTTCTTTTTAATTGGCTCCATGGTCATGAGTTTGCTAATGAGCGTTTTAGTATAAATAGGATCTATATCTTTTAGTTTTCTAAAGTAGATGTACCATTTAGGATACATACGTGCAATATTGATCCATTGAATAATATCTTTTTCTTTTTGAGTTAGAAATTCAAAACCTTCGCTTGTTGCGGTAGCTTTCATTATACGGGCGGAGTCTGCCGAAGAATTACTTTGTGGTATGAATTGATATTCATTCTTTTGACCCAATAGGTTAAAAGAGCAAATTATAAAAAGCAATAAAATAAAATAAATCTTCATTATAAATTAATCGTGCCCGTAGGCCTTAGATTTGTACTGAATATATAAAACTATCTCCACAATGTCTGATAAGAAAATCATAAAAGGTCATCCGTTTGTTTCATATACAAAAGAAACCTTTCAACCAGCTATAGTAAAAACTCGTGCTAAAAATTTTCATAACTGGTTGGATAACCGCAGAAGCGTAAGAGATTTTTCAGACAAAGCAATCCCTAAAGAGGTAATAGAAAATATTTTACTATCTGCTTCTACAGCTCCCAGCGGCGCCCATAAGCAGCCATGGACGTTTTGTGTAGTAAGCAATCCTGAAATGAAAACCCAAATTAGAGAAGCTGCTGAGGAAGAAGAGCGTATAAGCTATGGTGGTCGCATGAGCGAAGAGTGGCTTAAGGATTTAGAGCCGATAGGAACGGATTGGGAAAAGCCATTTTTAGAAATAGCACCGTATTTAATAATTGTTTTTAAAAGGAGTTATGAGTTAAATGAAGAAGGAGGTAAGCATAAAAATTACTATGTACAGGAAAGTGTAGGTCTTGCTTGCGGTTTCTTGTTAGCCGCTATTCATGATGCCGGATTAGTAGCGCTTACACATACACCTAGCCCTATGAATTTTCTTACCAAACTGCTGGATCGCCCTGAAAACGAGAAGCCATTTTTACTAATACCTGTGGGTTATCCGGTTAAGGAATGTTGGGTACCCGACATTGAGCGCAAAAGCCTAGATAAAATTGCTGTTTGGTACGATTAAGCTTACAAAAGAATGTTAAATGATTTTGTAAAGGTCAATACCCTATTGGATTAATTCGTATTTTGCAGGCTTATATAATGAGACAATTATTATTAAGTTTAGCCTTCCTATTTGCAACAGCAACTGCGTGGGCACAGGGGCCTCAAAACCTTGAGAAAATCATTGGAATCGTAGGAGATCGAATCGTTTTAAATTCTGATATAGAAACCGCTTATGCTGATGCTTTAAAGCAAACGCCTGGCTTACCAGAAAGCACAAAGTGTGAACTATTAGAGCAAACATTAGGTCAAAAGATATTAGCCGAACAAGCAGATCGTGATAGTGTAGCCGTATCGGAAGAAGAATTGGAAGGGTACCTCGATAACCGTATTAGAAGTTTTGTGCAGCACTATGGTTCTGAAAAAAAATTAGAAGAAGTTGCTGGTAAAACTGTTTATCAATTAAAAGATGAATACCGCCCTGTATTTAGAGAACAATTAAAGGCGCAGCGTATGCAGCAGCAATTAATGAGCAATGTGAAAATTACTCCGCAAGAGGTAAAAGTTTTTTACAATGAAATGCCAAAAGATAGTTTGCCGTTCTATCCTTCGATGGTTGAAATTGGACAAATTGTTTTTGCTCCAGTAATTTCTAAAGAAGTAGATGATTATGCTAAAACTAAGTTGAAAAAAATACGAGAGGATATTGTAAAGGGAGTGAGCTCATTTGATGATCAAGCAAGTATTTACAGCGAAGATCCTGGAAGTAAAGATATAGGAGGCGATATGGGTTTTGTAAAGCGTGAGCAATTGGTACCTGCATTTGCTGCAGCTGCCTTTAGGTTACAAACAGGTCAAATATCTAAAATAGTAAAAAGTGAGTACGGGTATCATATAATTGAAATGATTGAACGCCAAGGTGAAAATGCACACTTGAGACATATTTTAATTAAGCCCATTGTGACTACAGGAGATATAAAAACGACTGAGCAAAAAGCGGATAGTGTACGTGCAGAATTAATGGCTGGGAAAATTTCATTTGGTGAAGCAGTAAAAAAATACTCAAGCGATAAACAGTCAAAAAGTACAGGAGGGATGATTGTAAATCCTTACACAGGAAGTTCGTTTTTAGAAATGAAGCAATTAGATGCAGGAGCAGCTATTGCATTACAAGGTTTAAAGGAAGGACAATATGGTAAACCTGCTGAATATGCTACTCCTCAAGGAGATAAAACAGTGCGCATTATTTATCTCCGCACAAGAACAGAACCACATAAGGCAAACTTGACGGATGACTATAATAAAATTCAAGAAGTAGCATTGGCTCAAAAACAAAATAAATATCTATTTGATTGGTTAGGTAGAAGAATTCCTACTTTTTATATTAAGGTAGACAAGAAATTTAAAGATTGCCCAAACATTAGTAAATGGATGCAATCATCAGAAACAAAATAATTTAGAAATATGTACGCAAGTGACGTTGAAGCGGCCGATGCCCTAAAAGTAAAATATCAAGAACTAACCAAGGAAATTGGTCAGGTCATTGTAGGTCAGCACGATGTTATTGAAAAAGTAATTATAGCTATTTTATGCAACGGTCATAGTTTACTTGTAGGAGTACCTGGTTTAGCAAAAACCCTTTTAGTACAAACCATTTCAGATGTATTAGATCTTGAATTTAAGCGTGTACAGTTTACACCTGATTTAATGCCAAGTGATATTACAGGTGCTGAAATATTGGATGAAAACAGAAATATGAAATTCATTCCGGGTCCGTTGTTTGCTAATATAATACTAGCCGATGAGATTAACCGTACACCACCTAAAACACAAGCTGCGCTTTTAGAAGCAATGCAAGAGCGCACCATTACCGTAAGTGGAGAATTGCATAGATTACCAGCACCTTTCTTTGTATTAGCAACTCAAAATCCAATTGAGCAAGAAGGAACTTACCCTTTACCAGAAGCTCAATTAGATCGTTTTATGTTTAATATCTGGTTGGATTATCCTACCTATGAGGAAGAGGTAGATGTAATTAAAAAAACTACTGCCGATCGCAAAGTCGATTTGAAGACTGTTTTGACAGGAGAAGAAATATTATACTTTCAGCAATTAATACGTCGTGTACCAGTACCTGATAATGTAATGGAATATGCCGTAAGCTTGGTGCATAAAACAAGACCAAACGAGCAAGGAACTGACTTTGCAAGACAATATATATCATGGGGTGCAGGCCCCAGGGCTTCTCAAAACCTTATTTTGGGAGCTAAGTGTAACGCACTAATCAATGGCAAATACTCTCCTGATATTGAGGATGTACAAGCAGTAAGCTTAGATATTTTACGACATAGAGTTGTACGCAATTATAAGGCTGAGGCCGAAGGCTTGAGCATAGAAGATGTAATTTCGAAGTTGTTATAATTTTCCCGTCGAAGATTGAAATAGGGTAGGTGGATTTCATCCTGATTTACTTAAATTTGTATTTAATATATCATGGCCAATTATCATACTTTAGGTAAAATACCACGTAAAAGACATACACAGTTCAGAGATGAAAATGGGAAGCTTTATTCTGAGCAGCTTTTTTCTACTGAGGGTTTTTCTTCTAACTATTCTTTATTGTATCATATTCATCCACCTACCGAAATTATACGAGTAGAAGATCCAAAAGATGTTAGACCAGAAAAGGCAACCAATGTTTTATTAAAACATAGAAGTTTTGATGGTTTTGGAGTGAAACCTCAAAAAGATTATTTGGATAGTCGAAAGGTTGTACTGTTTAATGATGATTGTCATATGTCCTTAGCTGCACCGCAGGAAAGTATGAAAGATTACTTTTATAAAAATGCAGATGCTGACGAGGTAATTTTTATACATGAAGGTAAAGGGAAATTAAAAACCCAATATGGTGATTTGCCATTTGAATATGGTGATTATGTGGTTATACCAAGAGGTGCAATTTATCAAATTGAATTTGAAACAAAACAAAACAGACTACTTATAGTAGAAAGTTTTGGTCCGATTCGATTTCCTAAAAGATACCTTAGTAAATATGGTCAGTTAATGGAACATGCACCATTTTGTGAGCGCGATATTCGTAAGCCACAGGACTTAAATCCAATTGATGAGGCAGGAGAGTTTTTAATTAAAACAAAGAAGAAGGGACTAGAGTATCCTATTTACTATGCGCATCATCCTTTTGATGTAGTAGGTTGGGACGGATGTGAGTATCCTTATATATTTTCAATACATGACTTTGAACCGATTACAGGACGTGTGCATCAACCGCCTCCCGTACATCAAACCTTTGATGGAAAGGACTTTGTAATCTGTTCTTTTGTGCCACGCTTATATGACTATCACCCTGATAGTATACCGGCACCTTATAACCATAGTAATATTGATAGTGACGAGGTATTGTACTATGTAGATGGTGAATTTATGAGCCGTAAACATGTAACAAAAGGAATGATAACCTTGCACCCATCTGGTATACCACATGGTCCACACCCGGGTGCAGTTGAAAAAAGTATTGGTCAAAAAGAAACAGCTGAGTTAGCGGTAATGGTTGACACGTTTAGACCATTACATCTTACAAAAGATGCCTTGGATGTAGAGGATGATAGTTATGTGATGAGTTGGGCTGAGTAAAGAGTTAATCTCCTATTGCATGCCATATATCATTGCTAGGCTTCTTTGCGGTAGACAATTCTAATATATAAAGTAGAAATTCGTTTTCTTCTTTATCTTGGTTTTCAATAAGTTTAGTAAAGCCTTTTTCTGTTGCTTCAAATATTGAAGTAAGATCTAGTTTCCAATTGTTCGCTTCTTTGTAAAATGAAAAGATCACAGGTGTTGGCATTTTATTCACTAGTGCCTGTCCTTCTGCATTGTCTCCTTCAATATCTACATCGCCAATAGTATTTCGTGCCACACTATTTTTTCCAATCATTCCTTTTTCAATGGCATAGATTAAAGTTCTTTTTCCATCAAACGAACGTAAATCTTGAGGACTTGTTCTATGGCGTAAAGCAAAAATCATGAATCGATCCATAAGACCCATGGATACAAGTTTAGTAGAATCTGCGTGCAGTGATAAGTTTAAAATTTTATCATAGTACTTAATTGTTCTTTCTGATAGAAACTCAACCGCTTTGCTTCCTTCCTCATTTAGTATTGCTTCTTTATAATTTTGAAAACATTGTTTAACGGCTTTTTTTTCTCCTTTAGTTTGTGCTTGCGTTTGGAATATTCCAAAGCTTATTATTAGTAGTAAGATGTATTTTTTCATTGTTTAAAATTTTGTTGCTAATTCATAAAATGCTCTAATCCCTATTCCAATCGCATCTTGATATATATTAAATTTTGCGTTGTGCACGGGGTGCTCAAATTCACCATTATGACTAGTGCCTAACCTAAAAAAACATGCGGGAACGTGCTTGGTATAAAAACTAAAATCTTCACCTGTCATTCTTTTATTAAGAGTTTCTATGTTTTCAGTTCCTAGGATATTTTCTACAACTGTTCTTGCACGGTTTGTGGTATCTATATCATTTACTAAAGAAGGGTAACCTTCTGGTATAGAAATATCAGCATCTCCTCCAAAAGATTGTGCAATTTGTTTTGTTTGGTTTTTTATTAATTCCCAAGCCTCTTTGCGCCAAGCTTCATCCATACAGCGCAATGTGCCTTCTATTTTCACCTCGTCAGGGATTACATTACCTACCGTACCACCTGCAATTTTACCAAAGGATAAAACGGATGGAGATTGCACATTGTTATGTCTGCGGCTAATAATTGTTTGAAGGCTTACAATAATTTGAGATGCAATTACAATAGGATCTATGGTTTGGTGAGGGAGTGCCGCATGGCCTCCCTTACCTTTTACGGTAATATGTATTTCATCGCAGCTAGCCATGTATTGCCCTGCTCTAAATCCTAATTTGCCAAAAGGTAGATGTGGGTATACGTGCAATCCAAATATGGCCTGTGGTTTAGGATTTTCAAGCACACCTTCTTTAATTAATAAACTAGCGCCACCTGGGTGTTTTTCTTCACCTTGCTGAAATATCAGTTTAATAGTTCCGCTCCAGTTATTTTTTGTTTCTTGCAAAAGTTTTGCTGCTCCTAGTAAACATGTTGTGTGCACATCATGACCACATGCATGCATGACACCTGGATTTTTACTTTTGTATTTTACATCATTTTCTTCCTGTATGGGAAGGGCATCCATATCTGCTCTAAGAGCAATTATTCGGCTACTAGGATTGTTGCCTTTGATAAGTCCTATAACACCAGTACCAGCAACTCCTGTTTCATGCTCTATTCCGTAGGCACTTAGTTTTTCAGAAACGTAAGTTGCTGTGTTATGTTCTTGGAATGATAATTCAGGATGTGCATGTAAGTGTTCCCGAATGGAAATAAACTCTTCTAATTGATTTTTTACTATTTCTTGAATAGAATTATCTGACATTAATATTTTTTACTGTCACAATATCAGGCACTACAAATGATTTAGGAAATCCAGCAGCTTGTAATTTTCTAAGCATGCGGTAAGCAGTTTTTTTACTCACGTAGTTTCCTACTCTTATTTTAAAATAAGGAGTAATGTATGTCATATAAGAGGGTGTTCCTCTATAAGCACGCATGAATTTTCTTTTTGTATTAAGGGCAGTTGTTCTGTTTGAACCAGAATATATATTTACACGATATCCTTTTCTTGTAACAATGGAACCCGTAACTTTTTTCTTACCTCTTTTTATTGCAGTGTAGCTTTTTACGTTTGATACGCCTAGCTTTTCCTTACGCTTTTTTATAATTTCTTCTTTCGCCTTTTCTCTTTTGGAATTATAGCTATTATAAGATTTAGTTGCTTTTGCTCTTGCAACTTTTTTAGGTCTTGTTTTCAAGACATTTAGTCTTGGATCTTTAAACACATTTACATTAGTCAATGTAGTTGCCTCGTCCTTAGTTTTAGTACTTGTAACTGATTGATCCACGGTTGCACGCACTGTGTCGCCTTGGGCAAAACTAGACAAGGAAAAAAGCACAGCAAATAGGATAAACGTAATCTTCTTCATACGTAGTAAAAATAGTTCAGTTAAGTAGCACTCCATAATATTTTTTTGTAATAGTTTGTAAATGTTGATATTTCATGATTGTCAACTATCCTAGCTAAGATGCGCTAGAAATAGATTTTCCATAATATTTTTATAAAATGAAAACATTAGTTTTTGGGGGGAGTTTAAAACCAGAACGATATAGCAATATTGCTATTAAACGCTTGGTAGATAATGGTTTAGAAACTGTTTCTTATGGGCTTAGAGAGGGAACGGTAAGCGGGGTACCTATTGATACGAGTCTGTTGCCGTATAACGATATTCATACAATTACCTTATATCTCAACCCTAAAAGGCAAAAAGAGTTTTATGACTACTTACTTGGTCTGAAACCCAAACGAATCATTTTTAACCCAGGTACGGAAAATGAGGAGTTGGCCATGCAGGCAAAAGAATTAGATATTGAGGTTATAGAGGCGTGTACCTTGGTCATGTTATCAACTGAGCAATATACATAAAAATAGGCCCATCAAAGGTGGGCCTATCTCAATAAGTTTAAAAGGATATATTATTTGTATACTCCATCTATTAATTCTGGATCTTTAGTAAGGATAAGGTATTCATCTTCATCTTTAATACGATGCCATTTTTTGTATTGTTGAACACTTAGTGTTTCTCTTAATCTTTTATCACGCAGCATATACGCTTGCTTTAAATTGTAATTTTTTTCAAGAGAACTTAAATTTTTATTTGTAATTATTTCATCAACGTCTTTATCACACTCGCCACAAATACCTTTAAAAACAGGACGCTGATATTTTGATACATCAATATCATCTGCTAAAATGTCTAAACTAGTATAACGCTTACGTACTACAGTAGTAGCATAGTCCTTTTCATTTTCAGACATATAAATAACACGCTCATTTTGAATTACGTTATTCTTATTTCTTCTTCGTGTTTTTGTTGGACGTTCCTTAGCTACGCGTTCTTTAGTCACACGTGCCTTTGCCGGACGAGCTTTACGTACCTTTTTAGTACGTACAACTTTTCTTTTTTTAGGAGCGGTCATGATTCTTTTTACAGTTTGTATTTTGCGCTCACCTCTATACTTTCCTACGTTTTCTTTACTACGTATGTTTACATTATACTCTTGGTTTTTTGACTTGCGCTCAACCTTTTTACGTTTTTTTCTTCTGTCATAATCTTTCTCAAAACCATCAATATAAAAACCATCGTCTGAATTTATATCTGCGTTATTTTGATAATAGCGGCTTTTTTTATTTTTATTCACGCGTGTTTGAGCATTCGCCTGAAAAAATACCGTAGTGCCCAAAAGGCAAATCACTGTAATTATTATTCTTTTCATACCTTAAAAATCTTCCGAAAGTTAATACTATTTTATTATTAACCCATCATTTCATGGCAAATATATGGAATCTGCCCCTACAGAAAAACTTTATAATTCATAAAATAAAATGGCAAAAGCTGCGTTAGTCTATAGGGATATGTGGGTGGCATTGTTTAGTCTTTTTGGTAGAACATTTATCATTCATTTAGATTGCTTTGGGCCATTGCTCATGGCTAGCTATGATATGTTAATGTTGAACAAAATAAATTTAATTCTTTATTGCTTTTATCATAGCTTTGTCTTATCATTGTGAGGTGATTTCTACCATGGAAATTGCATCTTATTTGGATATATAGAAAAATGAACAAAAGTCTTATGAAAAATGTTTTAGGATTACCAGTTTTATTGATGATTGCAGTATTTTTTGTTGCATCATGCGGTAATAAATCAAGTAATATGGTTTCATCAAAAACAGGGTGGAATTATAACGATAAACAGCTTGGAGGTTTTGAAGTACCAAGTTATGAAGGGCAATACGTTGGTCCTGGTTTGAAGTTTGTAGAAGGTGGAACTTTTACAATGGGTCAAACAGATGAAGATTTAACGTACGAGGATAATAACAGACCAAGAAGAGTAAGTGTATCATCTTTCTTTATGGATGAAACTGAGGTTGCAAATGTTCACTACCGTGAATATTTATACTGGTTGAAAAGAGTAACTTTTTCTGACTACCCAGATATTTATGCAAAAGCACTACCTGATACACAGTCTTGGAGAAATGCAATGCAATATAATGAGCCTTTAGTAGAATACTACTTTAGCCATGCGGCATACAACTATTACCCAGTAGTAGGTGTAAATTGGAACCAAGCAAACGAATACTGCCAATGGCGTAGTGATCGTGTAAACGAAAGAATTTTAATTGAAAAAGGGTATTTGAAAAAGAATCCTTATCAAGTATCTGATGATAACTTTAATACAAAAACCTACGTTATAGGTCAGTATGAAGGATTAGCAGGTAAGAAGAAAAAAGATTTAGATCCTACAGGAGGCGGGGAACGTAATATCACATATCAAGATGGTATTATTTTACCTAACTACCGACTACCTACTGAAGCTGAGTGGGAATACGCAGCTCTTGGTTTGATAGGAAGAAATCCTGAGCCGGATAGCAAACGTCGTCGTGGTGAGGAAATTGTTACCGATAGAAAAGTATATCCTTGGAATGATAATAACTCTACCCGTAATGGTACAAGAGATTCTTATCAAGGTGAGTTTCTTGGAAACTTCCGTCGTAGCAATGGTGATATGATGGGTGTTGCAGGAGGATTGAATGATAATGCTGATATTCCAGGTCCTATTTATGGATTTAAGGCTAATGCATATGGTTTATACCACATGGCTGGAAACGTGGCTGAGTGGGTATTAGACGTATATCGTCCTAATACTCCAATGGATGCAGATGGTCACAGATTGTTCCGTGGTAATGTATATGACACCTATAAAACATTAGACGATTTTACGTTTGATGAGAAAGATAGTATGGGTAGAATGCCTAAGCGTTTAGTAACTCAAGAAGAACTTGAAGCAAAGCGTAAAGACTATAGAGGAGCTAATGTAATTGGTTTCTTAGATGGAGATTCTACTAGTGGATTTGTATATGATTATGGTGGCAGCAAAGGTTCTACTTTAATCAATGACAATGCACACGTATATAAAGGTGGTTCTTGGAATGATCGTGCTTATTGGATGAGCCCAGGTACTCGCCGTTTCATGCAAGCGCAGCATGGTAGTCCTTATGTAGGATTTCGTTGTTGTATGGATCGTTTAGGAAGTCCTACATTGCATACGCCAGGTGGTAACTATTTTGGAGCCTTTGGTAATAAAATAAGAAAATAAATTTTTTATTAAATAAAATAAATGCCTCGCTATTATAGCGAGGCATTCTTATTTTTGAGACATAAAATGATAACTACAGAAGAACTTTACAAGCTTTTTCAAGACTCAACCGGAGTACAAACAGATACACGCCAGTTAAAAGAGGGAGAATTATTTATAGCTTTAAAAGGAGATAATTTTAATGGCAATTTATATGCAACAAAAGCCCTGGAAAATGGTGCGCGTTTTGCAATAGTGGATGAGGAAGAGTATGTAACAAATGAAAATTGTTATTTGGTAGAAGATGGATTAACTGCTTTACAAGATTTATCAAAACATCATAGACTACAATTTGATATTCCTTTTTTAGCCATTACAGGTAGCAACGGTAAAACAACAACCAAGGAATTGGTAGCTACTGTTTTGTCTAAAAAGTTTAATGTATTAGCAACAAAAGGAAACTTTAATAATCATATTGGTGTACCGCTCACGCTATTAAGTTTAAAAAAGGAGCATGATTTTGCAATTATAGAAATGGGTGCCAATCATATCGGTGAAATAGCATCTTATTGCAAATGGGCACTACCTACCCATGCCTTAATCAATAATTGTGGCAAGGCACATTTAGAAGGCTTTGGTGGTATTGAAGGTGTAAGAAAAGGTAAAGGCGAGTTGTATGATTTTATAAGAGAAGCGGGAGGTACTATTTTTAGAAATGCAGATTATGATTATCTAAAAACAATGGCTGCGGGCATTAATAAAGAGATTACCTACGGTGAATTTGGCGGAGATATAAAGGCTAAAATTTATGAAATTGAGCCTTTTTTAAAAGTAGCTACTTTGAACTCTAATATGGAGCAAATAATAGATACAAACCTTGTAGGAGATTATAACCTACCTAATATATTAGCTGCTATTACCATAGGAGATTATTACAATATTCCGTTTCAAGATATTACGAATGCTATTAGCGCTTACGTTCCTAATAATAACCGTTCAGAGCATCGCGTAGTAAAAGATATAAATATAGTTTTAGACGCTTATAATGCGAACCCTATGAGTATGAAGGCCGCAATTAAATCATTTAGCAATACAAGTCATAAAAACAAAACTATCATGCTAGGAGCTATGATGGAATTAGGCGCTGAATCTGAACTAGAGCATAAAGGTGTTTTAGATTTTGCGTCTCAATTTAGTTGGAGGCATGTAGTAACCGTTGGCCAGGAATTTGAAGCGAGCTCGCAAGCAATGAAAATCCAAAACTTTAAGAATGCCACTGAAGCCAAAGAATGGTTTTGGGATACAATGACCCCAGAAGATTGGGTGTATATTAAAGGTTCGCGCTTAACGGCAATGGAAAAAATAGTAGAATAATGAGTATAAAAATTGAGGAAGTAGGAGCTGAGGACAAGAAAAAAAAGAGCCCAAAGGATATAATAGTTATTATTCTAATGGTTATTAGTATTATCTATTTAATAAATCCAACTGCTGGTTTTATTGAATTTATACCAGACAGCTTACCTTTAATAGGTAATATAGATGAAGGAATAGCAACCACGCTTTTATTATCATGTTTGAGTTACTTTGGTTATAATCTTACAGATTTATTTAAAAGAAAATAGAAAATAACAATGAAAAAAATATTAGTAACAGGTGGCGGAGGCTATATAGGTTCTCATACGCTAGTCGATTTAATTGAAAATGGTTTTGAAGTAATATCTATAGATAATTTCTCACGATCTTACGAAAGTAGTTTTGACGGAGTAGAAAAAATTACGGGTAAAAAAGTAAAGAATTATAACATTGATTTGTGCGACTTAGAAGCTGTAAAATCGGTTTTTCAAGAGAATAAAGATATAGAAGGCATAATACATTTTGCGGCCTATAAATCAGTGCCCGAGAGTGTGGAGAAGCCAATTTTCTATTACAAAAACAATATGGATTCCTTATTCAATATTTTAGAATGTTGTAAGGAGTTTAAAGTTTCAAACTTCGTGTTTTCTTCTTCTTGTTCGGTTTATGGTAACCCCGATTCGCTTCCGGTTACAGAGGCTACGCCTTTGAAAAAAGCAGAGTGTGCTTATGCCGCTACAAAGCAAATGGGCGAGGTCGTACTGGAGGATACCGCTTCAAGCTTACAATTAAACTCAATTGCTCTGCGCTATTTTAATCCTGTAGGGGCTCATGATACCGCATTGATTGGTGAGCAAGGAATTGATAGGCCTAATAATTTATTACCTATCGTAACCCAGACTGCCGCTGGGATAATTGATAAAATGTCTGTGTGGGGTAGTGATTATGATACAAGAGATGGATCTTGTATACGAGATTATATTCACGTTATGGATATAGCCAATGCCCACACCAAGGCGTTGCAGTACTTATTATCAGAAAATGAGAGCCCTAATTTTCAAATCCTTAATCTGGGATCAGGGAATGGGGTAAGCGTAATTGAAATCATTGAATCCTTTGAAAAAATTAGTGGTATTAAATTAAACTATGAGTTAGGACCCAGAAGGGCGGGAGATGTAATAGCGGTGTATGCCGATAATTCTAAGGCCAAATCAGTGCTTAATTGGGACTTAAAACATAATACAGATTCTATGCTGAAAACGGCTTGGGCTTGGCAAAAAACTTTATTGAACAAGTAGCCAAAATATTTTCGCAATTTAGAAAAACGTTTATATTTGCATACCGATTATTCGGAACGATTGCCCCGTGGTGTAATGGTAGCACTTCAGTTTTTGGTACTGTCAGTTCTGGTTCGAGTCCAGGCGGGGTAACATATTAATAAAAATCCCCACGCTTAGCGTGGGGATTTTTTAATTGCGTTACAGCTTCTATTTATTAATAATTCGAAGCATTTAGTTCCTTAATTTTATTGATATATGATTTAGACTGAAAGTACTTATATAGTCGGTCCATGTTGCCTCGATCCTCAATTTTAGGATAAATGGAACGAATCATTTTATAACGTCCAATTTGAGTTTCCATATTACCTAATACAACACCTAAATTTGTTGTGCTAATACATCTAGAACCTATTTTTTTATTAATGTAATTCATACGAGCCTCATCATCAAACTTCTTATGAAGCTTTATGGTCCAATCAGCTATACGTTCTGGTTTTACTTGGTTAGTACAACGTTTTGGCGCTTCTAAGTTATCATTATAATTATTTTTCTTGGTAATTGTTTTGTTGTTAGAAATAGGTTCAGTGTTTATTACTTTTTGACCTGTCGGTGTGTTTTCAATTTCCTTCTCATAATTTTTAATTTTTCTTTTCAGCTTGGGCGTCTTAGTTTCCTTATAATCAGCTTCTACTTTTTTCTGTTGCATTTTTTCTTGTAATGCTCTTAAACGTTTAGCCTCTCTTTTTTCTTTTCTGTTTATTTTTTGTTGCGCAAGCTTCAATCTCTCCGCTTCTAACTGTTTTGCTTCTAACGCGTTTTGTTTATTAACTCGCTCTTCTTTTTCAAGACGAGCTTTTAAACGTTTTGCTTCTTTTGCTTTTTGTTTATTTAGTTTTTCTTGTCGAAGTTCTTTTTCTCTAGCAAGTATTCTTTGCTTCTCCTGTTTATTCTTTAATTCGTTCTTGTTAGGCTTAGTGCTTTTTGGGCTTGCTGCTACTTTAAATGCCTTACTTGCTCTTCTCTTTTCTCTTTTAGCCTTAGCGTAATTTTTATATCGCTTGGTACTAGTAGGTCTAGCTATACTACGTTTTTTGTACATAGCCAATACGCGTGGCTCGCTAGTAGTAGCTGTATTTTTCTTTACTATTTCTGTTGTTTTTTGTAGTTGCTTTTTCTTTTTAATAGCACTTTTTTTTGCTACTACTTTCTTTTTTTTGGTAGGCTCTGTATCGGCAGTGTATACTTTAATTACTCCGCGCTCAACCTTTTTAGTTTTTGCTTTTCTTGCCGTGCTTGTAGTATTGGTTGCTGTAGGTAAATCTTTGTTTGTCTTATTAATAGCAATAGGAGCACTGCTCAACGTTCTATTATCTGAGATTACTCTTTTATTAACCACATCTTGAATAACAAATTTGTTATTCGCAACGCGCATTAATTTTAGCCCCATTGATTTTTGACCTTCAGTAGGAATTGTAAAAGTATGTGGTTCAAAATTTGGGTTTTGAAAAGTAAATTCAAGTTGATTATCGCCAGAGTTAATTCTTGGTACGATGATATACCCTTTTCTTTTATTAGGGATTATCTTATTGTTTAGTTTTACTTGTACCGGTAAATTTTTATTTACCTCAAGGTATAAGTATGATTTTTTCTCTTGCGCGTTTCCTTGTTGAATTCCCAAAAGGAAAACGGCGCTTAACATTAGCAGTAGATTTTTCATTTTTTAAAATTTTAAGCAAAGACGATTAACTCTTGGTTTTTGTCAACAGTATCGCCTTCTTTAATTAGTATATTTTTTACCTCAACATCATCGGGTGCTTTGAAAATATTTTCCATTTTCATTGCTTCTAATATAAACAATGGTTCACCACTTTTTACTATTTGGCCTTCTTTAACCAAAGTTTTAAGGATTAATCCTGGCATTGGAGCCTTTATATTTTTAGCTTTTTGTAGCTTTTTAGTATCTATACCTAAGGATAGCATCTTTTGGTCAATAGGTTCTAAAATCTCTATGACAAGCTCTTTTTGATTAAAAAGTAATTTTACTTTCTTTTTATCAGCATCTATTTCTTGTATTACCGCTTGGTGTTTATTGCCTTGCGCATCAGTAAGTTCAATTATATTTTTTGATCCTAAAGACTGTATGCTGTACTTCTCTTCCTTATGAATCCAATTAGACTTCTCAGATTGAATTTCATATTCTTTCCCGTCAATTTTTGTAATATAACTCATTCTATTACTGTGGTCTTTGCTGTGGAGAGGCAGGTAATTTTGTGCTAACCTCCATTAATACTTTTTGTAATTTATCACTCAAAGGTTTCATCCCATGAATATTTGCAGATTGCACTAGATAACCAAGTCCTGTTCTACAAAAGTCAGTATCTGCAAATGTTCTACCATTTGGATCTTTATCTGCCGTACGAAGTGTATTGAAGTATGCCACCTGCTTTCGGGTAAAGTTAATGAGCTTATCAGCTAATTCATCAGCTTGTTTTGTTGCGCCAGCTTTAATGTATTTATCGCACACAAATAATAAGGCATTATCCATTTGTGTTATTGAAACAGGATAAGAACCTTCATGTATGTTTTTCATCATATGGTCTAATACTTGTATTGCTTCTTTCTTTTTACCACGTGTAATTAAATTTTCTGCAATTTGGAATGTCGAAATTCGTATACCATTTAGCATTCTACGATTTGTTTGATTATAGTATACTGTGCCTTTATGCGCGTTACCAAATTTTAAATCTTTCAATACCCAATCAACACATTTCTTTTCGTTAAAAGATAAAATGTTTTGTGTATTTGATCCAGGCGTACGATACGGAACCAATTTAAATACAAGTCCTTCTAATTCGAGATACTCCCCTAAACCTTCGTAGTGATTTCTATCAATAGAATTTGCAAAATAGATTGGACGTTTCCACTCATTTGCTGCTAGAATATTCAATACAGCCAGATCATTTTTTAGAGCATAATTTCTAGGCAATGTAAAATTAATTGCATCAGGAGCATTAGCAAGTATTGAGTCACGTCCTACTAAAATTCCACTAGCTCGTACATTATCTTTATTTATAGGTAGGCTGTAATTTTTAATAGGTAACGGCACTGCTCCTTTGGTTTCTTTAGATTGATTTAGATATTGCAATACTTCTTTTAAAGGATAGTATGCATTGGCATCAATACGATCAGAAGCAACATACTGCGCTTGATTTAAATAATCACCACGGTAATCCTCTGGCTTCCAAATCATAGGGATTGGTTTACTATCATTGGTTGCATTGTTTAATTGATCAACATACCAATCAATACCTAGTAAGCTAAGATTTATTATACGTACATCTGTGCGCACTCCTTCCACCTCTTGAGCATACCATAATGGATACGTATCATTATCACCTTCAGTAAATAATATCGCATTTTTATCTAGGCTGGACAAGTAGTTTCTTGCAGTATCTCGTGCTAAAGTTTTGTCCGAGCGATCATGATCATCCCAACCTTTAAACGCCATAAGTACAGGAACGGCAAGAAGGCAAAGTGCAAATGCAACATAGGTTCCCATTTTACCTTGTAAGAATTTTTGCAGTAGTTCACGTACCATGAGCAAGCCAAGTCCAATCCAAATAGCAAAGGCATAAGTAGCACCAGCATAAGCATAATCACGCTCACGAGGTTGCATTGGTGTATTGTTTAAATAAATAACAATTGCTAAACCTGTAAAGAAGAATAACAGACCTACAATAAATGCATTGCGTTTATCATGTTTGATATGAAATAATAAACCTAGTATACCTAATATAAACGGAAGGAAGTAAAGTTCATTGCGTGCTTTGCTTTCTGAGTAAACTTTAGGAGCAATGTCTACATCACCACGGCCAAACATATTTTTATCTACAAACTTGATACCAGATAGCCAGTTACTAGTTTGAGGTTCGCCTATAATGTTTTGAAAATCATTTTGACGTCCTATATAGTTCCAGCAGAAATAACGCCACCACATTTGATTTACTTGATAGCCTAAGAAAAATTTAATATTATCTCCTGATGTTGGGTCTTCGCCTTTTGCAAGGTTTAAATAATTTTGATAATAACGAATATGAGGCTCACTATTACCATCCCATACCCTAGGGAAAATTCTTGTTTTTTCAGGATTGTAAACATAGTCCGTTTGTTTTTTACCTAATTCTAGGTATTTCTCTTTTCCTTTCCAATAACGCATTCCGCCTTCTTTAGCTGAGATAGGTCTGCCAGCAGTAAAGTCAGGACCTGATAAATGAGGTATACTACCATACTGCGAACGACCTAAGTAATCTACCAAGGCAGCAGCATTATCAGGGTTTGTCATATCAATTGGTACTTCAACGTTAGAGCGAATAACTGTTTGGAAGTAAGAAGAGTAACCGATAAGAATAAAAATGAAACAAAGTGTTCCTAAGTGCAAGAAGTACTTGCCTTTTTTATTAGCAATAATTAATAATACAACGGATAAGCCAGCGAGTAAGAATAGTACAAAGTATACACCCATATTAAACGGAGTACCTAAGGTATTTACAAAGAATACATCAAAGGCCGCACATATTTTTGGAATGTACTGGATTACACCAATTTGAACAATCCCCGTAATAGCTGCTCCAATTACAAAAGCGATTAAAGTACCCATTTGACTTACATCATATTTTTTGAAGTAATAAACCATTACAATTGCTGGTATGGTCAATAAGTTTAATAGGTGAACCCCAATTGATAAACCAATAATAAAAGCAATTAAAACAATCCAACGATCCGCACCTCTTGCATTTCCACCAGCATTTTCATATTCTGATACTTTGTCCTCCCATTTAAGGATAGCCCAAAATACCAAAGCGGTAAGTAAAGAAGACATTGCATATACCTCAGCCTCAACAGCTGAGAACCAAAACGTATCAGAGAATGTATAAGCTAGTGCGCCAATTACACCAGCTGCCATTACAGCAACCGTTGCGTTACTGGTTAATGAACTTTCGCTACTTTGTCTTAGCGCTATACGACGAGCAAAGTGAGTAATTGTCCAAAATAAGAATAGAATAGTAAATCCACTTGAAAGGGCAGACATAGCATTGATTGCTATATGCTCGTTTCCTGTGCCAAAAATTATAGCAAAAAATCGTCCGATTAATAAAAAGAGTGGGGCACCTGGCGAGTGTACTACTTCAAGTTTCACAGCACCTGCTGCAAACTCACCACAATCCCAAAAACTTATGGTTCCTTCCATAGTTAATAGGTATACAAGACATGCAATAATGCACACAACCCATCCCGTAATGTTATTCAATTTTTTATAGCTCATATTCTTAGAGGATTAAGAAACAAATATAATTATTTGACCTAGAGTTAAGGCGCTAAAAGGCGTTAAATAATCTAAATTTTGAGGCTAAAGCCCAGTTTGCTTATTTCGTTTAAAAAAGATGGAAATGATTTATCAATGCAAGCAATATTATCCAGTTCAACAGTATAGCCCAAAGCTGCTACCAGCGCAAAGCTCATGGCAATTCTATGATCTTGAAATGTTTCGATTTGTACTGAATTATCCTTCAAAAGTGGTGTATTCTTTTGTAAGGAAATTTGCCCATTTTGTTCTTTTAACACGATGCCAAATTTTTCTAAATTTGTCTTGAGCGCTTCTATGCGATTACTCTCTTTATGCTTCAAGTGTTCAAGGCCTAAAAAAACTACTTCTGGGTGCTTAAATGCACAAGCTGTAATTAAAGGGATTGCTAAATCAGGATAATTTTCTAGTTGAATTTCTTTGGGCAGCTTAGTTATATTTCTTTTTTGTAGTAAAACACCTTTTGAGTTATAGCTGCTGTGTATCCCAAATTGTAAAGCTAAGCTGGCTATATATTTATCACCTTGTATGTCTTCTTGCGTAAGGCGATTCAATTGCAGACTAGTAACATCATCGCTTAACATAAGAAAGGCATAAAAAAAACAAGCGCTGCTCCAGTCAGCTTCCACAACTATATCTTTTCCTTTTATTTCTTGTGCTTCAATTTTTATATTGTTATTACTAAAAGAGCTTTCAATTCCAAATCTAGTAAGTAGATCAAGCGTCATTTGAATATATGGCTTGGAGTAAACTGGTTCTTTAATTTGAAGTTGCAAACCATTTTTTATTTCAGAAGCAATTAAACATAGACCGGTAATAAATTGACTTGATACATTTCCGTCAATTTCTAAAGGAATACTTTTTAAGTGCGCACCTTCAATACTTAATTCATTTTCTTGTAACGATATTTTTGCACCAAGTGATTGTAAAGAATCTATAAGTTGATGCATGGGACGGGCTAGCAATCGACTCGTTCCACTAAGCTTAAAGTCTTGCTTATTTTTGGCAGCACATAGGCAAGTTAAGAATCGTAAAACAGTTCCAGCATCCTCGCAATTAATTTGGTTACGGAGCGTTTTTTCTTTTAGTATAGCCGCTAATACCTTAGTATCATTAGCATTGGATAGGTTTGATATGATAAATGATTGCTTAGAAAGGTATTGAAGAATCAATAACCTGTTGGAAATACTTTTTGATGCAGGAAGATCTATGGCTTTTATTGAGCTGTTAACTTGGTGCTCATATACAATCCTATGCAAGCTCATTTTGTAGTTCTTCTATGCTAATCATAACCTTTAATTTTGGCTTTGCTACATCCTCTAATAAGCTAAAGCCAATGCCGCTAGCATTCTTTTTATCTTGGTTTAAATAAGGGATTAGTTTTTCAAATCGATATTTAAAATCAAGTATCGGGAAGAATACTTTTTTAACCGCTTTTAAAACTGCACGAATTTTTACTGGAGTATTAAATCTATTTTCTGATAGTTTTAGTTCTTCCATCATTCCAAGTAAAATAGCCTCGCCATGTAATAGAGGTTTTTTAGTAGTATGAGACAATGATTCTATTGCATGACCAATAGTATGACCAAAATTTAAGCTCTGGCGTTGACCATTGTCGTGGTAATCTTTTTCTACAATGTTTAGTTTATAGTTAATGCTTTTTAAAATGCCTTCCTCGCTAATCCATTCACTAATTGTACTTCTTTTAAGTATTAATTCTAGCGCATTGGGATCAAACAAAAGAACGTGTTTTATCATCTCACTAAGGCCACTATGCAATTCATTACGTGGCAAGGTTTCAAGAAAATCGGTATTGAGATAAACACATTTTGGCTTAGAGAAAGTGCCAATTTGGTTTTTAATGTTTCTAAAATTTACACCATTCTTACCGCCTATGCTGGCATCTACCATTCCCAGTAGGGATGTTGGGATATTTATAAAATCAATGCCCCGTTTAAAATTAGAAGCGCAAAAGCCACCTATATCAGTTATTACGCCGCCTCCAATATTTATTAAAACGCTATTTCTATTTGCATTGCCAGCTACCAAAGTATCCCATATTTTAATGCTTTGATCAAGGCTTTTATATTGTTCGCCAGCAGGTATTACAATTCGTTTTGCATCATTTAAGTGGCTAAATTGTGTTCGTATCACCTTGTCGCAGTGCTGCAATGTATTTTTGTCGTACAACAAAAAGCAATTTTTGGCTGTATACCCAGCTATAACTTCTTGGATATCGGATAACTGACTTGAGGGATAAACTAACACTGTGAATCAAAGATAGTATCTACACTCCAAGCTTCCGCACGATGGCTGAACCAAGCTTTCACAATTCTCCATGTTTTTAGAAATAATTCTGATTTTCTATAGAACTGAAGGTCAGCGTCTGTATTCCAGTCGCTGTAAGTAAAAAAAATGGTTGGGTCAGTTTGGTCTCTGTGTAAGCGTAAACCATTACAACCAGGCATGCCCGAAATTTTGTGTTTTATGGTTTCAAAGTGCGCCAAAAAATTATCACAATGTTCTTCTTCAAACGTCATTTTTACTATTCGTATCATGAAAATTTAATGGTTATATTTTTATAAGAGTGTAATAAATCATTGTGTGGTTTAAAGCCAAAGAGTCCAGCGGCATTTGAATGATTTACGGCAATTTCAAGCAGGCCACTTGAATTAAAAAATGCTACCTTATCCAAATACTTTACATCATTATACATTTTAGTAATCTCTAGTATTTCATCGCCATTGGGAAATCGAATTACAAATTTTCTATCATTTCGGTGCTCGTCAAATTCATCCTTACGAAGGTTTAAAATTATATTTTCAAAGCGGTCAATGTGTAATACGCGTGCTACAATTTCATCGGGCTTAAATATGCTACTCAGCTCTTTTTCCTGTACAATATCTTCAGCGTCTATTTTAGTAATTTCATCCTTATGACCTTCTAATAATGATTTTGCAGTTTCTGCGAGTAAGGTCATTATTGATGGTACTAGATAATCTTTGGGCTTCGTTTTTAGTTCAAATAATTCAAATGCTTTTTCGCCAAATAGTAAAGGGATGCAACCGTTGTCAGGAGCAAAAATGTGTTGTTCATTTTCATAAACATATAAAAACCTTTGATTGCTGTGCCCATACAAATTGCTTAATAGGAAGTGCACTGAGTTTGCTTTGAAATGCGGTAAAGCTGATTGAAAGTGATAAACAGTATCTACTATGCTATAGCGTTTTACGTTATGATTTATGTCTATGACTTGCGCGTTGGGTATACTTTGTAAGGCAAGTAGCTTGCATATTCCGGGGAATTGACTTTCATAACCAAAATCAGATGTGAGAGAAACAAAAGTCATATAGGGTACAAATGTAAGGAGTAGCAAGTATTTACATGCAAGTATTGTACAGTTAGTACTAAATTGAATCTACTATGCGCATAAAAAAAGTCTCGTAAAATACGAGACTTCCTTTTGACTATTATAATATACTATCTACCGAAGTGAGCAAATGCTTTGTTGGCATCAGCCATACGGTGTGTATCTTCTTTTTTCTTTACAGCGTTACCTTCACCTTTAGCTGCTGCTATTAGTTCGTTGGCCAATTTTTCTGCCATAGACTTACCATTACGCTCACGGCTAAAACGGATGATCCATTTCATACTCAAAGATAATTTACGGTCCTGACGTACTTCAGTAGGAATTTGAAAAGTAGCACCACCTATACGACGGCTACGTACTTCAACTTCAGGAGTTACGTTTACTACTGCTTTTTTCCAAGTTTCGTAACCTTCTTCCTCTGTATCCTTAGTTATTTTATCCATTGCATCATAAAATATTTTTTGTGCAATACTTTTTTTACCGTCCCACATCATACAATTGATAAAGCGAGTTACAGTTTTATCACCAAATTTAGGATCTGGTGCTAAGGGTAATTTTTTTGCTGCTTGTTTTCTCATTAGAAATTATTATTAGCTATTAGCGATTATTTTTTTTCTCTTTTAGTTCCGTACTTTGAACGGCTTTGTTTACGATCTTTTACACCCGCAGTATCCAATACACCACGTAGAATAGTGTAACGTACACCAGGTAAATCTTTTACACGACCACCTCTTATCAATACGATAGAGTGCTCTTGTAAATTGTGACCCTCTCCAGGAATATAGGCAATTACCTCTGTTTTGTTAGTCAAACGAACCTTTGCTACTTTACGCAAAGCCGAGTTTGGCTTCTTAGGAGTGGTAGTATATACACGAGTACATACTCCTCTTTTTTGAGGACAAGAGTCCAAGGCACGGCTTTTAGAAGCTGTTTTAATTACTTTTCGTCCTTTTCGAACGAGCTGATTAATAGTTGGCATACTATATTCTTAGATTTTTTAAAGGACGGCAAAGGTAGACGAAAACTGAAAAAAAACAAGAATTTTCAAGCTATTTTCCACTATCCACATTCCTATTTTTTTATATCCGATAGTTTTTGGGGTGAAGCAGGGTCTGAAATGTCTAAAAAGGCAATTCCATCGGTTAGCATTCCTATTAATAAATTACCACTTGGTATAACATCAATATAATTATCATCAGACAAAGTTGCTAATTCTATTGGGTTTGAAGGGTTTTTTACATTTAAAATACGCAAACCTGCTCCATTATCGCATATATATAAAATACTATCCTTTAATCCAAGGCCATAAGGATTGGTCATAGGTAGGTTGCTCATTAACTGAGGATTTTTAACATCTTTTATATCATAGATATTTAATTCATTGATACTTGAACCGCATGCATTACCGCCATGAATAGTCAAAAATGCCACACTATCATTAGCCACTACAGGATCACATCCTGTAAAATGCTGTACTTGAGATTCTTGAACTGGTTGCTCAGGATTTGATATGTCGTATATATACATAGCAAAGCGAGATGCTATAAAAAGCTTATCCTTAAAAGGAAACAAAGCCTCAATTTCAAAGCCAATATTTACTCGGCTTTTAAAAACGGGCGTTGCTGTATTTGTAACGTCAAATACACTTAGGTTTTCATTATCTATAGTATACAGGTGGTTATTTACAATAGTAAAACGGGCTAATGAGCCTCCCTCGCCAGAGCTTGAACCACCATTATTTATATTGCCAGCGTCTTTTTCGCAAGCCGAAAAACCTAGCGTGCTTATTACTATAAGGGTAAGTATTAATTTTCTCATGGTCGGTAACATTTAGGGTTTTGCAACATTTTCTTTTCCCAGCCTACAATTACGCCTTGGGAGTTATCAATACATTCAAAGTAAATTCCATTTTCTGGTGGTGCACTTTCCAGTGAAGCAGGAAATACATTTTTGTTTCTGTGACTAACGGTTACATTATTTATGTCAGAGATATTTAAAGTAAGTAAGTCTCTAAAATTATTAGCATAAAGCATATTTCCTTTGATAGAAATATCAGTGCAGCCAGGAACATTTATAAATTTGATTTTTGAGGGCATGGCTGGGTCGGTGCTATTAATTACATGTATGCCTTTACCCTTATCCATTTGAAATGTGTAATTGCCGTATTTGTAAATTTTACCGGGATTATCATAATCCTGCGCCTCGGAGGTCGATATTTTATATTGATCCGTAGCCGACATATATATGGGAGCATAGCCCATAATCTCAGCCGGATAGGTCCGCTGGAAGTCGCAGCTAGCCATAAGTAAGACCCCTAGGACGCCTGCTATTAAAGAATGTTTCATAATCATCGTTGCAATAGACGCAAGATAATATGAAAGTGTTAGTATCGCTTAACTAAGAAATAATTATTTGCAAATGCCCGGTGTATAATCCGTTATGCCATGACATTCTGCCTCGCAAGCATTGCCGTAAGTAACACTGTTGCAACCGCAAACTGGATCCACAACTGTGGGGCATACACAATCGGTAGTAACCTTTTCGGTACAGCCTTCAACGGTACGTTTTTTGTTACATGCACTAAATACCAAGACAAATAAAATAAGAGAAATTGTATAAATTATTGGCTTCATATCTAATAAAGACGAAAAAATCATGCCAAATGTTACCCGATGAAGGTCATTTTATTGTAAAATACTGACTTGAAGGTAGTTGAGCGTGTAAAATAATTTTAGACTAAGCTAATAAATGCGCTATCTAACTATGCTTTGGGATAAATATTGCTATGCGATTTGAGCAAATGGCTGGTAAAAGCTATAATCTTTGATTATGGCGTTTTCTCTTTCTAAAAATACAGAAAAACGCTTTTTAGCCTCATATTCATTTAAATTACTATCAGAATAGTCAATACTCCAATCCATATCTTGACGAAAGTGCGTAGAACTACTTATAGCCATCTTAGCAAAATTTACGATAATCTTATTCCAAAACGCAAATTGTTCCTGATGAGACAGGGAACGACGGAATATTATTTTGGTATTAAATGATTTAACCATAATGTAAAATTTAAAGTTTGGTATTGCTACCATCCATAATAGCTACAAATTCAATGCCAAAATAGTAATTTTCGCTTGTTATTGATCGCAATTAGCTTTTAAACTATATCTCAATTAGTTTTAAATCAATAAGTTAAAATAAAGTAGTCAGTTGTTCTATTGCTTGTTTTGAGCAAAAAAAAACGTAGGTTTGGTAACCTAATATTAAAAAACATGAAGAAAACATTACTACTATTATTATTTGTTGCTTTGGGCACCACAACTTTTGCGCAAGATTTATCAAACTGTAAAAAAACATGTACAAAAGAGAAACTTGTTGAAACAGGAGCTTTTTTAGGAGTACGTATTATTACAGCTGATAATCATACGCACGCCAAAGTGTTGGAAGTTGTTCCTAATACATCTGCTGAGCGAAACAACTTTGCGGTTGGTGATGTAATTACCAAAATTGATGGTCTTACTATAAAAGGAAGATTGCACATCATGGAGGTTGTAAAATCATATGAGCCAAATGATTTGGTTAAAATTGAATATGTTCATAATGGTAAAACAAAAAAGAAAAGAGTTTTTCTTGGAGCGCTAAATACCAAAGTAGTTACTGAAACAATTTGTTGTGATGAAGTTGAAACAAAATCAACTACTTCAAATGGTTTAGTACCAGCAAAAATTCAATTTGCTTTGTACCCTAATCCTGCAGTGAATAATTTACAAATTACATCTGATTTACAAGTTAATAGTCCAGTACAAATTGGTATCTATGATATGTTGGGTAGCGAATTAATGAGTACGGAAATTAATAGCAACAATGATATATTAAATCAAAACATTGATCTTAAGAGTTTTGCAACGGGTAGTTATTTAGTAAAAATTACAAATAATGATGTTGTATCAGTTTCTAAATTAGTGATAGCTAAATAGAAAGATTACAGTATAATTGAAAAAGCACAGAACAAATTGTTCTGTGCTTTTTTTATTCTATATGGTCAATTAGTTACTTATCGCAGTTTTCGTTATAAGCTCGTACGACATCTTCAATGGAAGCTCGGTTCCATTTGCCATCATTAAAATCGTTCATTATGTAGTCGCAATCTGAAACAAATTTTTTCATGTAAGCTTTTACATAAAGGTCCGGGATATATCGAATGCCTTTGCCTTTCTTTTCTACATAAATATGGTATAGGTAGTTCCCGTCCAACGGGTTTTTATTAAACGTATAGTTATAGTTATTAGCTGCATTGCTATACAGTTTCATTGCTAGGTGATAATAGGTTAAGACACCACGGATATGAGGAATCAAAAAAGCCTTCTTAGGAATTGTGTTTCCAACTTTAAATGATTTCGAAAAAATTACCATTGTTTCATTGTTCCAATCAAATACTAAAGAATCGGCTAGGCTTGGTTTTACTTTAGATTTTTTTCCTGATTTTAAGTAGCTAATACCTTTTTGAATTTTACGTTCGTCTATTCCTGTTTGGCTGCTTGTAGGAATTATAAATGTTACGGCCTTTTTAATTTTCCCTTTATGGATAAACCCTTTGGCTTTAGAAGTCTGTGCTTGTGAAGAATGAATAGTTGTTAAGATTAAAATTACTGTTAGGAGTTTTTTCATTGTTTTACATTTACTTCAAATATAATTAAAGTCTATAGATTATTCTGTTTGAAGGATTGTTCTAAACCTTCCTCAAACAAATCTTAAAAACATTTACCTTTACTCCTTGCAAAAAAACATAGAAGTTCGCGGAGCGAGAATGCATAATCTTAAGGATATAGATGTAGATATCCCTAAGAATAAACTCACGGTAATTACTGGGATAAGTGGTAGCGGAAAAAGTTCGCTAGCCTTTGATACGATACACGCTGAGGGTCAGCGTCGTTATATGGAAAGTTTTAGTGCATACGCTAGGCAGTTTGTAGGTAATATGGAACGGCCCGATGTGGATTTGGTTAAAGGACTTTCGCCCGTTATAAGCATTGAACAAAAAACTACAAGTAAAAATCCGCGTTCTACAGTAGGTACAATTACTGAGATTTATGATTTTTTCCGTTTGTTATATGCACGTGCGGGCTCGGCTTATAGTTTTAATACGGGTAAGCCCATGGTGCAGTATAGTGAGGAGCAAATTGTAAAAGAGGTTAAGAAAAAATTTAAAGGGAAGAAGATTGGAATTCTTGCACCTATTATTCAAGGACGTAAAGGGCACTACAGAGATTTGTTTGAGCAATTGCGCAAACAAGGTCATGTACGTGTACGAGTTGATGGTAAACTAGAAGAGTTAAAGCCCAAAATGCAACTCGATCGGTTTAAAATTCATGATATAGAAATTGTAATTGATCGCTTAACAGCTGACACAAAAAATTCAGTGCGCATAAGCCAAAGTATTGAAACGGCTCTGCGCCAAGCCAAGGGTACGATTATTATCATGGACTTAGACGCTGAGGTGGATACTCTTTATAGCAAAAACTTAGTTTGTGCTGATAGTGGCATTTCGTATCAAGTACCATCGCCCAATACATTTTCGTATAATTCGCCTTATGGTTATTGTCCTACATGTAAGGGTTTGGGCGTACAAACCAAAGTGGATTTAAAATTGGTCATGCCAGATAAATCATTGACGATAAATGATGGTGGGATTTTGCCGCTCGGTAAAAAAAGAGATGCACATGCGTTTAATCAAATTAAACAAGTAGCACGGGAAAATAAAATCAAATTGACCGTTCCGCTTTCCAAACTCACAGAGAAACAATTAAATATTGTTTTGTACGGAGAAGCTGATGGCGAAAACGAGATTGAGTACGGAGGTAATTTTAGCCGTGATTTTGAGGGTGTAGTCAATATGGTGAAACGATGGTATCATAACAGTAGCAGCATTATGGTAAAACGTTGGGCCGAAGAATATATGCAGGTCATGCCCTGCGAAACATGCGAAGGCGCACGATTAAAACAAGAAGCACTTTGGTTTAAAGTTGCTAATAAAAACATTGCAGAAATTAGTGCGTGGAACTTAGATCAACTAGGAAAGTGGGCAGCTGAATTACCAAAGAAACTAAACAAAAAACAAAACACCATAGCTAAAGAAATCCTCAAAGAAATTAATGAACGCATTGGTTTTATGCTGGGTGTTGGCTTGCATTATTTAGGCTTGGACAGGCCAAGTGGAAGCTTGAGTGGTGGCGAAAGTCAACGTATTAGATTGGCTACGCAAATTGGTAGTAAGCTCAAAGGCATTACATACATTTTGGATGAGCCAAGTATTGGTTTACACCAGCGCGATAATCAGCGATTGATTACAGCGCTCAAAGAATTGCGTGATGTAGGCAATACGATTATAGTTGTGGAGCATGATAAAGACATTATGCTAGAAGCGGATTACCTAATTGATATTGGTCCAGGAGCGGGAACACGAGGCGGAGAAATGGTGGGAGAAGGCGTCCCTAAAAAGTTTCTGAAAAATAAAAGCACTACGGCGGAGTATATACTTGGTAAACAAAAAATAGCAGTTCCTGCTGAACGCCGAAAAGGAAACGGAAAAAAAATCATACTTAAAGGAGTAAGCGGAAATAATTTAAAAAATATTGATGTTAGTTTTCCTTTAGGCAAATTTATATGTGTAACCGGTGTAAGTGGCAGCGGCAAGTCTACTCTGATAAATGAAACGTTTTATCCTTTGGTGGCAAAGCATGTGTATAAAAGCAAGCGAAAAATAATGCCCTATAAATCCATAGTAGGTTTAAAGGAATTAGACAAAGTGGTAGAGATTGATCAATCGCCCATTGGAAGAACGCCACGTTCGAATCCTGCAACCTATTGCGGTTTTTATACTGACATTCGTACACTCTTTGCAGAAATTCCCGAGAGTAAAATACGCGGCTATAAACCAGGACGTTTTTCGTTTAATGTAAAAACAGGCCGTTGCGAAATTTGCGAAGGCGCGGGTGTAAAAACAATTGAAATGAATTTTTTGCCAGACGTACATGTTCATTGCGAAAAGTGCGGTGGCAAACGTTTTAATAAAGAAACATTAGAAATAAAATACAAAGGAAAAACTATCTCCGACGTGTTAGACATGACAGTAGACGAGGCGGTAGATTTCTTTGGGCCAGTATTTTATATTCATAGAAAAATTAAAACCTTACAAGATGTAGGTCTTGGATATATTACCTTAGGACAAAGCTCAGTAACCTTAAGCGGTGGTGAGGCGCAAAGAGTAAAACTAAGCAGTGAATTAGCCAAAAAGGCAACGGGACAAACAATTTATATACTAGACGAGCCAACTACAGGATTGCATTTCCAGGATATTAAAATGCTCATTGCTGTATTGGATGCATTGGTTGAAAAAGGCAATACTGTTTTAGTAATAGAACATAATATGGACGTTATAAAAGTAGCCGATCATATAATTGATTTAGGTCCCGAAGGAGGCGATGGTGGCGGAGAAATAATTGCTGAAGGAACACCTGAGGAGATTATAAAGAATAAGAAAAGTATTACAGGTAAATTTTTGAAGCAGGAATTGAAACAATAAATAACGATTACTGTCGTTTAAATTTTTAAATAGAGTTTTCAATGAAAAATATTTTAATCGTAGCTAGTTCCATTGCGTTGTTCCTGATCCTATTATTGGGAGGATGTCGAGCATTGATTTATACTATAGCTAATTCAAATACTTGTGAACGTTTTAATATTGACAATATTGAAGTTAGAACAGGTATTGATATCCCTTCGGTAATGAACGTTGATTGTATGTATGAGAATGGACTTAAGAATGTGACCTTTACCTTAGATACTAGTAAAGTAAAAATAGAAGAGTATTTAAACAGAAATAAATTTATTTGGCAAGACAGTATGTATATAAATAATGGTGAACGTGAACGAACAAAATGGCATGCTGAATATAGAAAAGAACTAGCCGCACTAAAAATGAAAATAGTTTACAAAGACGTTACATCTGATTCTTAGCTAAATTTGAGAATGAGCAAACGATTCAACAATATTAGAATAATATGAAAATACTAATGACATGCCTCGGTAACATTTGTCGTTCACCCATGGCAGAAGGAATATTACAGAAATTAGCTAACGAAAAAAACTTAGGCTGGACGGTGCATAGTGCTGGTACGAATGGAATCCATACAGGCGAGCCACCCCATAAAAGCTCACAGAAGGTTTGTGGTGAAAATGGGATTAATATTACAACACAACGCTCCATGGATTTTGAAGCAAAGCATTTTGCGGAGTACGATAAAATTTATGTATTTGCAGAAGATGTAATGCGCGATGTAAAGTCAATAGCCGGTGACCAATTTGACGAAACTAAGATTGACTATTTCTTAAATGAATTATACCCGGGCAAAAACATGAATGTAATTGACCCTTGGTATGGTGGAGAAGATGGCTACTATGATGTTTTTAATCAAATACAGAAAGGTTGCGAAGCGATTATTTCAAAATATCCCGAATAATTTTTAAGTGATGCTCGTTATGAAGTTTTAAGAACTTAATACTTTCTTTTAAATTAAGCGTACCAAATATGGCGTGTTTAAAATGGCTTTTATTCGGGAGTGCTTCTATTTTCAAAATTAGTTTATGTGCATTTTTTAATTGCTTTCTAATGTCTTCTTCGGTTATAGTTTCTGGAGGTGTTGCATTTTTGGGTGCTTTTGATTTACCTCTGGGAAATTTTTTAATTAGAAAAACATACAGCTTTATCAAATTAAATTTAGATACATAATCCACTTCTTTTGATCGCATAAGCGATAGACTTACACCATTAATCACCGTAAGGCAATGGTGTACATGCCAACCAACACTAGCCTTCGAAAGGCTTTCTTTACTTATTTGGTGCTGGTTAATGTACGATTCAAATTCAGCTAATTGTTTTTCCATTATTCTTTGTTTTTATATCTAGGGTGATGCATGGCTATTGTTTCTCGCAAGAAGTTTTTATCTAAGTGCGTGTAGATTTCAGTAGTGGTTATGCTTTCATGTCCTAGCATTTCTTGTACTGCACGTAAGTCAGCTCCGCCTTCTATTAAGTGTGTAGCAAATGAGTGCCTGAAGCTATGAGGATATACGTTTTTTTCAATTCCTGCTTTTTTAGCAGTGTCTTTTATAATATAAAATAACATTGTACGAGATAGAGCATTGCCACGCTTACTCAAAAATAAAGTATTGCTGTGTTCTTTTTTGGGCTCAACTTTATTTCTATAATTTTCAAGGTAGAGATTTACAAATTTAATGGCTTGGCTACCTATTGGTACTAGGCGCTCTTTATTTCCTTTTCCTGTAATGCGCACAAAGCCAGCATCGGCATAATAATTTGATATTTGCAAGCCACTTATTTCGCTAATACGCAAGCCACAGCTATAAAGTGTTTCGCAAATGGCTTTATCTCGGGTTCCTTTTTCGGTACTTACGTCAATGGCAGCAAGAAACTGTTCAACATCGGCAATGCTCAATACTTCTGGTAATTTGCGCGATATTTTTGGTGCTTCAAGAAACTCTGCGGGCGATGCGCTTATATCTTCTTCTTGCACCAAAAAATTAAAAAAGCTTTTGAGTCCTGAAATTATTCTTGCTTGACTACCGGCTGAAAGTCCTAATTCATTTAGGTTTTGTAAAAATTGTTGTAAGTCTTCTAACGTAAGTTTTGTTAGCTGGGGATTTTCTTTTTTTGATTCAAAAAAGGAAATCAGTTTTTTTACATCATGCAAATAAGCATCAATTGAATTTTTACTAAGCGATCGCTCTAGTAACAAAAAAGCTTTATATCCTTTTAATTGGCTTTGCCACATAATGGTTCTCTTGGCAAAGATTCGTATTTTTACCTTGTGAAAAAAATCGGTATTTTAAATGGTCCCAATTTAAATCTTCTGGGAACACGAGAACCTGAAATATATGGTTCTAAGACTTTCGAAGATTTTCTTGCTGAACTGAAAGAACGATTTACTCAAACTGATTTTTTATATTATCAGTCTAATGTAGAAGGCGAGTTAATCAATCAATTACAAGAATGGGCTACTACACAAGATGCCATTGTACTTAATTTAGGAGCGTACTCTCATACCTCAGTAGCATTAGCAGATGCCATAAAATCCTTGCCAGTGCCTGTAATAGAAGTACATATAAGCAATGTATATGCTCGAGAGGAGTACAGACATACTTCTTTAAGTGCAGCTCATTGCCAAGGTTGTATTATGGGCTTAGGTTTGGAAGGTTACGCGCTAGCTATTCAGCATTTACTTCACAATCACTATTGAGTCAGTAAAAACCTCATTGCTAAAGTTGTCCTGCCCGTCGCGCACGTAAACGGTCCAGCGCACAGTATCTGTTAATTTATGAATCGTAGTATCATCTCTAGCAATTAGAGTTCTTGGGTCCATACTCACTGTAAATGAACCACTGATACCATCTTCGCTTACTACCGTAGAGGGAATTGGCGGGAAATCAAAAAAAGAAGGAGTCTCAGTTCGGCTATCTATAAAATAAATATTCTGTAATGGAGTGGGGAAGTCTAATGGTCCTATATCCGCACCACCATCTTCAAAAGTAAATTGAAAAAGAATGGGATTTTCAACGCCCTTACCACTATCTGCAATTTCATAGCGGCTTTGTTCCACAAATTTAATTGCTGGTATAGGAGACATTTTTTCTTTCTTACAACCCCATAGTAAGGTGGCAAGAAAAAAGAAAGCTAGTACCTTTGCCATACGCATATAGCCAAAGTTAATTTTTTTTCTTGTCAATCATTACATCGCCATATCATATCTTCTCCTTAGAAAGCAAAGATTTTCTTAAAACGGCCTTAGAGGTTTTTAGATTTCAAGCGGCTAATTGTACGATTTATAAAAATTATATTGAGCAATTATCTATTAATATTAATGCGGTTCACACACTCGAAGAAATACCATTTTTACCCATACAGTTTTTTAAAACGCATAAGGTGGTAAGCACTTCGCAAGAGGAATATACTTTATTCGAAAGCAGTGCCACTAGTTCTCAAACACCTTCAAAGCATTATGTGGCAGATGAGGAATTATATAAGTTATCTCTTTTAAAATCGTTTGAAAGTGCCTTTGGTTCTATAAAAGGAAAAGTGATTTTAGGCTTACTACCGCATTATTTAGAGCGTAAAAATAGTTCCTTGGTGTATATGGTTAATTTTTTAATGCAGGAAAGTGGTCAAGATATGGATGGCTTTTTTCTTGATAAAGAAGAAGAATTATTTATCCTGCTCAAGCAATTGGAATCTGAGGGCCGGGAGGTTTTATTATTTGGTGTAACCTTTGCTTTACTTGATTTTGCCAAAAACTTTTCCACCGATTTAAAGTATACCACGATTATAGAAACCGGAGGGATGAAAGGACGTGCTAAAGAACAGACCCGTGCAGCTGTCCATGAAACGCTTAAAAAATCCTTTGGCCCGAAGCCCATTTGCTCAGAGTATGGAATGGCGGAGCTTTTATCACAGTCATATTATATAAGTGAAAACTTATTTGAGCCGCCGCCCTGGAAACGAGTGCTCATAAGGGACTTATACGATCCGTTTGATATAAAGTCATATGGCAAGGGAGCCCTCAATATTATTGATTTGGCCAATGTGCATTCCTGCAGTTTTATAGCCACAGATGATATGGGTACAGCTGAGATAAACGGAAAATTTAACGTTTTAGGGAGGTTGGATGCTAGTGAAATTAGAGGCTGTAATTTGCTTTTAGAATCATAAAAAAGCAGTGATTTAGACCTTACAAAGTTTAAATCTAAATGTTCAGTTTGTAAAAATGGTATATCATTGCAATCTGAATTGTAGATAATTAGGATAGGAATGGCAAAAAATTTAGTGATAGTGGAGTCGCCTGCAAAGGCAAAAACGATTGAGAAAATACTAGGGCAAGACTTTAAAGTAACCTCTTGTTTTGGGCACGTGCGTGATTTAGAAAAAGCCAATATGGGTATTGATATTCCTAATGGTTTTGCACCAAAGTATAAAGTAGCAGATGATAAAAAGAAGGTTGTAAAAGAGATGAAATCCTTAATGAAGGATGCTGAGCATGTATGGTTAGCAACGGATGAGGATCGTGAGGGTGAGGCAATTTCTTGGCATTTGTGTGAGGTATTAGGATTAGATCCTGTTACTACAAAACGAATCGTTTTTCACGAGATTACTAAAAATGCAATTCAAAAAGCAGTAGAAAATCCACGTACCGTTAATCTTGATTTAGTGAATGCACAGCAGGCAAGAAGAATCTTAGATCGAATCGTTGGTTTTGAAATTTCACCAATTCTTTGGCGTAAGATTAGTATGAAAAATAATCTTTCTGCGGGTCGTGTACAATCAGTGTCCGTACGTTTACTAGCTGAGCGCGAAAGAGAAATACAAGCTTTTACACCTACAAGCAGTTTTAAAATAGTAGGGCAATTTGCAGCTGAGAATACAGCTAAGAAAATGCAAAGTTTTAAAGCAAATTATTCAAAGAAATTAGAGGAAGCAACGAACGCAAATGATTTTTTAGAATCATGTAAAGGTGCAAACTATACCATTAGTGATATACAAGTAAAACCAGCTATCAAAAAACCATCGGGCCCATTTACAACCTCTACTTTACAGCAAGAGGCAAGTAGAAAATTGGGTTACTCGGTAGCCAAAACCATGTTGGTTGCACAAAGATTATATGAGGCGGGTAAGATTACTTATATGAGAACAGATTCTATGAATTTGTCTGATACAGCTTTAGAAGATATTAAAAAGACCGTGACTGAAAAGTATGGTGATGAATATAATGAGTTGCGTAAGTTTAAGTCGAAAAGCGATGGCGCCCAAGAGGCTCACGAAGCGATTCGTCCTACTAGTATGGGCGAGGAAGATATTAGCAATGCCGATCAGCAACGCTTGTATACCTTAATATGGAATCGTACCATGGCAAGTCAAATGGCTGATGCCCAATTGGAAAAAACAACCGCCAGAATTAAAATTTCTACAAATAATGAAGAGTTAGTTGCTCGTGGTGAAATGGTTAAGTTTGACGGCTTTTTACGTTTATACCTAGAAGGAACTGATGAAGAAGAGGAAGATGATGTTGATGATGGAATGTTGCCAAAACTTGCGGTGGGTCAAGTAATTGAATTAAATCACTTAATAGCTACGCAACGTTTTACACGTCACCCAGCTAGATTTACTGAGGCTGCTTTGGTAAAAAAATTAGAGGAATTAGGTATCGGTCGACC
Source organism: uncultured Chitinophagaceae bacterium (assembly GCA_937981995.1). Lineage (GTDB taxonomy): Bacteria > Bacteroidota > Bacteroidia > Chitinophagales > Chitinophagaceae > JAGNRR01. The sequence goes on from CALJNC010000026.1 coordinate 110,304, forward strand.
GTCAACCTATGCACCAACAATTAGTACAATTCAAAATAGAAAATACGTAGAGAAAACCGAACGTCAAGGTAAGGAACGCCAGTACGAAGTATTGACCCTAACACCTGATGATAAGTTAGAGCAGGTTACCGAAACTGAAATTACAGGTGCTGAAAAAAATAAATTGTTCCCAACAGATTTAGGTCTTTTGGTTACTGATTTTTTAAAGAAGCATTTTAAGCAAGTAATGGATTATGAGTTTACTGCAAAAATTGAAGCACAATTTGATGAAGTAGCTGATGGAAATAAAGTTTGGAATAAGGTATTGGATGAGTTTTATAGTCCATTCCACGAAGTAGTAGAAGATACTCTTGAAAATGCTGAAACTGTAAGTGGTGAGCGTGCCTTGGGTAATCATCCTGAAACAGGCTTGCCAATTATTGCACGTATGGGACGTTATGGCCCCATGGTACAAATGGGACCTCAACAAATAGAAGAAGATGACCCAAAACCTAAATATGCCAAGTTACAAGCGGGTCAAAGTATTGAAACAATTACTCTTGAGGAATCGCTTGTGCTTTTCCTACTGCCTAGAGAATTAGGTATGCTAGAGGAAAAACCTATTGTGATTAATATCGGTCGTTTTGGACCCTATGCACAGCATGATGGTTTGTTTTATAGTTTAGGAAAAGAAAGAGACCCTTACACAATTCAATTTCCTGAAGCTAAGAAGCTGGTAATTGAAAAAAGGGAAGAGAAGCGAAAAAGTACCCTTAAGATTTTTGAGAAAGAAAAGATTAAAATATTGATAGGTCCTTATGGCCCGTATATCAAAAAAGGCTTGCGTAACTATCGTATACCCAAAGAGCGTCATGAAGAAGCTGCAAAAATCACCTTGGAAGAAGCCTTGGTAATGATGGAGGAGCACATGAAAAACCCACGAGGTAGAAAGAAGAAAGGAGCAGTGAAAAAAGGTGCTGTAACAAAAAAGAAAAAAGCAGCTAAGAAAAAAGTAGCAGCTAAAAAGAAAGCAACGCCAAAGAAAAAGGCAGTAAAAAAGAAGGCACCTAAGAAGGATAAATAATGCGAGAAAATAACGAGCCAAAGCCAAAAAAGCCATTTGAAATGGGCACGGTGTATCATATTGCAGCAGGTGCTATTTATTTGTTTGTAGCTTATATGGTGTACAGTAATTCGCCGGCTGATTGGAATGAAGGGCTTACACATGGTATCGCTGCAGTTGCTGCACTCTACGGTTTATTTAGGATAGGTCGAGGGATTATGAATATTATAAAAAAGTAAAATTAATTTTTTCTTAAGAGTCCTATTGAAATAATAGACCTATCTTTTCGTCAAGATATTGTATAATTGTACTCCTATGAACAGAATTTTTTTATTCCTTGCTTTTGTGACTTGTGGCTTTTTTATGAGCTGTGAGGATTATGATAATGCTGCCGAAAGTCAAACGGCAGGATCCATTAAAGTAAGTGTTGATGAAACGTATAAACCTGTTTTAGAACAGGCAATTAAAGTTTTTGAATCGCGCTATCCTAATGCTAAAATTGAGGCGGAGTATAAGCCAGAAGCTGATTGTTTTAAAGATTACTTAGAAGATACAACACGTGTAATATTTGTAAGTCGTAAACTTACTGAAGAAGAAAATGCTTATGCCGAACAGCAAAAAATTGTAAGCCGCACCTTACCATTGGCTAGAGATGCATTAGCTTTTGTGGTAGCAAAGAATGCAAAACGAAATACGTTTTCTAAAAAGCAGATAAAAGATATTTTAGTAGGGAATAGTAATGCGGGAGATTTTCAATTAGTATTTGATAATAAAAATTCAAGTACAGTGCGTAATATCATGGATTCGGTCATTCCGGGTCAGGAACTCTCAGAAAATATTTTTGCCGCCAAAGGATCTAAGGATGTGATTGACTATGTGGCGGGTAATCCAAAGGCTATAGGTGTAGTTGGTGTGCCATGGGTAGCCGATGTGCGCGATACGAATACAATCGAGTTTATGACCAAAATTCAAGTTGCGGGCATTTTACCAGATAGTGGAACGGAGTTTTTACGACCCTACCAAGCGTATATTGGTTTAAATACCTATCCCTTTACGAGGAATTTATATTTTATCTCAAAAGATACCCGCGTAGGTTTGGGTACAGGCTTGGTTAATTTTATGAGTCGAGATGGGCAATTAATTTTCAAACAGTCTAAATTGTTTCCTTTACAAGTGAATGTTCTCTTAAAACAGACACAAATAAAGAATAATTAACCATTTGATATAAACTATTCCTAGTCTACATAATCTAAATCTTATAACTTCGAAAAACATTATGATGAAAAAAATAAGCATACTTATTCTAACCCTAATTATTAGCTTTGGTACTATGGCCCAAACTAAGAAAGATGGGATCAAATTTTATAGATATCAAAAGTATCGTTCAGCAATTAAGGCTTTGGAGCCTCTTGCAGGAGAAGACAAAATAGCAAACTATTATCTTGGTTTAAGCTATTTGGATTTGGAAGAGACGGCAAAAGCTAAAAGTATATTCCAAAGATTTCCAGCACATGCGCCTAATATGGCGGGTATTGCACGCGTACTTTTTATAGAAAAGAAAGATGCAGAAGCAAAAGCAATGCTTGAAAGTGTGATAAGAAAAACATCAAGAAAAAATAAAGCAGCTTACTTATACGCTGCTGATGCCATAACGTACACAAATGGTGGCGATTTGAGTAAAGCCGTTACTTGGTATGATTATTACCTTGAGTGGAAAAAATCAGCTCGTGTACTTATTCATAAAGGAGATGCCTTACGCAGAATGCAAAAAGGGGGCGATGCTATGGATGCCTATCAAGCGGCTAGTGAAATAGGGGGGTATAATTCTTTATCAAGTTACAAGCAGGGTAACTTATGGTATGCTTCAAAAACGTATGATAGCGCCTTGGCAAATTACCAACGTGCTGCGGATATTGATCCTGAAAATCCGTTGCCATACTTTGATTTATCTATGGCGTATTACAACATTAATAAGTACGATCGTGCTAAAAAAGAGATTGAGAAGTATTTGAAATATTCTGACAACGAGCCAGAAGATCAAATGCAATATGCCAACATTCTTTACTTAGCTAAAGATTATGATGGAGCGATTAATAAAATGAATGAGCTTTTACAATCGGGTAATGGAAAGTCTTATATGTACCGTGTATTAGGGTATAGTCATCTTGAGAAAGGTAATGTATCAGAAGCACTTAAAAATATGGACTTACTTTTTGAAAAGCACCCTAAGGATAAATTAATCGCTAGAGATTATTTTACTTATGGCAAAATTTTAAAGAAAGACTCAGTGAGAAGTGGCGAAGCCTTATCGTTTTTTAACCAAGGGATAGAAGCTGATACGGCTAAGGATAAAATTCCTTTATACCGTGAGTTAGCTGAAAACTATAAGGATGATGACGATTGGGCAGGTGCTGCACAATGGTATAAAAAAATTGTTGAGGCAGAGGATACTCCTGAGAAAGAAATCTTAGATTACTGGTGGGCAGGTCGTTCGTTTTATCAAGTAAGCGATTATGGGAATGCAGCTGATATGTACTCCAAAATGGTAGCGGCTAGTCCTGATGATCCAATTGGTCATTATTGGTTAGCAAAAGTTGCTGCAGCGCAAGATCCTAAATATAAAACGGGTAGTGCATCTGAATTGTTTAAAAAGTACCTACCCATGGTAAATGATAATGCTGATAAGGCAGAGAAGATTGCTGAAGCAAATATTTACTTAGCAATGGTATCTTATAACAAAAAGCAATATGCCGCAGCAAGAAAATATAGTACAGCCGCATTAAAAGCAAACCCTGGAGATGCAGATGCAAAGAATATTTTAAATGCTTTGAATAAAATTAAATAGACAAACAGAAATAAATTAAAATAAAAAGGACACGCTTAGCGTGTCCTTTTTTTATGTCTATAATTTTTTACTTAAAGAAATACCAAGCGAAACCGATTAGCGCTACTGCCCAACAGTAATAGGAGAAGTAACGAAGTTTACTTTGTTTAACAATGGCAATCATCCATTGACATGCAAATATGCCTACAACAAATGCGCTTATAAAAGCAATAGCCAAAAAAGAAATGCTTAAATCACCAATGCCCTCTGTGCGTATATCTAGGAAGTCTTTTGCTGCTGCACCCATAATTACAGGCAACACCATTAAAAACGAAAATTTGGCAGCCTTAGAGCGTTCTACGCCTAATAATACCGAACTACCTATGGTAGAACCCGAGCGACTAATGCCGGGCAATATGGCAATAGCCTGAATTACACCCACTATAAAAGCTTTTAAACCATTTACTTCACCTGTAGGGTTTTTGGCTTGGTCGCTCCAATAAAGAACAACGCCTGTAATAACAAGCATGGCACATACCAAAGGCACATTCGCATTAAATAAATTCTCTATAGTATCCTTAAAAAACAAGCCAACTAAAACGGCTGGTATCATAGATAAAACAATGTACCACGAAAATTTAGTTTCCTCGTTCCAAGTAAATTGAAATAAACCTTTAAATACTTCAACAATATCTTTTCTAAAAATTACGACTGTGCTTAATGCGGTGGCTAAATGTAGGGTTAGAGAAAGTGTAAGACCCTCTTCAATATTACTACCAAAAAGAGCTTTAACGAGCTCAATATGTCCACTGCTACTTACCGGCAAAAACTCAGTTAACCCTTGTACGATGCCCAATATAAGGGCTTGTAACCAATCCATACTTAGTTTGTGCTAGGCTTTTTAAGTATAGCATATCCTTCTACTGCAAAACCTAACAATACAAGAATTGGAGCCAATGTAATTCTACGAAAACTAAACAAGGCATCTTTATCAAATACATTTGGGTCAGCACTTTTACCGCCAGCCATTAGCAAAAATCCAATAAAAATCAACACTAAGCCAGCACCCATAAGTAGGTAATTCTCTTTATGAAAAAGCATATTGTTTGAGCTGCTAGCAGTTTGCGTTGCAGATTGTACAGTAGATTTTACTTCGGCTTGTGCCGATGCTACTTCCTTGCTAGCTTCGTTTAGTTTCTGTTTTAGATTTTTTTTCTTTGCCATAACTTGGGGTAAAATTAATATAAATCGTCTAATTGAGTTTTTAAATATTTCACAACAGACCTACTGGTACTAATATAAGATATTAATACACCTAGTAATACAATGCCCAGACAAAGCATTGCCAATTGTGAATTGTTTGAAATCGTTTTTAATTCTGGAATCCAACCTTCAACACTTGATCGAATACCAAATATAGCTAGAGCCGCTAATAAACCGCTTATCACGCCATTGATTACACTACGTTTGATAAAAGGCTTGGCAATAAATTTGCGTGTAGCACCTACCATTTGCATCGTTTTAATTAAAAATCGATTGCTAAACATGGCCAAACGAATGGTATTGTCGATAAGGAACACGACTGCAAAAATTAATAGTAGAGAAATAATTAGTAAAATAATACTAATTTTTTGCACGTTGCTCACCATGGTGTCTACCAAGTTTTTTTGATAATTCACCTCACGTACAATATTGCTTTGTTCTAAAAAGCGTTTCATTTTTATTAAACTATCCGTATTTACGTAGTTAGAATGTAAATGGATGTTGATGGAGCTGTAAAGAGGATTATACTCTAAAAGTTGCACCATGTCCTCACCAAAATCTGTTTTATAAATTTCGGCTGCTTGTTCTTTAGTAATGTATTCGCTGCTTTTAGTAAAAGCTTGTTTGTCTATAATTTTTTGAAGTTGCAAGGCTTTGTTTTCACGGGTAGCATCGTTAAAGATTACTTGAACCTCAATGTTTTCTTTGAGTGCATTGGTGAGTTTAGATGCATAAATTACAATCCAACCTAGTATACCTAGCAGAAAAAGAACCAAAGCTACACCTATGATAGAGTAGAGATAATTGGCTTTGCCTCGTTTATTTTTTTTGGATAGGTTGGTACCTGCCATAAGGGGTAAAAATACTCTCTTTGCCTAATAGAAAAAACAAAGCACCCTCTTTTTTATGTGATGAGATTAGATTTATCAATTTGTTTAGATTTTCACTCTTAGCCTATTTGTATTCCTAGCCATTCTTGAACATTTTTGTGCCACATATCTTTTCCTTCTTGTTCTTCAAGTATACCAATTTCAACGGCATAGTCTACTACTCGGCCGGGATAGGAGGTGCCCACACCTTCCATTTCTCCTAAGGGATAGGGATCATCTAATCCCATAATTATTTGGCTAGCTCCCACACGTCTTTTTAGGAGTTCCAATGTGTAAGAGTCATGTACCAGAGTGTCATAGTACAAGTTTTTATGTCCTAATGTTTTTCTTGGGTCTTGGTAATTTTTAAATATATCAGGTCTTCCATCATAACCTTGAATTCTTCTTCCATAGTTTGCTATGCCTAACATGCCACCATGCGCAAAACTAGTACGCATATTAGGGTACTTATTAGGTAAATCGCGCAACGTATATAGGTGCAGCGTATCGCCACATTGCGCCATCATCCAAACCAAATGAAAACGCCAATATTGATCTTTTAAAGCAACCATTTTTTGTCCGTCATAAGGATGGATTTGAACTGCCAAGCCGTATTTATTTGCCAATTCAAAAATTGGGTCAACATCTGCTTCGGCTACTGAGAGCCACTCGCCATTGGCATTTAAAAAATGAGTGGGTAAACAAAGTAGTTTTAATCCAAGTTCAGTTACGCAACGCTCAATTTCCTTAAGAGCTTGGTCAATATATAATGGTTGCACTACAAAGCCGCAGGTAAACTTATCAGCATAGTCAGCCTGTATGGAGGCATTGTATTCATTTTGGAAACGAATACCATCAGCGCAATCTTGTTTGTCCCAGCCGTTGCAATACAATTGCGAAAGGCACAGCATTACGCCATGATCAATCTTGTTCTGTTCCATCCATTCTAATTTTTCCTTAAGGAAAAAACTGGAATGTGTAATGGGTCGAGACCAATCACCCTGTCTCATAAACTTCTTATCGTCATCAATCCAAAATAGCTTCTTGTCCTTCATAAATTTAGGAATCTGAGAAGGTTCAGGAAGTATATGTCCGTGTCCGTTTATACGCATGCGCTAAAGGTACAACGGGTATTAATATAACAAAGGCTTGATTAAAGAAGGATAACGGTCTCGGCTATGATTAGTACGGGAATAAAAAAGCACTTTTGTTTCCGTTTGAGCGATTAGCCGAATCTTTTTGTTTGTTTTTATTTTTTCTGTTTAAAAGCCAAATCCAAAAGATTTGGCGTACACTCTAAATATACACAGACCTTGGCTTAAAGCCTAAAACCCGCATTAATTATAGCCATTGAGCCTGTTGCAGAACTCATATAAAATTAACACAAAGTGGATTACTGACGAAAAAATAATAGTAGTAGCAAATTAATTTTAGGGTATGCAAGGTCGTAAAGAGTTTAGCCCCAAAGTATTTTACCAAACCAGTTTGTCTGATTTGGTAGCAAAAGATAATTATTATCGTCGCCTCGATGCGTTGCTGGATTTACATTTTTTATACAAGCGCACGGCAGATTATTATGGCACCGAAGGCCAAGAAAGTAT
>CALJNC010000027.1 GCA_937981995.1 uncultured Chitinophagaceae bacterium
CAGACAAACTGGTTTGGTAAAATACTTTGGGGCTAAACTCTTTACGACCTTGCATACCCTAAAATTAATTTGCTACTACTATTATTTTTTCGTCAGTAATCCACTTTGTGTTAATTTTATATGAGTTGTGCAACAGGCTCATCAGCTATAAGTAATGCGGGCATTGTAATAACCGCAATTGAACGAATACCAAACCGCAACAGCGTAGCTTTGGCTAACAACATTACAGCTTGAGTGAGTGCTCCGTAAGTCCGCACTACTCATAGCCAAATCGTTAGCTGTAATTAAGAGAAAAAAATGAAAATCCAGAATACAAAAGACTTCATGCGAGGAATAAATGTCTACATTTCATCGAGAGAAATAGAAGTACTCAAATATGGAAATATAGAAGTATTTTGTAATGAATATGATGATGACAATTACATTAAATTAATTATCGGAGGCAGAGAATATTGGATAAGTTTTGAAGAAAAAAGGAGAGTTACAAAATCATTTATTCATTTATATGACTATGAAAGGGAAAAACCTTCAATGATTCAATTTACGTTAGATGATTCAAATTTTAAAATTAGTAATGATAGATTTAAACTAATCCAAAATAGAGGAACTACAATTGGACGAAAGGTAAAAGGAATGAAAGAGCAATTCCAAAATCGTATGTATGATTTGGGATTTAATAAGGATAATATAATCGTAGAAGGAAAAATTAAAAATCCAAATTTTGATAATATTCTTACGGACATTTTCAATTGGGTCGAAATAAGATTGAAAACAAAGTTAGAACTTGAATCAAAATATAGGAATGTTGAGAATATTTCAAATGAGAATGAATCTTGGATAGACACAGGTGAAGTAGAAGATATTAATTCCAAAACTGAAGGTGGAAAAAAAGTAATTATTTCCATAAAAGCTGAAAGAGATAATTCACTAAGGAATAAAGCTATTAAATATCACGGAACAACTTGTATGGCTTGTGGATTCAACTTTAAAGAATTTTACGGTGATTGGTCTGATAACTATATCGAAGTTCACCATCTAATACCTCTCAATGATTACAAGGAAAGAGAAACTGATGTAAAATTAGATTTAGCTGTTTTGTGTGCAAATTGTCATAGAATGGTTCATAAAAAAAGAAATATGGTTTTAACAATCGAAGAATTGAAAGGAAAAATAAAAACTAAAGCTAACAATTGATGACCACAGCATATCCTCCTTTGTCGGAGACGCTTGGTATCACCGATCCGTCGCACATCAAACCTGAAATCTAAAATCCAATCAAATACTAAGTTGAAAAATGGCAGAAATATCATTTGGAAAAGCTAAACTAACTGATTCATTAAGAATATCCGTTTTGCTTAAAACTGTTTATATGCAAACATATGCTGTTGATGGAGTCACCTTTGAATTTGCGAGCTTCATCACAAAAAGGTTCTCTATTGAACATATTGAAAGTATAATTAAAAAGAACCCATTACAACTTATTGTTGCCTATCAAAATGAAAACCCAATAGGAGTGGCTGAAATTATTTTTGATAGTACTTGTCCAATTAGAAACATATCCATTACTGAATTAAGTAAATTGTATGTTCTAGAGCGATTTTACGGAAGAGGTATTGGATTCAGACTACTCCAGTCGGTTGAAAATGAGCTTATAAATAATGGCCTTAAAGAACTAAACCTTGAAGTTTGGAAACAAAACGAAAGAGCCATTGCTTTTTATAAGAAACATGGGTTTATTTCCATAGGCAATGTGGATTTTCCTATGGAATATAATACGTATAAAAACTACGTAATGAATAAAAAATTGATCTAGAAATATATAATAAAAACGAAAGTAAATTCTTCCCCGTCGAGACTCTAGAAGAGGACTCAGAGGCAGGAGCTAAGCAGAGTCCGTTCCGCTTTACAAAAAGAGACTTCTTCAAAGAAATGTATTTACAACTCCACCACTCCAAATTCCTTAATCTTCTTCACAGCTTTCGAATACCAAAACAATTCAAAGTCTTCAAAGGAATTTTCATAATCGGCTTGCAAGTCACTAAGTTTTAAAATGTCTTTATTGTGGATAGAAATTTGATTGAGCATTTTCACCAGCCACTCCCCTTTTTCCTTTTCTAATTTTACAGATAAACTTTCGGTATTAGAGTGCGCTATAAGTTCTACTTGTTCTTTCTTAGTTGCTATAACTTCAGGTGCGCTATGAAGCCAAACTAATTTTGTATTTGGTTTTAGTGAAATACTTTCTTCTTCGATTAAACATTGCTCTATATAATCTGGTTCAATCGTCGTAGTGGGAATTTCAACATCAAACCAATCTTGCAAATCATACTCAAAGCACATGCCGTGCATATAATTGTATAAAGACTTTTTTAAACCAAAAGAAAACTGATCATGATCTATACCCGTGCTATCTGTAAATTCTACATCATTATTAGCGAATTTGATTTCTTTTAGATTCGGTACAATGCCATAGGCTTCAGGATCTAAACCAATGGGGCTATGCGCTGTTAAAGCAAACTGATGCCAAAAGCCAGATTGTACAATGCCGAGTTCAAATAACTGCCGTACCATTTCTAAACTATCCACGGTTTCTTGCACTGTTTGACTTGGATAGCCATACATTAAATAAGCGTGCACCATCATGCCCGCCTCGGTAAAGTTACGCGTCACTTTTGCTACTTGTTCTACGGTTACACCTTTGTCAATTAGTTTCAATAATCGATCGGAAGCAACTTCCAACCCTCCTGAAACAGCAATGCAACCCGAAGCTTTTAATAGCTTGCATAAGTCTGCTGTAAAGCTTTTTTCAAAACGAATGTTGGTCCACCAAGTGACCGTTAATCGTCTTCTTATAATTTCTATAGCCACGGCTTTCATTAAAGCAGGTGGCGCCGCTTCGTCTACAAAGTGAAAACCATACTCGCACGTTTGCTCTATGATCGTTTCCATTCTATCCACCAACAAATTGGCTGTAAGCGGTTCGTAAGTTTTGATATAATCTAAACTTACATCGCAAAACGTACACTTGCCCCAATAGCAACCATGCGCCATGGTGAGTTTATTCCACCGTCCATCGCTCCACAAACTATGCATAGGATTGGCCACTTCTATTACAGAAATATATTCTTGCAATTTCAAATCAGCATAATCCGGTGTGCCTAAATCTGCTTGTTTATAATCTTGCCGTAGCGAAAAATCATTATAAACCACGGCATCATTTTCTAAATGAAAGGTGCGTTTTAAAAGTGGCTTCTCCGTAGGATTTTTAATTTGATCGAACAATAATTCAATGGGCAATTCGCCATCGTCCAAGGTGATAAAATCAAAAAAATCAAAAACACGCTTATCTTTCAGCGAGCGCAATTCTGTATTCGGGAAACCGCCTCCCATGGCAATTCTAATATCAGGAAAATGCGCTTTAATATATTGCGCGCATCGAAACGCACTTAATAAGTTTCCCGGAAAAGGAACTGAAAAACAAACGAGTTTAGGTTGTTGTTCTTTTAACTTTTCTGCTAAAATTTGAATTGTGAAGTTGTCTACAAAACTTAGGTCTTGCTGAAGTTCTTCATACAGTTCATCAAAAGAATTGGCACTCCGTCCTAATCGTTCAGCATAGCGCGAAAAACCAAAATGCTCGTCTACACATTCCACAATAAAATCGGCCAAGTCCTCAAGATAAAGCGTACATAAATGTTTGGCTTTGTCTTGCATACCCATGTTGCCAAAGGCCCACTCCATATCATCCAACTGCTCAAACCGACTAGCCTGTGGCAAAAAATTACCGCTACAAACTTGCCGAGCTAAGCTAGCATTTTTTCCTTGCAGAAAAAGAATGACCGCATCAATCGTTTTGATATAACCTTCTCTTAGCTGATAAATTCTGTTGGCATTTTTACTTTGAAGCGCTTCGTTTTTTTCAATACGGTCAAACAGTTGAGTCAAGCCTTTAGTGCTGAAGAGTGCCAAGGTCACTTCTATACCTAAATCCATTTGATAGGAATCAATTCCTTTTGTATTTAAAAAACCTTTTAAATAGGCCGTTGCAGGATAGGGCGTATTGAGTTGGGTAAAAGGTGGCGTTATGAGAAGTATGTTTGACAAGGTATCTTTTAAAGGAAATAAAGATACTTGCAAGCGTGCTTAAACGATACTTTATTCAAAATAGAAAGTGAAAATAATATGTAAATTAATTATTAAACTCAACATTTTAGCAGTCAATACTTTATCTTTATTTTTCAAATAATTAAAATGAAAAAATTAGTATTCGCTCTTGTTGTTTTACTTACGGCATTTATGAGCACAAACGCACAAGTTGGAACCAAACCTGCACCTGAGGTTGATCCTAATGGACCAAAAATTGAGTTTAAAAAAGTATTGCATAACTACGGTACAATTGAAAATGGAGCTGATGGTACCTGTGAATTTAAGTTTAAGAATACAGGAAAAAAACCTCTAAAAATATCTAACTGTAGAGCAAGTTGTGGTTGTACTATCCCATCTTGGCCTAGAGAAGAAATAAAACCAGGAAAATCTTCTACTATCAAAGTAAAGTATGACACGAAACGTACAGGAGGTATCCATAAAACAATTACAATTACTTCTAATGCAATAAACGAACCACGTAAAGTGCTTACAATTAAAGGACAGATTAAAGCACCAAAAAATGCGTTAACTAAACAAACTGCTGCTCAAAAAGCGGCGGCTCAAAAACTTGCTGCTGAAAAAAAGGCTCAACTAGAAGCTCAAAAAGCTGCGGCTGAAAAAGTAGCGGCTGAAAAAGCTGCAGCTGAAGCTGCCGAAAAAGCAAGGATTGAAAAATCTAAAAGAAAAAGATGGTACCAATTTTGGAAGAAAAAAGCGTAACGAATAGTTCAATATAAAAATGACCCGCCTTGGCGGGTCATTTTTTTTATTATTCCTTTCTAAAATTATTACTGTACTAATATATCATCAGGGCATGTGTCATAACTCATCACTTTTGTTTCAAAGCAATTGGTTTCCTTATTAAATACATCACACTCATCTATTGGTGAGGCGTATACATGTAAAGTACATCCCCTCTGGTCTGTTTCATTTAGCAATTGATGATAACCCATTTTATCTTCCATATAGGTTAAATCACCTGCTTCTAAGGTCATACTTTTTGTTTCAACTAACTCTTCAGCTTCGTTTTTTACAAATCGCTTTTCGGTCAAAGCCCCTTCTACCTGGTATACCCAGCAATCCTGTCCTCCATGACCATGTATAGGCGTAATACATTGAGCAGACCAACAAATTAGTATTAACTCATAACCTTCCGTCCTATGCACACAGTTTCTGGTGTAACCATTGTCACACCAAGTAGCATATTGTTCAAAATCATTTTTTTGTAATCGAAGTCCTTTTAAAATTTGTGGAACTTCATTTTTTTTAGCTTGATCTAATTTTAAAATCAGATCGCCCAAACTATCGGTATCACTATCAGTATCATCCATATATTGTTACAAATATAAGAAACTGCCCTATTTATAGGAGTTAGTTCAGGGTTAAGGAAAGCAAAAAAAACAATTGAATTAAGTGTTTTTAGCGTTAAAAAGACCAAATAATAGTAGATAACCCCTAAAAAGGAGCACTTTTGTACAAATTACGTTTTGATAGAATTAGAAAGGAGTTTAGAAGTATTTAATAGAATAATAAAAGATTTACTAGCAGACGAAGAGTTAAAACCAGTTGCGGAGCATATCCCCTCGGCTAGGCTTTACAACCGTTTGGATTTAAAACTCCGAAAAGAAGGTATCAGCTCAGCTGAATTAGAAAAATCACTAAAAGACCTAGTTTTCACAACCCCACGCACTGCAACAAATGCTTTTTTTAATCAATTATTTGGTGGCCGTCAAGACAAAGCAATTCTTGGCGATTTACTAGCTGTAATGCTCAATAATAGCATGTATACTTATAAAGCGGCCGGTCCGCAAATTGGCGTAGAAAAGGTGGTACTAAGAGAAGTGTGTGATCTTATAGGTTGGGATAAAAACTCAGATGGCACACTAGCTCCTGGAGGATCTATGACCAACTTTATGGGTATGCTCATGGCTCGTGATGCTTTTAATGAAAAAACAAGGTTTGAAGGCGTACACCAAAAAATGACGGTTTATACATCCAAAGAATCGCATTATAGTACACCAAAAAATGCAGCATTCGCAGGTATTGGAAGAGACAATGTACGTAAAATAGCTTCAGACGATTATGGCAGGATGGACAACACCATTTTACGAAAAACAATTGAGGAAGATATCGTAAATGGGTTCCACCCTATTTTGATTAATTGTACCGCCGGAACAACCGTTTTAGGAGCATTTGATAATATTGAAGAAGCAAGTATCATAGCAAAAGAGTTTAATATTTGGCTTCATGTTGATGGTGCTTATTGCGGCTCAGTTTTATTCAGTAAAAAATATAAACACCTTATTGCGGGTATAGAAAAAGTAGATTCTTTTTCGATTAATGCACATAAAATGTTAGGTACACCTTTAGGTTGTTCACTCATCGTTGTAAAGGATAAAAAACACCTACACGATTCTTTTTCAAATGATGCCACCTACCTATATCAAACGGATCATGATGAATTTAATCTTGGTAAAACATCAATCCAATGTGGCCGTAGAAATGATGCACTCAAACTTTGGGTACTTTGGAAAAGCGTTGGAACCAATGGTTTAGAACTAATTGTAGACAAGCAATTAGAACTAGCTGATACGGCACGAGATTATATAAGAAATCATACTGATTATATTGATTACAGCGTAGATGATTCTGTTTCGATATGCTTCAATTATAAAGGAATTCCAGCTCGTGATATTTGTACCCTTTTGTACGAGCACTCTGAACTTTTAGTTGGCTATGGTTCTTTCGGTAAAGATGAATTTATTCGTTTGGTAACAATAAATGCAACCAATGAAAATGAAGACATTTTAAATTTCTTCAAAATAATGGAAACATTTGTAGAAGAGAATGAGGTTTTGTTTTTGAAAGAAAAAGCAAACTAACTTAAGAGATTTTCAGTCCTAGGGCTCATTGCTCTTAATCTCTTATTGATTAGTTTATCGGCACTTCAAAATTTATCGCACCATAAGATTGATATGTTACCTTAGTAGCAGGACATAGGTTACTATAATATCCTAGTTCAAAAACCTATATTCGCACTATGCTAACCAAAATCATTGTCCTTTCCATTTACGTTGCCATACTTTTTATAATTGGTTGGGTAGCATCCAAGCGTGTGAATACCATGAGCGATTACTACGTAGGTGGTAAAAATCTTGGATTTTGGGCCGTGGCATTTTCGGCACGTGCTACCGGCGAAAGTGGTTGGCTATTAATAGGACTAACGGGTATGGGTGCTATGTCTGGCTTATCAGCTTATTGGGTAGTAGTTGGCGAAGTACTAGGTGTAGCCGTTTCTTGGTGGCTCATGGCCAAAAAATTTAAACGAAAATCTGACCAATACCAATCCATTACTGTACCTGATTATTTACAATCGCATTTTAAAAGTTCTACGAGTACCTTACGCATAATTGCCGCATCGGTTCTAGCCATATTTGTTGTCATATATGTAAGTGCTCAAATTGATGCTACTGGGGTTGCTTTTGAATCTATGCTAGGTGGGAGGCAACATTTGTTTGGCGATGTTTATACAAATATTACGTATCACTGGGGCGCTATAATTGGTTTCTTGATTGTGTTGGCCTACATATTCATTGGTGGATTTGTAGCGGTGGTTTGGTCTGATTTCTTTCAAGGGGTCCTCATGTTTTTTGGACTCATTTTATTGCCAATTGTTGTTTGGTTTCAAATGGATCATGGACAAGGAATTATTGATGGCCTAAATAGTATTGACCCAGCCCTTACAAATATTTGGGGCGGACATGAAGATGTTTGGATGAATATTTTTGCCATGTTGGGCTTTGCAATGATTGGCCTAGGTTTTTTGGGCTCGCCGCAGGTTTATGTGCGATTTATGTCTATCAAAGAAGAAAGCGAAATAGACAAGGGAAAATGGGTAGCTGTCATCTTTACTTTATTGACCGATGCTGCAGCTGTAACCATTGGAATTTTAGCAAGAATATTTTTTACCGAACAAGGTGATGACCCTGTTGCACTATTGGGTGTTGGAGGTAAAGAAGTATTGGATATGGTTACTACTCAATTCTTACCCAATGTATTAATTGCCGTTTATGTGGCTATCGTATTATCTGCTATAATGAGCACCATTGACAGCTTGTTGGTATTAGCTTCTAGTGCTATAACTCGCGACTTCTATCAAAAGATTTTTAGGCCCGATCTCAAAGACGAAGAGCTTACCAATATTTCCCGAATGGTTACCTTGGCAATGGCATTATTGGCTTTGGGCTTAGCCATGCTAACGGCCTACCTCTCGCCAGAACGGCAAATTTTCTGGACAATGATTTTTGGATGGTCTGGCATTGCAGCTACCTTTTGCCCTGTTATTATTCTTTCACTTTTTTGGAAAGGCTACACTGAAAAAGGAGCAATAGCTTCCATGATTTCTGGTTTCTTATGTGTCCCAATATTTAAGTTCTATTTTCAAAACTTGGAGAGTGTAGGTGCTTATTTTGAAAAACTAGATGTGCTTGCACCTTCGTTTGCGGTAGCAATGATAGTAGGTGTTATCGTAAGTAAAATCACTAAAAAGCAATATGTTTCTTAATCAAATAGTTCTTAAAGAAAAACTAAAGTTGTAATTATTTATAACACTCCCCGTCTGTTTATAAAATAAGAACCATGAACAGATTAGTCCTTTTACTTTTAGCAGCAACACTAACCATTACATCTTGTAAAAAAGAAGACACTCCTAAAACTGTTGACAATGATTTTATGCCTGCGGCTACGGATTCATTAATTGCCATGGGGAATTTTATTAATGAAGTACACCCTACAAGTGGCATAGTAAAACTTTATCAAAACGATACAGATTATACTTTAGAAATTGAAAATTTACAATCTGATAATGGACCCGATTTGAGAGTATATATATCAGCAGATAAGGGAATTAGCAACTCAATTTCCTTAGGAGCACTTAAGGCAGTAAGTGGAAATTTTTCCTATACTTTCCCAAGAAGCTCTGATATTTCAAATAAGGATAACGTCCTTATTTGGTGCGAGGATTTTAGCGTCCTTTTTGGATCGGCTATTTTACAATAAGCTATAATGCAATGGGCGCTTTCTCTTCTTCCTGCGCCTTCTTGCTTTGTCTGTACGTATAAGCGTGTAGCACATTTCTTTTTGCAAATCGTAATTGCTTAGCGGCATTTAAAAACTTCAAATATTGATTTTTAGCAATGCCAAAATATTCATAGGTAGCGCCATTCATAAAAGTAATTTCAAGCAATAAACCTTTGTGTTTAAAATCGTCAATGCCCGTTTCTATCGTTGCTAAATATTCCTTTTCGTTCGCTTTTTTTGTTTCCTGTGCTATACTTACCAAAAAATGGTAGCCATCAATAATCTCTTTGCCTTTCAGTTTGGCTTCTTCATGCATAGGATCAGTTTCTTGAAACTTATCGGGGTGCCATTCCTTTACTAAATTACGATAGGTGGTTTTTAATGCTTTTAAATCCGTTGCCGGAGTTACATTAAATAGCTTTTTATATTGAGCAATTCGCTTCATAGTCAGTGGTTTGAGGTGCGCGAAGTTAGGAATATATAAATAGCCGCCTGTGTTTATTTTGTTATTGACAATTCATGAAAAAATTGCCTTTAGCTTACCAAAACCTCATTAGGCTCTGTATTTTAGCAAACTCATGAAAAATTTATTTTTATTTCTTATCGTTTTAATTACAATAGCATCATGTGATTCTATTGACTCCACGTATAATACTTTCCCTGAAGGTGAAAAAGATCATACCAATTCAAACTTTGACAAAGCAAAAACTAAGCACCTAGATTGGAATGCCGAAATTAATTTTGACGAGAAAAAAATTAATGCAACCGCTAAATGGACTTTTGAAAACAAAGGAACCGACGAGCTAATTTTAGACATTAAGGATATAGAAGTAAGTAAAGTAGTACTAGCGGATAAGGAAGTTGAATTTGAAATAAGAGCGGTTGACTCCATGGGCGATGCGCTAATTATTCCTATTGGTAAAAATGATAGCACCGTTGAAATTACCTACTCAGCTGGAGGTGGTGTAGCTATTCAATGGTTAGCAAAAGAACAAACTGCTGGTAAAAAAATGCCATACTTGTTTACCCAATGTGAGAGTATTTATGCTAGAACACTTGTACCTTGCCAGGATGCTCCTGCTAATAGAATTACTTACAACGCAACGGTAAAAGTACCTACTGGAATGATGGCAGTAATGAGCGCAAAAAACCCAAAACAAAAAAATGCAGAAGGAATATATAAGTTTGAAATGGAACTCCCAATTGTAACTTATATGATTGCTTTGGCTGCAGGTGATATTGAATATAAAGCAATTGACGCACGCAGCGGAGTATATACTGAACCTTCTATGCTGGCAAAGTGCGCACGAGAATTAGAAGATATTCCTTCCATGATAGCAGCCGCTGAAAAATTAGGCGGCCCTTACCCTTGGGGTAATTACGACGTTTTAGTATGCCCACCCTCCTTTCCTATTGGAGGAATGGAAAACCCACGATTGACATTTGCTACGCCTACAATAATTGCAGGAGATAAAAGTCTAGTTTCTTTAATTGCCCATGAGCTAGCGCATAGCTGGAGTGGAAATTTAGTTACCAATAGCAATTGGAATGACCTATGGCTAAACGAAGGCTTCACTTCATACTTTGAAAAAAGAATTATGGAAGAAATAACCGATAAGGATTATACCGAAATGCTTTGGGAAATTGCTTACCAAGATTTACAGGCTGACTTAAAAGATTTTAAAGAAAATAAATGGAATGACACACGATTAAAAGTTGATCTCAAAAACCGTCACCCTGAGGAGTGTTTCTCTGCCATACCATATGACAAAGGAGCATTATTTTTAAGAACATTAGAAGAAACGGTAGGCCGTGAAAAGTTTGATATATGGTTATCAAAGTATTTTGCTGCTCATAAATTCACACCAATGAACACTGGCATGGCAGTTAAGTATATGGAAGAAAACTTAGACTTGCAAAATGCCGATATTGATATCCAAGAATGGATTTTCAAACCCGGCCTTCCTGAGAAAACAGCTTATGTTTTCCCTAAGCGTTTTAAAAAGATTGACGATGCAACTAAAACTTTTTTAGCCAACCCTAGAAATGCTGAGTCCTTAAACGCAAGATCATGGAGCACGCATGAATGGTTATACTTCCTGCGCAAATTACCTAAACCTATGGAAACTAAAACCTTGCGTACGCTAGATGCAAGTTATGCTCTTACAGGGATAGGCAACTCGGAAATTGCAGATGAATGGTATTTACAAGCGATTGCTTCAAAGTATGAAAGAGCCTACCCTGCTATGGAAAAATTTCTAAAATCTGTAGGGCGTAAAAAGTTCTTAGAACCACTTTATAAGGAACTGGTAAAAACTGAAGATGGTAAAAAACTAGCTATTCGTATTTTGGATGAGGCAGCGCCCAACTATCATCCATTAGCAGCTAGAAAAATGCGCACAATTGTAAAATAATTTCAAGCTACTATTTAGTTCTTGAAGACTTTGCAAGAAAACCCGTTTCAATGGTTGTGTATATGATATACATAAACATGAGGCCCATTATGTCGCCTAAATTTATATCCTCTCTATTCATTACAATATAAATAAGACCAAAAAGAATAGCCAGGAAAAATTTAAGAAAAGTCCCGCCCATTACGCCACGAACAAATTGACCATTATTCTCACTACGAGTATACTTACTTCCTATGGCATAGGATAAAATTGATAAGGCAAAAATTACAGCATTCCCTATCATCATTACATTAAAGCTAAAGGCATCAGATTGTTTTAAAACAAAAATAATGGCCGTAAGTACAGCAAATAAAGCAACTAGTATTGTATAAAATTTTTTATTCATTTTTTCTTATTTGTATCTCGTATTACTTGGTATAAAAAACTACCCAAAGCAATAAGAGGTAGTAAAAGTAAAAATATTGGAAATGATAATTCAAAGTATTGGTCTAATTTATAACCAATAAAAAAAGCCACACCTAGTGTGGCCAATATTTGAAATGCCATACCGGCATATTTCTTTAATTCATTATTACCCCGCATTAGAAGAACTAGGCGCACTTGTGCTAGCGCCTGGGGTTGGAGTAGCTGGCTTAGGACTAGCAGGAACAGTTGCTGCTGTACCCATGCTACAATTACCATTAAACTGCACACCACTTTCCATTACTAATTTACCAGTTTGTATATCTCCGTCTACTTTTGCGCTGGATTTAAGGAAAAGGATATCAGCTACTTTAAGCTTACCGTCTACTTTACCCGAAATTTCAGCATGTTGACAAAGCACATCGCCTTCCACAGTTCCTGCAGAACCAATTACAACCTTCCCTTTTGAAGTTAATGTTCCTTTTACAACTCCTTCGATTTGTATATTACCTTCAATTTTCACATTACCATCAATCTGCGTACCTTGAGATATAATAGTTGAACCTCCCGACCTTGTAGGACTTGGCGTTGGAGCAGCCGTTGCAGTAGGAGTAGGTCTTGGTGCTGGTGAAGGGTTTGAAGGCGCTTCTGGCTTCGTATCTTTATTGCTTGAAAAAATAGACATAATTTTATATAAGAATTTTGCCAAAGATAATAAAACAGAAATATCTTAAAAGAGATATGCTAAATTTATTAAAGTTTTTTTGATTGAGAAAAAAGTGAATGTAAGGTCTAATTATTTTTTACGATTGGTACCTGGCTGAAGCAATATTTTTTTAGCTATTTTATTACGCGTTTCTACCTTCTCCACGTTTTGCATGCCAGCGCTCATTAATTCTTGGGTACTTAGGCTATTTGTATCTTTTACCATGGTAGTGTCCATTACGTTAAGAGCATTTTGTACTAATTTAAAGGAAGCTCTTTCATAATTTTCAAGTGAATCAACTTGTTGCTGTAATTGTATTATTTTATTACGACTATTTTGTGTCTCAAAACCAGGTATATAGTACTTTATAGGTGTAAAAAGGAATAAAAAACTAAGCAAAAGAAAAGAACCTACTATAAAAATTGAAACGAAAGCATAGAGGCTCTTTTTGGTTAAGGCAAAATGCAGCATTTCCTCTCCGTCTATGGCATTTCTAATCCTTAAGTCATAGGGTGCATTCATCCTTTTGAAGAAATTCTTCAAAAGATGACGCCTCCCTACCCCGCTCACTTTCTTCATGAACAGCTAAGATATTGAATTAGACCATAAGTTTAAAAATTGTTCCCCTATATCCTAATTCCTGCGCAGCCTTTATTAATCTTGGATTTAAGTAATTATTATGTTTTTTATAACGTTAATTAAAATATTTTTGTAGGAGTTCTAAAATCTTAATTTGTCACATTTAAAGCGCTTTGCGTTCATGCTGTTTATTTTGTTAGCTACCATGGTAGCTCAAAATTGTTATGGGCAAACAAATTCGGATACTGAAAAAGCAAGACTGCGATATGAAAATGAACTTAAGCGAAAAGATAGCATAATTAATGCTGCAAAGCTTAGACGTAAACAAGACTCCATTCAACGTGTAGTAAAAAAACAGCAACTCATACAATATCGGGATAGTATGAAACGTGCTATTGTGGAACGTAGAAGATTAGATAGTGTAAAACGAGCTGAGTTAAAATTAAAGTTGCTTGCTGAGCGCAAAAAGCAAGACAGCATACGTAATGCCCAACGCGAAGAACTTCAACGGGTAATTGCAGAAAGAAAAAGAATTGCAGATAGTATGCGCGTGGTGCGTAAGGCGCGAACAGATAGCATGTCAGCAGCTAGAACCAAAGCAAGATTGGCGCGAGAAGCATTAAAAAAATATAAAAACAGCAAACGATACAAAGACAGTGTAGCCCAAGTGCGTCAAGTACGGCGAGACAGCATAAAAAATGAACGGGATACCCGACTAGCTAAAATTAAAGAAGAGCGAACCCGGAAGCTAGACAGCATAAAAAAGGTAAGAACAGCTCAAATAGCAAAAGTAAAAAAAGATCGACAGCGGATTATGGATAGCACCATAGCCGCCCGCACTAAGTATACCGACAGTGTACGCACGGCCCGGAAAAAACTTACCGAAGCTTTAAAACTGGCCAGAGTAAAAAGAAAAGACTCCTTAGAGAAAGTAAGGAGCAAAGCTAAAATTGCCACGGCTAAAAATAAGAAAAAGCAGAAATCAATATCGGAATTAAAAAAAGAAGAAGCTGATAAAATACATGCTCGAAAACAAGGAAGTTGGACAAATGAAAAACTCCTAAAAAAGGGTTGGAATATAAAGCGTCGTATTTGGCAAAATACGGTTACAAGGTATAATTCGTATTACAATGCTGAGCGCAAGTACTCCGATGCTATGACCCGATTAACCGATCGATATAAAGAATCATTTACTGAGCAAATTTCGCTTTACCCATATGATTTGGAGAGTGGGCTTTCCGCAGTCGGAAGTGATATGGACACGGTAATAAAAAAATGTGCTTATGATACCCATATCCATGACCCTAGGTCTAAATGGTTTGACAATCTTTATTTATTAATGGGTAAAGCGTTTTTCTTTAAGAATGATTATGATGGTGCCATCACAGCTTTTCAATATGTAGTCAATGAGTATAAAGATGGCGATGCTAAAAAGAAACAAAAAAGAGGCTATGTAAAACTTCCTGAGCTCAACGAAATAAAACTTGATAAAGAAAATAAAGTAAGGCTAGCTACAGAAGAAAAACGCACAGGACTAAAACTCCTAGCCCACCACCCTATACGCAATGAAGCTTTATTATGGCTAGCACGGGCGCATACTAAAAACCAACAATTTAGCGAAGCACAATCATTGCTTACTATTATGAAAGAGGATAAAATTTTCCCTGATAGATTACGTAGTGATTTATATATGGCTATGGCTGAGTTTAATTTTGAACAAGGAAATGACTTATCTGCAATTGAGCCTTTAGAAAAAGCGCTCAAACAAAAATCAATAAGTAAAGAAAAGAAAAATAGGGTCAGTTACTTACTTGCTCAATTGTATGCCCAGGATGGCAACCTAACAAGATCTAATGAATATTTCAACAATGCATTAAAGGAAAAGCTGTCTATTGAAATGGAATATTTTACCAAATTAAACTTAGCTCAAAATGCCATTAGTGGTAACGGAAATAAAGCAGAAGCAATAAAAGGATTAGAATCACTTGCACGGGCAGATAAGTTTGATAAGTGGAAAGCTCAATCTTATTTAAGCCTAGGAAAAATACTACAAGATACGGAACCAGAAACTGCGTTGAAAAACTTTAATAGCTCTCTAACTTCTGAAAAAAATAAAAATTTAAAAGCAGCTGCTTTTTTAGGAAAGGGTGAAATATATTACGAACAAGCTAAGTATGCCAAAGCAAAATTAGCCTATGACTCAGTAGTTATTTTTTCAAAAAATGCTAAACCTGCCTTAGCCAATATGGAGCAAGTGCAATTGCGTAAAGAGGTACTAGAAAGCTTAATAAAATATACAGACATTATAAGTACAGAAGATAGCTTGCAAGCTCTTTCTCGTAAAAGTGAAAAAGAACAAATTACGGTTATTAAAAAAGAGCTACGCCGCATTGCCAAGGAGAAAAAAGACAAAATCAAAGCAGAAAGTGCTAAGCTACAAGCGGTGCAACTCACACCTGGGAAATTTGATAAAAACGCATGGTATTTTTATAAAAACACAACCGTGCAACAAGGCCTTGTAGAATTTAAAACCAAATGGGGCGAAAGAAAACTAAACGATAATTGGCGTAGAAGTGCCAGCCAAGGAATTAATGCAGGTGGAATTTTAGCTGGAACGGATAGCACATTAAATAATGCTAAACAAAGTGTAAGTAAAAATGCTGAGGTAAGAAATTTACTTGCGCAATTATATCGAACACCATCTGATTTTACTGAGTCAGATGATAAAATAAAAGAAGCTTACTTTCAACTTGGACTTATATATTCTTCTCGATTAGAAGAATATACTAAAAGCATACAAACTTTAGAAGCACTGAATTTAAGATATCAAAATCATGATCAAATAGCAGCTACATATTATAGTATGGCATTGAGTTATGAAAAATTAAATCAAAAGGCTAAAGCAGATGCCTTGCATACTAAAATCAAAAAAGAATTTCCTAATAGCCAATTTGCAAAACTCATACAAGGCAACTCAGCTGAAGCAAATAAAAAATATGCACTGATAGAAGAAATGTATGATACGGCTTATCAAATGCTACAACGTTATGAATACAACAATGCTTTAAGTAATGCAACCGCTTCCCTATCCAAGTATCCCGAGAGTGTTCTTAGTTCAAAGTTCGAGTTGGTTCTTGCTAAATCATTGGCAGGTTTAAAAAACATAGATTCTTCTATTACTATAACTGAAAATATTATAAAAGATTATCCCGGATCAAAAGAGCAGCAATATGCACAAGATTTTTTGCGTTATCTCAAAAAAGTAAAGTCTGGTACGCTAGCTTCTGATGGTGGAGACAAAACTAAAAAAGCTGTAAAAAAAGATCCTAATGCAGTGTACACTTTGGATAAAAGTGAAGAACATTTCTTTATGCTTTACCTCACTAAAATTGATGGTAAAACATTGGCACTAAAAGCAGGATTTAGCGATTACAATGTAATCAAACACTCAGCTAAAAGGCTCAAAACCAAAATGAATTTGATTACTGCAAAAACGGGCACCCTTACCATAGTTGAATTTAAAAATGCAGATCGGGCAAAACGCTACGCAAAACAAACTCGTAGTGAACCTAAGTTATTTTCGCAGGTTAATGTGGGAGATTATAAAGCGATGACTATTTCTAAGTCTAATTTTAAAGAACTACTTAAGACTAGAAAAGTAGCTGAGTATTTAAAGTTTTATAAAGAGAAATATTAATTACTTTTTATCAAGAAGCATTTTTACAGCTAGAACGATCATTAAAATTGCAAAAAGTTTTTTCATTAAAGCAGGGTCTACCCCTACGGCAACTTTGCTTCCAAAAAAACCTCCAATCATAAATCCGACAGCTAAAAAAATAGCCACCTTCCAATTGACCATACCTTCTTTAGTATAGTTCATGGCGGCAATTAAACTAACAGGTATAGATAACATGGCTAAGGTTGTACCCTGGGCAGTTTGCTGACTTAAACCAAAAATCATAACCAAAGCAGGAACAATAACTACTCCACCACCAATTCCAAACAAGCCACTTAGAATTCCTGCTACAATTCCTACTATTAATACGCCTCCTATATAATATACTGTCATCAGTATCTCCTATTTTGTTTACGTTGCAATAATAGCTTGCAAAAGCCGTTATTATATGTGTATTAACTTTTGGATTAAAGATTTGGTTAATTGATTCAAAAAATTATCTTTGTTATCTTAATAAAATTAAAAACAATATAAAGAAAATCTATTATGGCAGACGCAAAAAAAACTGTAGCTAAAGTTGCATCAACAGCTGACCCGAAAAAAAACTCAGGACACTTTTGGTTAAATCTAGGAATCATAATTGTGTGTATGATTATATCTCACTCAATATTTTACTTAGTATTTGGTGCTGACTCTAACTTTAGAGATGCTGCTCATCATGAGCCAGCAAATATGATGGGAACTATCAGACAAGGAGGATGGGTTGTTCCAATCCTTATGGGTACATTATTAGTATGTCTTGCCTTTGTTGTAGAAAGAGGCTTAACTATTTTCCGTTCAAGAGGTAAAATGGGGAACGCTGAATTTATACGTAAAGTACAGCACCACTTAGGTAATAAAAACGTACAAGCAGCAATTGCTGAATGTGATAAGCAATCTGGTAGTGTAGGTAACGTAATGAAAGCTGGCTTAATAAAGTATGGCGAAATGACTACAAATACTGAATTAGATACGGATCAAAAGATTGCAGCTATCAAAAAAGAAATTGAAGAGACTACTTCATTAGAATTACCAATATTAGAGAAAAATTTAGTTTTCTTATCTACTATATCTTCGGCGGCAACTCTTTTGGGTCTGTTTGGTACGGTACTAGGAATGTTAAGTGCCTTCTCTGCAATGGCTGAAGCTGGAGCTCCTGATGCAAATAAACTTGCTGCTGGTATCTCTGAGGCACTTGTTAATACTGCATTGGGTATAGGTACATCATTTATTGCTGTAATTGCTTATAACTTCTACACTACCATTATCGATAATATTACTTACGGTATTGATGAGAGTGGATTTACCCTTGAGCAAACGTTCTTGGCTAACTATAAATAATTTAAAAAAAAGCAGAATATGCCAAAGAATAAATTACCCAGGAAAAGCACGCACATTGACATGACGGCAATGTGCGATGTAGCCTTCCTGTTGCTTACATTCTTTATGTTGGCAACAAAGTTTAAACCTGATGAGCCAGTTATTGTAACTACTCCTTCTTCTATATCTCAAATTAAAATACCGCCCAACGCAATCCTACTTACTATGGATCCTAAAGGCCAAGTATTTTTTGGGTATGATAATACTGAAGCAAAGGCGATTATGATAAAAGATATGAGTGAATCTCGAATGCTTAATCTAACACCAGAAGAACAGCAGCAATTTGTAATTGGAGCATCTTTTGGAGGATCATTGAGTCAATTAAAAGAATACTTATCACTTGACCCTTATGAAAGAAAGAAATTTCCGTTTAAGGGAGTACCAATTAATGATAGCTCATCTGATTTAACCTATAACGAACTTGTATATTGGGTTCAAAGTGCAAGATCAGCTGGAGACAACATTGGAAAAACTCCAAGAATATGTATTAAAGCTGACTCTAAAACACCTTACCCTAAAGTGAAAAAGGTTCTTGATATATTGGTTGACAACGAAATAGATCGTTTTAACTTGATTACGAGTGCTGAAGCAATTCCATCAGGGAGTGCTGCAGACATAGCACAACAAGGAACGGACGGATAAATAATTATAAATAGATAACCATTAAAAAAATATAAAATGGCTGATATAGAAGTAAAAGGAGGAAAAAAAGGTGGATCGAAACGGAAAAAGCTTTCAACGAGGGTGGATTTAACTCCAATGGTTGATTTAGGTTTTTTACTTATTACATTTTTTATGTTTACCACTACCATGGCTAAACCTAAAACAATGGAGATTATAATGCCTTCTAAGAAAAAAACACCGAAGCCTAATAAGGTTAAAGATTATACCGCAATGACCATTCTTTTAAGTAAGAAAAATAAAGTTTACTATTATTATGGTATCGGTAGCGATCCTGCAAATCCTCCTAAAATTGAATTAACTGATTTTAAACCACAAGGTGGTTTACGCGATGCTATTATAAAATTAAAAAATAATGTGGCGGAATATAAACAGGTAAATGTTAATCAACCAGGTGTAGAGGCTTCTGATGAAGCAACCATATTAATAAAGCCAGATACTAATAGTACCTATGCTGATATGGTAAATTCTCTTGACGAAATGCAAATTAATGGGATTGAAACATATGCATTAATTGATATTACAAAGGAAGATAGAAGCTTTATTAAGCTTAAAGACAATGTTCAATCATCAGGCAATTAATTATGGAAATTGAACAAAAAATGCATCTTAAATAAAAAGTAGATTATGGACTTTAAAAATATTTTAAAAACAGATTACTTAGATCTTATCTTCAATAAGAGAAATAAGGAGTATGGCGCTTATGAGTTACGTAAGAATTATAACAAACGGATACGTACGGCTGGGATAATTGTAGCCGTAGCAGCGCTTCTTATTGGATCAATACCTGTAATAGCAGGCTTAATTGGAGAAAAGAATAAGAAAAAAGAAAAACCAATGGTTAAAAAGGTGAAGCTAAAAGCTCCGCCACCCGTAACCAAAAAAGTAAAACCACCTCCCCCACCACCACCTCCGCCACCACCACCAAAGGTGAAGCCGCAGGTTAAGTTTACACCTCCTAAAATTGTAAAAAAGGAAGAAGTAAAAGAGGAGGAAAAACCACCACCAAAGAAGAAATTAGAGAAAGCAGCTGCTAGTACCGTAACTGTAAAAGGTGATACATCAGCAGATTTAAACACACCGGTAATTGCCAAAGTTGATAAAGCTAAAGCAGCGGTTGAGCCGCCACCAGTTAAGAAAAAGGTTATTTCTAACGAAATCTTTACAGCGGTTGAGCAAGAAGCATCTTTCCCAGGTGGAGAAGACAAAATGCTTGAATGGTTAGGTAATAACATTAGCTATCCAAGAATCGCGAGTGAAAATGGAATTACTGGTATTGTATACATCACCTTTGTAGTAAACAGAGATGGTAGTATTGAGCAAGCTAAAATTGAGCGTAATATCGGTGGTGGCTGTGGTGAAGAAGCTGTAAGAGCCGTAAAGAAAATGCCTAAGTGGAAAGCAGCCAAAAACAACGGTCAAGCGGTAAGATCTTACTTTACACTACCCGTTCAGTTTACTGAGCCTGAATAAACAATAATAAATGAATCTTATCCCGTCTTGCAATAAGCGTGACGGGATTTTTTTATGCTTTTTTTAAGGTCTAGGCTCTTTATTTTATTACTTTTGCGCTTTCTATGAAACTATCTAAATTCAAGTACGATTTACCTGTAAAACTTATTGCACAATACCCTTCAAAACAACGCGAGGGAAGCCGTCTAATGGTTGTGCATAAAGACACAGGCGAATTTGAGCACCGCAAGTTTTCTGATATAATTGATTATTTCAATGAAGACGATGTGATGGTGGTGAATAATACGAAGGTATTTAACGCAAGACTATTTGGACAAAAAGAAAAAACCGGTGCTAAAATCGAGGTTTTCTTATTGCGTGAGTTAAATGCCGATAATGCACTTTGGGATGTAATAGTAGAACCTGCCCGTAAAATACGTGTAGGGAATAAACTTTACTTTGGTGCTGATAATTCTTTGATTGCCGAGGTAATAGATAACACAACTTCAAGAGGAAGAACGATCCGATTTTTGTTTGACGGAACTAATGAAGAGCTTAAGCTTAAGCTAGAAGAGTTAGGAGAAACTCCCCTACCAAAATATATTAAAAGAAGACCAGAGGCAATTGATCGTGAGCGATATCAAACGGTATATGCTTCTCGCCCTGGTGCCGTAGCAGCTCCAACTGCTGGATTGCACTTTAGCGAAAACTTAATAAGAAAACTAGAAATCAAAGGAATCGAATTTGCACAAGTTACATTACATACTGGCTTAGGTACCTTTAGCCCAATTGAAGTGGAAGATATTACCAAACATAAAATGGAGGCTGAGTATTTTCAAATAAAGCAGGAAGCTTGTGATTCAATAAATGAAGCTAAGTTACGTGGTAGCCGAATTTGCTCAGTAGGTACTACTACTATACGCGCAATGGAATCTTCTTTAACCACAAGAAAACTATTAAAACCAAATGAAGGGTGGACAAATATTTTTATTTATCCCAAACCAAACTTTGATTTTTCTTTGAATGATTCATTGATAACAAACTTCCACTTACCGAGAACAAGCTTGCTAATATTGGTTACAGCATTTATGGGACACGATTTAACCATGAAAGCCTACAAAGAAGCTATCAAAAAGAAATACAACTTCTTTAGCTATGGAGATGCCATGCTAATTGTTTAAAAGGAAATTTTAGAAATCATTTGAAGAGCCGTTGGAAAAGACGGTTCTTCTTTTTTTATTGAACTTGTTTTCTCTTCAGCATTGCCATCAAATTCTTCTTTGATAGTCGAGCTACTGCTACGTTTCTTTCTTTTAAATAAATCATTCCATTTATTAAACGATCGCTTATAATTTAAGCCTACTCCTCCACGAGTAACAGGTTCATTCTCTACATAATCAAATGTACTTACTCTGAAGGCACTTAAACTATACCGCCCATCAAGCGTAAGAAGATATTGCCCTCTAAAATCACCATTATAGGTGAAATTGTTATTCGCAGTGGAATTTGAACCGGCATCAGTTACATCGACGCTATTACCAAAGTTTACAATAAAACGATCTTTAAAAAAGCTCCCCTGGAATCCTACATTAAATTGATCTCTTCTTCCAAAACCACTTGTAGCAGCATCCGCTGAATAATTTTTATACCCTACATTCACGGTTATATTAGGTATGCCTAGTTTATTAATACCACTAGTTAAGCCTTGCGAGAAAGCTGAACTAATCATATCAGAGGCGGTAGATATTGTCGTATTTCCTGCAAGATTACCAGTATTTAAACCGCCTGATGAAGGCTTAAAACTATTAAAGAGAAGTAGCATACCCGCTTGATAAATCACGTCCTCCTGATTTCGTTTTACTTTTAGTAGCTCTTGCTGTGCTATCCCACCTATATCATTATTATTAGGTTGGGTAATATCAAATGTAATATCAGGTTTTGATAACTGACCGGCTAAATCTATTGATACGTGAGTATTTTCTAAATTCTTAGAACGATTAATTTCATTTTCTACCTCATCACCAGGCGAGTTGGCTAATAGCTGCTCCGCCTTATCGCTAATTAATGAGTACAAAGCTGCTTTGGTTTTATAAACGGCTTTCATGTCTAGTATTGCATTATACGCATCGCCACTCCATGTAATTGTCCCTCCTTCTTCTAAATCAAAATCACGGCTTAATAAACCTCTAAAATTAAATTTATACAACCCTTCCTTCACCGTAAATGTGTTATACATTTCGATCTCATCATTCCCTAAATCTACATTTAAAGAAATATTTCCACTCCCTCTAGCCTCAATCTTCTCCTGTGTATTAGGGTCTAATATTATGGTTGCTAAAACCTTAGGAGTAGCCTTAATATCCATATTTACTTTAAAGTAGCTATTAGCATGTTTCTTTACTTTTTGATTCTGAAAGCGCCCTAAACTTTTAAACTTTATAAAATCATACTTGCCTACATCTCCACCATTCTCAAGCGGCATATAAAATCGACCCTTTTCTAAAGGCTCCGCTTTAATATTCATTACTATATCATCTATTGGTCCTCTAATATCCATATCTAGGGTGGTAGGGATATAACCGTAGAACAACTCGCCATTAAACTGATCAGTATTTAAACCTAAAATATTATCAGAACTAACATTTAAACGCAAACGATACTTATCATAATTAGAATGTGTAATGGTACCCGTAACCAAAGCACTGCCTTGATTTACTTTACGATCATCATAAATAGTAATTGGTTTAAACAAAATAGCACGTTTATTCATTTGTAACTCAATATCATCCATCGTATAAGAACATCCGGTAAATACAACGCTTAATCCTACATTTTTAAGTGATAAATCGCCTAGAATTGTTGGGTTGTCAAAAGTTCCTGTAACATCTACTTTTCCTGTAGCCTCACCTCGTAAGCTATCAATAGTGCCAGCCACATACTGCTGAGCAAACGATATAGGCGTTTGATTTAAGTTGGCGGTAAAATTTAATTTATTTTCATTAAAATTCACTTTACCATTGGTATATAAAAAGGCATCTTCTTTTTCAATTTTTGAACTTTCAAGAATCGTTAATTCATTCAAACCTTTATTGTAATTAAAGTCTATTACAGCAGCACCTAATGTGTCTTGATTTATTCCTAGGTAGTCAACTGTATTCAAGCTGCCATTTATATCAGCGTTCCCCCAAATATCAGTGATATTAACTTTTGAATTTACCCTACCTTGAAAAGCCAAATCTTTAGAATCAATATAGTTTGTAATCTTTTCTAAATCTAAATTTTGAATTTCAACAGTAGCATCATTTGTGACTCCATTGAAGTCAGAATTAAAAATAAAATGTTGATTCCCATTTTGAACAAATACATCAGTTGCATACAATATACCTTCTTTAGTATACTGGATTGGCTGAACAGCTAGCAGCCTATACTTATCTTCTTTTACAATAAAAGTAGAAGGGTTTACTACCACTTCTATCCTATCATTAAATGCAACCCCAATTCCATCAAGATTTGCTTCACCTAAAAAGTCGTCTACAGGATTTGTTTTTAGGTTAAAACGAATTGAATCTTGAGATACCCCTAAATTCAATGTTGCATCTTTTATAATTTCAGACTTACCTGCAAACAACTGAGCTGCAAATATTTCAGAATTCAATACCGATCGATTCCCGTTAGATTTTATACCTACCTGGCTTAGTTTAAAACCATCATATGTTACTTCTGGCACAATGCCTACCAAGTTTAATTTTTGACTTAGTGTATTTATGTTTCCTTGGATCGTAGTGCCAGAATCTATAGAAAGCTTTGGCTCATAAATTTGAATAATCTTATTAGCGTCGCGTACAAGCACATCAAAATCAAAAATTTCATTTTCGGGCAATCGCTCACGCTTTATATAAGTAGGTAAATAATAATGCATAAAGGAACGTACTGCCTTATCTATTCCTTGTATTGAATAACGTCCAACTATACGCGCATCTGCCACCGTACTTTTTAAATCAAGCACCTTACCTGAACTATCGGTATAATAAGAATTTAAACGCAAGCTAGGCACTCTAATAACTTCATTGTCATAGCTCAGTATCATATCCTGCATGATGGCCTTACCAACAAAATCATCAATATTTTCTCCTTCAAAATCAAGGTTTACTTTTCCTTTGACCATTACGTCTTGCTCCGTAAGACCCAAGGTTTTTAAATTGACTTTTAGTATATCTGATTTAAAATCAAAAACGGGGCGTTCTCCGCTTAAATCAAGATTCCCTTTAAAATCAAAACCTAAATTAGGATCTCCTGATTTAGCTATCCCACTAAAACGTTTATTGCGCACGTCGCCATTTACCTTAATATTTTCGTAGCGATCACCATCAAAATAAATTTCTCCTACTTCGGCATTTACATTAGCCGATACAGTTTCGAAATCAAAACCTTGCCCTTGTATAGAACCTTTGGCACTTACAATTCCAATATCTTTTCTTCCTAATATCTTACCTAGATTTAATTTCTTGGCATGTATGTATCCATCGTAGCTAGGTTTTGTGCCGTTCAAATCCATAAACATATCTACATCTGTACTGCCATGATTGGTTACAAGCGCACCATCTGCATTAAACCTTGTGGTAGTGCCTTTAAAACTGCCTTTAAAATCAACTTGGCTTAAACTTTTCCATCGTATAGCCTCGGTATTAGCCTCAGGAGCAATGCGTATAATTTCCCTACCAGTGGTTAACAAACGCTCAGCTTCAATATCAAAAAAGGTATTATTTACGTCTGCCAAACCTGTTATTCGTGCCTTACCTTTAAAATCAATTTCAGGACCTACGGCATGAATCTCAGGAATAAAAAGATTGTCAACCGTTCCTTCTGCCTTACCATTAAGCTTGGCATAAGTAGGTAATTGAGAAATGTTTCCTGCAAAAAAAGCAATATCTCGTTTATCAATGGAGCTATTTTTAAATCGAGCGTACATCCTAACCGCATTGATATACTCATCAAAATCATGGAAATTAGCGTACTCCATTCGGTAGTAATCACGTACAATTGAATGATTTGTTTCTATATATAAATCAGTAAGCTCCGTTAGCTGTTGTGTAAGCTTAACGTGCGCTTTAAATTTTTTTAAATTTAAACCAGAACGTTCTTTCGTACGTAAGTTTACAATATCCGCAACAACCGTATCACCAACTACATTTAATTCTTCTAAATCAAGCTGAATATTTTTTGCTACAATATGTCGTTCATCAAATCTGCCTGGTACAGAAATATGACCATTACGCTGGTACTCAAAGTTTACATCCTCCAAGTTTAAATTATTTAGCCTAACGGCAATATTCTCAGGATTAAAGGCGGTCCCCCAACTGCTATGGTCTGATGATATCTTTTTATTCTTAGGTTTGCCTCTTTTATATTCTTTAAAAACAACATTTGTATTGGCAATATCTACTTTATTGATATTAAAAACTAAGGCCTCTATATCAAAACCATTTACTTTTAATTCTAGCTCGCCTACTTGTGTTACCAGATCCTGACCAAGCCATTGGTCCAGCATTGCAAATCGCACATCCTTTACATTTAAATTTTTAAGATCAATTTTTGGAGGAGCTGATGTTGTGGTATCCTCATCATCTTCTGTAGCAAACGCTTTTTCTATAAATGAGTAGTTCCAATCTTTACTATCTTTTGGCCTAATTAAATTAATTACACCACCTTCCAACTGTACATTTTTTATTACGGATGTTTTATCGTTCCATAAGTCTGAAATAATAGAGGTAGAATTTGCACTAAAGTCTCCAATATATGCTAAGGTGTCTTGCTTTTGATCTTCAATGTAAAGGCCCTTAAAATGTACTCGATTTAAGAAGTCAACTTTGACTTTATCAATAGTAACCTTGGTATCCAATTTGTCACTTAGCCAAGTAGTGGCCTCTTGTGCAAGCCGATTTTGGGTTTTTTCTTGCTTTAAGGCAAAAACAATGACCACAACTAGCAGTAGTACTACTAATAGTAGGATTCCTAATATTTTAACTATGCGCTTAAGCACTACTCAAAATTACAACTTATTTAACCCGAAATATGACATTAAAATGTAACAAAAGGTGAATAAATAATTTAATTTAGTTGAAAACCAATTTATATGAAATACGGATTGTCTGCACTTACATTAGTACTTATAGTTTTCTTATCTTTTGGCTGCCGAAAAAAGAACTCAGCAGGATTGGGAGGTGATAATGAATTACAGATTACAGCCAAGCATCATACTGTTGTTTTAGATAGTATGACCGTGTATTTAAAGTTTAATACTCAAGACGCTCCTACTGCCCTATCAGATTATGATATACAAGCAGAAGTAAAAGATTATAATGGCGAGAAAATTGCTGTTTTTACGGGTTTAAAAGAAGGCGAATATTATATGTACGGCTACGGTTGGGACCCTTTTTTACCTGATAATGTAGAAGGAGGACTACCTATTGAAATAAGCAATGAAAGTACACCTATTGAATATGATCTACAGGTTACGGAAGCGGGTCATTAAGCAGGACGAATACTTAAAACTAACTTAGCAAATAATAAAATTAAAAAAAGGACGAAGCAATTATCGCTTTGTCCTTTTTTTTAAAATTCCTATATCAATTAATAGTGGCGCGTTTCTACAATATCCATTTCGTCTATAATCCACTTCGCATTTCCAAATTTTTCAATTATAAAAAGAACGTAACGAACGTCAACCGATATATTTCTACAAAGGTTTACATCGTAGTTTATATCACTCATGGTTCCCTCCCAAATTCTATCAAAATTGGTTCCTATCAACTCACCGTATGCATTCATAATTGGGCTACCAGAATTACCACCTGTTGTGTGCAATGATGATAACAAACAAACCGGTACATCCTTCTTTCCTTTATGCCAAGTAGCATAACGTCCAAAGTCTTTTTTCTCATATAAATCAACCAAACGCTGTGGCATATTAAACTCTTCAACTTCTGTATTGCGCTTGCGTACTGCTCCACCCAATGTTGTGTACATATTATACTGCATGCCGTCTTGTGCTTCTAAACCTTCCATTTTACCATAGGTCAATCGTAGGCTAAAGTTAGCATCAGGGTAAAGTGGTTTTTTAGACTGCTCTCTTAACCCTTGCATATACGTTCTATAGTTTTCGCGCAAGCTAATAATATCTGGGCGCAAATCTGTAAGCACTTTTTTATTTTCTGTTGTAATATATTTACTAGCAAGGTATACTGGGTCTTCTTTTATAGCCTTGGTAATATCTAATGGATTTTGAGAATCCAGCAGGGTATTCAATTTAGAAATGTCAGAAAAAACAGAACTAGAATACATAGCCTGAACACTTTGATCACTGATTTCATTTGCCTCACCAAACTTAGTACGATACATCTCATACAAAGCCGTTGTGATTTTACGATCGGTTTCTACATCCATTCGTTTTATTCCACTGGCAATTCGTTTTACAATACGTTTAAAATCATCTTTTCTACTATATAAATCATTTACGGTAAGTAAAGAATCGCCATAACGCCCTAGAGCTACTAACTCAGAAGCACGTAAACATTCCCTGATATAATTATACTGCAATTCATTTTGTTCTTTATTCTGATATAGCGCTTTTTGCTTGTCTATAATATCACCGTATTTTGCCCAACGTACAGGATTTTTTCTAGCCCAGGATAAAAACTCACGCTCCTTTGCTTTCTTTTTATTAACAGCATCATTTAGTTTCAGGCCTAATAATTCTCCCTGCCACTTTTTATAGTAATTTGCTACACGCGCTTGCTTACTTGCATACTTTATAAAGTTTGCTTTGCTCTCTTTCATGGCCGCTTCCATATAGCCCAATCTCTTAGCGCGTATTTTTATACGTGCAGGATCTAGCACATTCATCGTTTCATTAATTCCATCGCTAGTTAAGTACTGCTGTGTACTCCCAGGAAAACCATACACCATTGAAAAATCTCCTTCTTGTAGGCCACCAATATTAATTTTAAAATGACGCTTGGGGTTGTAAGGAACATTATCCTCGCTATAGGCAGCCGCTTTATTATCCTTATTGGCATAAATTCTAAATACGCCAAAGTCTCCGGTATGTCTTGGCCAAGCCCAGTTATCGGTATCTCCACCAAATTTACCTATCCCATTAGGAGGGAAAGCTACCAAACGCACATCATTGTAACGCTCTATATAAAACATATAATACTCATTGCCATAGAAAAAAGATTTTAAACTAATTTCCAAACCACTTTCAAGTGCTGCTTTTTCTTTAATAGATTTTGCTCGTGCCTTAATTTTTTTATCACGGGTTTCCTTATCCATGTCCTCCGTTATGCCATCCATAATTGATGCAGTTACATCTTCTATCTTTCTGATAAAACGCACCGATAATCCTGGGCAAGGTATTTCCTCTCCTTGATTTTTTGCAAAAAATCCATCAGTCAGATAATCATTTTTCACACTGCTCAAATTATTTACGGTGCCATAACCGCAGTGATGATTTGTAAATACTAATCCTTTATTCGAAACAACTTCTCCGGTACAGCCGCCGCCAAAAATTAAAATGGCATCTTTTAAACTTCCGTCACGCACCGAGTAAATATCCTCTGCCGATATTTTAAGCCCCTTGGCCTTCATATCTTTTTCGTTGATTTCTTGCAATAAAAATGGTAGCCACATCCCCTCGCCTGCAAAAGCGCCTAGTGTGCATAAAAATAGTAGTATAGTTAAAATGAATTTTCTCATGCTGTTCTTTACTTTCGTCAAATATAGCAAATAGTGATTAGTGTAAGGCGAATAGGGATTTGGAATTATCAACTAAAAACGAAGCGCAAAAGCTACTAGACAATCATACCCTATAATCCAAATAGATGTTCATTGAACCAAACATAAAAAACAGAAAAAGCGGCTGGATCGAAGTAGTTTGCGGCTCTATGTTTAGCGGGAAAACAGAAGAATTAATTAGGAGATTAAAACGTGCACAGTTTTCGCAGCATAGCGTGGCCATTTTTAAACCTGCAACAGATAATCGATATCATGAATCTGATATTGTATCACATGATGGTGTGCGCATTAAAAGTATGGCTGTTGCTAAAGCTGAAGACATCTTAAATAAAACAGAAGACATAGATGTAGTAGGAATAGATGAGGTTCAATTTTTTGATATGGATATTGTGAAAGTGGTACAAGAATTAGCTCTTAAACAAACAAGAGTTATTTGCGCTGGGCTTGATATGGATTTCAATAAAAATGGTTTTGGCCCTATGCCCGAACTTTTAGCGCAGGCGGATTATGTAACTAAGGTGCATGCTATTTGCTCAGTATGTGGCGACATGGCAAATTACAGCTATCGTAAAACGGCCAGTAAAGAAACGGTAGTACTAGGAGAAAAGGATGTGTATGAACCGCGATGCCGATCATGCTTTGAACGTGATGATAAAAAGCAAGGGGTAATATTTTAATTATGAACTTATACAACATAGTAAAAAGGTTCAAGGCACTTTCGCCTTTAAAAAAGGCATTCGTAAAAAGTATTTTCTACCTTCTTATTTCTTTTATAGGTGTTTTAATTTTTACCCAGAAACAATTTCCCTACCAACTTATTTCAATAGCTTGTTTAATCTTCGGCTTATGGCATTTTATACTTTTAGTTGCATATGCCCAATTCTTAATTGACGAAATTTGGCCACCCAAATATGATATAGATATAAAACTTCCAAAAAAAATTAAAGAGAAAGAATTACGCGATAACTGCTTTCTGGTTTTTAGCACTTGTATTAATGATAATTGAAATTCCCAAAATTGATAATACAATTAACGGTACTACCCTCTTTTGGCGATGGGCTTCCACAGGATTGATATTGGCAATAGTAATTACAATATACCTTAAAAGAAAAAAAAGTCTATTTGACGAATATTCTGAAACTCGAATAGGAGTACACTTTGGACTTTTCCTTGGACTATTTCTTCTATTACCTGGAATTGGCAGTTTAATAAATCATTCCTTTGCATCTAACGAAACAAATTGTATTGAAACAGAGATTAAAAGAAAGAGTCTCGGAGCAAGTAAATTAAGAAGTCGTTTTATTTTTCCAACAAATCCAGTATTACAAAATGAGCGCTTTGATGTAACAAATCATTTTTACAATCAGATAGAACAAGGCGACACAATCATTACTTGTTTAAAAGAAGGAGCACTTGGATATACTTTTGTAGATCAATTTAAGCTAAATCAATAAAACTATTTATACCGATCGTCAGTCAAAGACTCCAAGAAAGCAATTAAGTCTTCCTTTTCCTGTTCAGTTAAACCAATTTTACGTGGCATAAGGCTATCGATAGCATAAGGTTGCTTTACAAACTGTATTGGATCGTCGTAGTAATCAATAACCTCCCGCAAAGTCTTAAACATTCCATTGTGCATGTAAGGCGCTGTAATAGCCACATTGCGCAAACCAGGTATTTTAAACTTGCCTATGTCTTCTACCCGCTTTGTTACATTATATCGCCCAGAATCATTCAAAGCTTTTCCATCAAACAATCCAATATTTTTAAACTCATCGCTTGTAAAATCTGGTGTATAATGGCAGTCAAAACATTTGGTTTTGGTACCCGTAAATAATTCTCTTCCTCGAATCATTTGTGCCGTCATGCCACTTGGCTCGTCATCATTTAACCAACGATCGTTGGGCGTATCTTCTGTCTCTAAGCTTTTTTCAAAGGCAGATATTGCTTGGATTATGTTTTTCCTATTTGGTTTGGACTGATAGATTTTTTTAAATAATTTTTGATACTCTTTTACACCTTGAATTCTAGCTACTGCTGAGTCAAAAGGTAAATTCATTTCATCGAGATTTTCTACAGGAAATACAACTTGATCTTCTAAACTATGCGCACGCCCATCCCAAAAAACAGAATCACGAAAAGCAACATTCATAACAGAAGGCGCATTGCGATTACCAATTGCACCTCCTACCCCAATACTTAATGCGGCAGTATCTGCAAATGCAAAAGCTGGAATATGACAACTACCACAATTAATACTTCGATCACTTGAAAGGATATTGTCAAAAAAAAGTTTCTCCCCTAAAGTAATTTCAGAATTTACTTCAACTACTTTCTTATCTCCAATAGGCTTAACCGAGCAGGCTAATAAACCAACACCAATTATTGCAAGCAAAGCAATTGATAAAACAGATTTTGAAAAGTATTTTTGCATCATGACTCCAGAGCGTGCCGCAAAGGTAAATAAGGTTTTAAGTAAAAGGCAAAATGACCTAAGCGTAATTATAGAAAATGTTACTGACCCGCATAATATAGCTGCCGTAATGCGCACATGCGATGCGGTAGGCATAAGTGAACTCTTTGTGCTGAATACCAAAATCAATACGCACAAGCGTTTTGGAACAAGAAGTAGCTCAAGTGCTCAAAAATGGATGCACACGCAACAATTTACTGATTTGGAGGAATGTATGGCGGTAGTAAAGAAAAAGTATAAACGAATTTTTGCAACCCATTTAGGTGAAAGCTCTCAAACTATATACGAAATGGATTTTACTGAGCCTATTGCACTAGTATTTGGCAATGAAAAAAGAGGCGTAAGCGATGAGATTAGGGCCCTTTGCGACGGCAATTTTATTATACCACAGGTAGGTATGATTTCTTCCTTAAATATATCTGTAGCTTGCGCTGTTACTATTTATGAGGCTTATCGCCAAAAAGAGGCAAAAGGGCATTATGATAGTATGAAACTAAATGCTGAACAAAAGGCTTCCCTTTTTGATTACTGGAATATCAAAGAAAATATATAATAGTATAGATTTTAAAATGTTTTTTTATTTACATTTGCCCACCTTATACGGACATTGTAGCTCAGTTGGTTAGAGCATCGGTTTGTGGTACCGAGGGTCGGGGGTTCGAGCCCCCTCATTGTCCCCATTAGATTAAAAGAGATTGCTTTGGCAGTCTCTTTTTTTATATTTCAAGCTTATCCCCAAGCCAACAATAAGATTTTACAATAAAGTGAATTAGTTTTTTTTGTTATCAACTAATTAGTTCTGACTTTTATCATTAGATAAAGCAGTGAGCAGTA
Organism: uncultured Chitinophagaceae bacterium; assembly: GCA_937981995.1. Classification (GTDB taxonomy): domain Bacteria; phylum Bacteroidota; class Bacteroidia; order Chitinophagales; family Chitinophagaceae; genus JAGNRR01. The sequence continues at coordinate 32,655 of CALJNC010000027.1, forward strand.
AGAAAGAAATAGAAGCCCTTTTTAAATTATTAGACGATCCTGATGAAATGATTTTTTCATCCGTTTCTGAAAAATTAAAAGAGATTGGACCTAGCATAATTCCACGCTTGGAAGAATACTGGCTAGACTCAGAAGAAGAGCTAGTACAAGGACGCGTTGAATCACTGATTCAAAAAGTGAGCTTAGTAGATATTAAAGAAAAATTCTCTACTTGGGAAGAGGACTCTACCGCTTCTTTATTTGAGGCCATGGTGCTTTTGAGTAAATACATTGATCCAAACCTAAAGGAAGAAAAACTAAAAAATACACTCAAAAGTATTCATAGATCCTGCTGGCTTGAGTTAAACAACTACCTTACGCCACTTGAAGAAATACATATCATTAATAGTATTTTTTACAGCATGTATAAGTTATCTGCTGAGCGTAATGCGCTGAAAGATTCAAGCACGTACTATTTAAATAATGTTTTGGAGCATCGAAAAGGAAATCAATTTTCACTAGCGCTTATTTATCTAATGATTACTAAGATGCTAGACATTCCCGTGTTTGCATTAAAAATTTCAAATTTTGTAGTGTTAGGTTATGTAAGTACGCTGTACGATTTTAATCTTGGAGCCGAAAGCCCAACTATGAGTACCCAATTTTTTATTGAACCTACCGAGGGTACTATACTTTCAAAACAAGACGTAGACAGTTTTATAAAAAAATATAAAGTAGAATTTACTGAGGATAGCTTTAAACCGCTTAAAAACAAGGAATTTGTGCATCACTTTACACTTGCCTTAGCTCGAAGCTACGATGAAGCTAACGAGCATGACAAAGCAGCGGATATACGTTCTCTTTTATCTGATTCTAATTTAGATTTAGGTGAATCTTAGCATTCAATCGGTTTGATTTCTCTTGTGTTTTTAATACATTCGTAGAGAATACCGTGTCTCAAAAACCAGAACAATTTACAGACCAGCAACTTATACTGCAATATGTGCAGCATGAGGATAAGAATGCCCTAGGTAAATTGTTTGAGCGTTATTACCACCTAGTATATGGTGTGGGTATGAAATACATGAAAAACAGCGATAAAGCCAAGGATGTAGCAATGCAGGTTTTTGAAAAGTTAATCACAGACCTTAAAAAGCACGATATACAGCATTTTAAGTCTTGGTTGTACCGTGTAGCGCAGAATGCTTGCCTTATGGAGCTGCGTAAAAACAAAACAATAACCAAACCCATAGAGGAAAACCTATTGGGCAATATGGAAAACGAAGCAGAACTGCATCAAGTAGTTGAGAAAGAGAAAATGTTGATGAATATGGAGCAAGAACTAGATAAGCTACCACCTGATCAGCAAAAATGTATAAAGCTTTTTTACTTGGAACGCAGAACATATAATGATATTTGTGAGACAACAGGCTTTACCTTTAAGCAGGTAAAAAGTTTTATACAAAACGGAAAAAGAAACTTAAAGATTAAATTATCAGCCACCGGGTGAGCAATTTAGATAACATATTATCCCATAGTGACTGCCTAAAACAAGAGCAGCTTCAACACTACTTAGAAAATAAGCTAGAGAAGGAAGAGGTATATTCTATTGAAATCCACTTGATTGATTGTATGTTTTGTAGTGATGCATTAGAGGGTTTACAAATTCTTGATGCAGAAACGAACGAAGCCAATATTGCAGACATACGAAAAGATGTAACAGCATTACTTAAAAAAGAAGACGACAAAGCAGCCTTAATTACAAAAACGGAGACCGCCTCCCCTAGCAAATTAACAGCCCAAAAAGGTGGCAAACGTATTTCTTGGGCAGCAGTAGCTGGTATTTTCTTTCTGGTATTTGGTGGCGGCTTGGTAGTATTTTCTTACATAAACAATAATAGCGATTGGTTTGGAAATAAAGGAGAACAATACTCAAAAGTAAAAAGCACAATGGAAGGGAATAGTGAAATGGAAGCAGTTAAAAAACGTTCTCCTGAATTTGAAAACATAAGCATTGAAGCTGCTGACTTACCAGGAGCTGATCTAAAAAAAGAAAAGAAAGTAGCAAAATCTAGTAAGGATAATATTGATTTTAATAATAGCAAAAAAACAATAAATAAGAATATTGTCAAGAAAAGCACAGTTGAGGAGGAATCTAATGATGCTACTGAAACTAGAAAAGAAATTATTGCCAAAGCAACTACACCCAAAATGGCTCAAAGCCCAAGTTCACGAGCTACACAAGATATTGGTATTTCACAAGAGAAGGATTCAGAACTAGTTACTAAAAATGAAAATCAACGAGGCAAACAAGACCTGAGTTCATTAAATACTTATTACCGTCCTAAATCTGAGGCTGGACTAAAGGATATCAACGGAATAAATGACAAAGAAAACAAAGCCATTGTAGCCAAATCTAAAAAGCGATCTAAAAAAGATGTAAGTATAGCTGGCGGTCGTGCAGACGAAACTGCATATATGATAGATAAAGTGCAAACTCAGGGAGCAAAGAAAAAAACTAGGTCGCAATACTATAGCTCGCTTGAATTAGGAAATGAAGCTTATGGCAAAAAAGAATACAAAACGAGTATCAAGTATTACAAAAAAGCCTTGCGTTCAAAAACGCTAAAGAATAGAAATGAAGTTCTTTTTAAACTAGCTTTAGCCTACGAAAAAACAAATAACATAAGTAGAGCTGAAAAAATTTACGAGCAACTAGAAGATATATCTAGCTATAAAAAAAGTGCTACAGAAGGCCTACGAAGAGTAAGAGCTAGAAGATAGCTTACGCATTCTCAGACATAAAGTACCATAACCCCATTAATACAACCAATAGTATTCCTACTATTAATATAGTAATCGTCTTTTTCTGTGCTTTATTTATTGATTCCAATTGATTCATATCACCCAATCGATTAATCGTTCTTTCCAACTTATCAAAAGCTGTAGGACCTTTTACAATAAAATCAAACGCACCATTTTTGATACTTTCTTTAGCGATTTCCATATCATCCTTACCTGAGAACATAAATACCTTTGTACCTGGAGAAATTTTGCTAATAACTTTTAATACTTCTATACCGTTTTTAGCATCAGCTTTTTGTGAGCTTAAATGATAATCTAAAACAATTATCTCAGGATGCTGGCTTTTGATATCGGCCATAGCAGACTCACCATCTGAGTATGATTTCACTTCAAATACATAACGATCTTTAATGTAGTCTTGAATCATCTCAACCTGAATTGGATCATCATCAATTACAAATAATTTCCTGGTATCGTCAAATAGGGCTTTATCTTCCATAGGTTTGTTTTTACAAATGTAATTTACATAAATAGATATTTATGTGCAACTTAATGATTCCTTATCTCTTTTAAAAAATGGTAGCCCTTTGGCACGAAGCCATGTTGCTTATAAAACCTGTGTGCTTTTTCATTTTCTAAATAAGCATCTAGCATGATAATATTGCAATTATTCTCAAGGGCAAGTTGATCTATAAATTTTAAAAACTCACTACCAAATCCTTTGCCCTGAAAGGCAGGAGAAATAATAAAATTATCAATCTCAAGATATTTGCCTGTATAGTATTTTGTAGCTATCCAACAACCGCAAATCCCTATTAGCACGTTATCATTATAGGCTAGGTACAATTTATAATTACCAGCATCCCGCATCTCGGCCGTGTATTGCCAGTATGCCTCCTTACTCAATAAAGGATTTAATATACTTACCAATGGCAAGGCCAAGGTATAATCATCTTTAGTTTTTGCTACTTGAAAGCTTACTTTAGAACTCATAGAAATTCTCAAAGCGCTCATATCTATCTTCCTCAGTAAGACTAATACTCCACCCAAATTGAACTCCAATCGTTTTATTACGCGTAACTGCGTATTGCGGATTTATATCTTTGGAACCTACATCATAAAATGCGCCCATATAAAATCCTTTATTTAACTCAAGACCTGCTTTAAACTTAAAACCATAGTCCCAAGGTGTAATTTGATCTCTTAAATAATCTTTACCTACTCTTAATTCTCCTGCATCAACATTCTTATAGTTTTGCTCCAATACATAGTTTGAGTAAACTAATCTACCAGCATAAATACCTGCACCTGCAAATAAGAACCCTCTTTTTACATCAAGCTTGCCTGTAATACATACCGGCATTTGAATATAGCCAAGGTTATTTGTAAATTTTTCTGATACTGATGCAGACTCTAACTCATACGCTCCTCCCTTAAAGGAATAAAGAATTTCAGGTTGAATACTTAAAAAATCAGTTAGTAAAATATCCCCCATAGCTCCAACACTAAAATTGAGCTTGGTATTAAAAATACCTTGGAATTTATTGTTGTTTGAAGACTGTATCTGACGATTAAAATTAAAGCCCATCATTGGAGCTATACGCACTTGCGCATGGGCAACACCCACAAAACAAATGGCAGTTAAAAGAAGAATTGTACGTTTAAGCATAAACTTTCTTTGATTAAGTAGGCAAAATAAAGAAAGATGTCGCTATAAAAAAACTTTTAACCATATAATCAACTCACAGGATAGTGGAAATATTCGCTTACTTTTGTGCAAAATTTTTACTTTGAGCACAGAACTAAAGAAAAAAGAGTTTAAGAAGATAACCACATTAGCATTATTAGCTATGAAACAACGTGGTGAGAAGATATCCATGCTTACGGCTTATGACTACTCCATGGCACAAATACTGGATCAAGCTGGGATTGATGTTCTATTGGTTGGAGATAGCGCAAGTAATGTATTTGCAGGTCATGAGACAACATTACCTATTACCTTGGATCAAATGATTTATCATGCTCAATCAGTAATTAGAGCCATTGAACGCTGTTTAGTAGTAGTCGATTTACCTTTTGGTAGCTACCAAGGCAACTCACGCGAGGCTTTAGCATCAGCAATTAGAATAATGAAAGAATCTGGAGCGCACTCCGTAAAAATGGAGGGCGGAAGTGAAATTCTTGAAAGTGTGACTAGAATCATTGGTTCTGGCATACCTGTAATGGGGCATTTAGGGCTTACGCCACAAAGTATTTATCAATTTGGTACGTATACCGTAAGAGCCAAGGAAGAAGAAGAAGCTGAGGAGTTAATTCGTAATGCAAAGGTTTTAGAAGATGCTGGCTGTTATGCAATCGTCTTAGAAAAAATACCGGCTACATTGGGTAAAAAAGTAGCTGAATCTTTATCTATTCCAGTAATTGGTATAGGAGCAGGAAACGATGTAGACGGTCAGGTATTAGTAATGCATGATATGCTGGGAATTACTAAAGACTTCTCTCCTCGCTTCTTAAGGAGATATGCTGATTTATATAAGGATATAACAGATGCTACTAAAGGTTATATAGCTGATGTAAAAAGTGGTAACTTCCCTAATGATAAGGAGCAGTATTAAATTAATATTCTCTCTTAAAGAATATAGTTGATACAAACAAGGACCCTATCAAAAGAGCCACAAACTCTTTGCTGTTAAACACATCACTAAACTCATGTATTTTACCTCCTCTAAAAAAGAACATAAAATACACAGCATATATTATGAAAATTATGCCCAATACAATAATAGTTTTGCGTCCTGCGTTCATCTGAAATACTTTTGACGGCTAAGGAAACATTTAATTACAAAAAGTTATTTCTCTTTAAACTCAACACCAAATTCCTTAAGCTCTTCTAAAACAGGTTTATACACTGAACGCATGGTTGGAATCTGTACACCAGATAAATCTTTAAAGCCTTCCGTTAAAAATAACTTGGTAAAAATGGCCATTGGAAGTCCTACACATTTTGCCATGGCAGTATCCGTAGCATTTTGACCTTTTACTAATAAACTACTCTCTAATTGCTTAGAATCTCCATCTTGCTCATATTCTATATCATGATGAAAAACTAATAAGTCTTTATCCTCAGCAGCAAGTTTCCATTTTTCTTCAATTACTTTTTGCATGACCTTAGCTGGTACTTGATCACCTTCCAATTCTATTTTTTTATTGGTATCAATTTCAAGAAATTGAATTAAACCTAATGCAATTTCATCTGCTCCAATGAAATTTAATTTTTCTTCTAATGAGCTCCCTTCAATAGATTTACTTGCTATAAGCATCCACTCATTTAAGCTCATTCCGCTTACGTCAAATGCATTTTGATCATCGGTTAGGCTTAAGCTTATAACGGCTGCCCATCCTTTTACAAATTCAGGGTGGCGCAAGGTGGCTCTAAGAATTGTATGAGCGTTTTCTAATTCATAATCATCTTTATACTTCATAGAATCTCTATTAGCATAAGCTGAAAGTGTGCCGTAACCATCTACCTCTACTGAAGAACATTCTTTATACAAATGCCTATATTCCCTATGGTACTTCTTTTCATTCATTAAAAAAGTTGCTCCACTACCTCCTGCTCTTACAATATTCCATGGATTCCATGATACTTTATAATGCCAAGGGTTATTATCACTCTCTGGTGCCACTAAACCACCACAATAAGATTGAAAAGAGGTAACCTTACCTCCATCACTTCTTATATCATCAATCAATTCCATTGCGCTCATATGATCAATACCCGGGTCAGCACCCATTTCATTCATTAGAACGATGTCTGCATCTTTTGCAGCTTGATCTAATTTTCTAATTTCATCAGATACATAAGATGCGGTAACAAGGTCTGTTTTATACTTTACACAATCATGTGCCACATGTATATGTAAAAAATGAGGCAATAAAGAAATAACAATATCTGCCTTTTGTACCTCTTCCCCACGCTTAGTTGGCTCATTGATATCAAGCTCTAGCGCCTCCGCATTGGGTCTTCCTTCTATTTTAGACTCCACAAGCGATTTGTTACGATCAGCTATCATAATCTGCCAGTTGTATTTACCAGCTCGCTCAATAAGATAATCAATCAAAGCCGTTGCTGACTTTCCTGCTCCTAGTACTAATATCCTTTTCATTTCTTATTAACTATTTACAATTATAAAAACTGTACCTTTGAGCAAATAAACACTAAGTATTTAGATAATGAAAAAGAAAAACGCATTATTATTATTGATTCTTTTCACAATTACTGTAGCCATATCTTCATGCGCAACTAAAAAGAAATATGGTTGTCCTGAACGTATTGTAATGACACAGTCAACTCAAGCTATTTCTTAAATACCTGTCACTTTGAATTGGCTTCCACTTACAAGCTTGGAGCAACTTGACACTATCAAAGAGCAAAGCTTTACTAAACCTATTGTACTATTTAAGCATAGTACGAGATGTTCAATAAGTGATATGGCCAAAGGTCGATTAGATAGAAGCCCAGATAATACAAACGCAGATTTTTACTACCTAGATTTAATTGCACACCGTGATATCTCAAGTGAGATTGCTGAGCGATTTAAAGTAAACCATGAATCTCCTCAAATACTCCTTATTCTAAATGGCGAATGCACCTATGCCGAAAGCCATATGGGAATTAGAATGGAAGAAATAGAAGAACAGCTTAATCAAGCTAGCTAATATTCTTTTTCTAGTATCACCTCACTACTTTCTACCATAGCTCCTAATGGTGGATTTTTCTTTTTAATTGAAACAAATAAGTAATCGCAAGGTTTAATCTTTTGCTGAATATCTTTTTCAATTTCTGTTATTAATGTTTCTAGATAATCCATTCTTCTTGAGAAATTTTCTTTTACAATATCTAGCAAATCAGCATAATCAATAAAAGCAGTTTCATCTTTAGCTCCCACTTTTACATTTACTATAAATTCGTTTCCTAGTTTTTGTTCTTCATCAAAAGCACCATGATAGGCAATAAACGAAATATTATTTAAGGATACATACAACATATTAATCGGTTATTATTACTGCATAAGGATCAACAGATAATTCCTGACGATCCAACTTTTTTTCCCACGTATTAATATCAAATACTTCAAAGAAACCATTTCTACCAGCACATTCTGAGATATGGTGCGGTGGCGGACCCGAAGCGTCAGCATTTCTACTTGCTACAAATAACTCGCCTGTGGTTTCATTTACAGCCATACCATGTGGCTGAAAAAATCGGCCGTACAACGTTTTTACTACCTGTAAAGTATTCATATCAATCACCTCTACTGAGCCTTTTAAAGTAGGAAAGTTTGGATTAGGCTCCTCACTACAACTTACAAAAAGTAAATTCTTTTGCTTACTTACAGCAAACTCCAAAGGCAACTTGCCTACGGGTATTACTTGCAATAATGAGTCTGCCTTGGCATCAAACACTCGTACTTCATTACTGCTTTGACATGTAAAAAAATATTTACTCCTATCTGGACTAAAAATAACCTCATGTGGGTCATAGGTATTACTAGCAAAATTTGGCACTTGCCCTTTTACTAAACTAATGGCATCGTTTCTAAAAGCAGCGGGAATAAAGCGATAAAACGTATTACCAAATTGTGAGGTTACATAAATCGTATCGCCGGTTGTAGTTATTTCAATACCATGTGGCGATTCAAAAAGTTTGGGACTCGATTGGTACATCTGCGTTAAGCTCATACTGCTTGTATTAATTTTGGCAAGCCTACCGTTAGTCAGGTCTGACACATAAGCAGTAGAACCATCATCAGTTAATTTAATTACATTCCATCCTCCTTCTCCAATTTCTACTTCGCCTACCAAGTTACCCGTACTTGTTTCAAATTTTTGCACCACGTCTCCTGCCACAAAACATGCGTACCAATACTTACCATCTTTACTAATATCTAAAAAGTGCGGTGACTCAATACTTTGCTTTTTTCCTATGGTAATGTAACGCATAATCAATTTGCTTTTAGCATCAATAATTGAAATGGCATCACATCCTTGATTAGAAACAATTACCTTCTTACGTGTTTCAAAATCATAAGCAAAAGGAATCTCACCTCTACTATTTTTACAACCATTCTCTATCCAAGATTTTATAGTTTTTACTTCATCCCTGGTCAACTTATCTCCATTCAAAGGCATTTGCGGCTCAGCGCTTAAGCCTAAATCCTCATAAGAGTTTATGAATTGAAATAAGGAAGAAAACTCTGGTCTGAAAGGAATAACAACACTCCCACTTACTCCTGCATCATAAACCAAGTTGCTCCAAGTAGTTAAGTTTAATCCTGCCGCGTTTTGAAAACTCTTATCGTTATGACAACCTGCCGTTGCACATTTATTTTCAAAAATTCGTTGTACTTCTGCAGGAAACTCCCCTTCAGGATTTAAAACCTGCGGATCTTTTTTACAAGAGTGTACTATTAACAAAAAGGTTATAGATAACACTATAACCCCTATTGATATCTTAGACTTCATATTTACTAATGTAAGCCTTTTTCGCTTAACCAACGCTCCGCATCCAAAGCAGCTTGACAACCAGATCCTGCAGCAGTTACTGCTTGGCGGTATATTTTATCTTGCAAATCTCCACAGCAGAATAAACCTTCTACATTGGTTTTACTCGTACCGGGTGTAGTTTTTACATAACCCGCATCGTCCATATCTACTATATCTTTTAGTAAATCTGAGTTTGGTTTATGACCAATTGCCACAAAAAAGGCATCCAATTTAATTTCTTGTGTCTCTCCAGTTTTATTATTTTTCACTCGTACACCCTCTACCTTTTTATCTCCAAGAACTTCATCAGTTTCTGTGTTCCAGTAAATCTTAATATTTTCAGTAGCATTTACACGATCAGCCATTACTGCCGATGCTCTCATTTCGTCTTTGCGCACAAACATATGTACTGTAGGACATAGTTTTGAAAGATAAAGCGCTTCTTCAGCAGCTGTATCTCCAGCTCCTACTATAGCCACTTCTTTACCCTTAAAGAAAAATCCATCACATACTGCACAAGCACTTACACCGCTGCCGTTTAATCTTGTTTCGCTTTCCAATCCTAACCACTTAGCAGATGCTCCTGTAGCCATAATAACTGAATCAGCTTCAATCATTTTTTCTTCATCTATTTCAACTTTAAACGGACGACTACTGGCGTCAATTTTAGTTACCATACCATAACGAATATCAGTACCCATTCTGCCAGCTTGTTTTTCAAAGTCTTGCATCATTTGAGGCCCCATTATTCCATCAGGATATCCTGGGTAATTTTCTACATCAGTGGTAATCATTAATTGACCACCTGGCTGAATACCTTGATACATTAAAGGTTTCATATTAGCACGTGCCGCATAAATTGCCGCCGTATATCCTGCAGGACCAGAACCTACAATCAACAATTTTACTTTTTCGATTTCTTCGCTCATTATTTTAAGTGTTTTTATATTAGTCGTTATTGTTCGTTATTAATTACAGAATTATATGCATTGCCAAAACCTGACCATACACCATAAGCACCATTGCTTACGTTTGTTTGTACTTGTATGGGCGAGGCAAATGGATTCCCTACACTACCCTCAGCAAAATCTAAGGTTTTCCAAAATTCATACACCTTTGCATCCATTGCTGAAAGCTTAATTTCTATTGTATCTCCTTTTAGGGAGTAACTATTTATATCATCAAATGCATTGAGGGTAGAATCCTGATTGGACCAGCCTAAAAATAAATCAGCTGGTAAGGTTTTACCATTGATATATACATCATCAAAACGCGAGGTAAATGGCTCAATAAAATCCGTTTGATTATAACCATTTCCATTTCGTCTAGTAAAATACTTATAGTAGTTACCTAATGTGTCAGGATCTGTAAATGTTGCAATTAACCTATATACTGAGTCTGGCTCAAAGCGTGCTTCTTTTTTAAAGTACAGTGAGTCTACACCATCACAAGCTGGTATAGTCGTTACTGCTTCATACAACTCATTATCAAGTGTAATTTCTAATTTGTAGGTATGATTTGTTTTCCCATTTTCAAAATCACTAAACAATGGATCAGAAGGACTAATCGTATAAAACGTAAGTGGGTCAATGGTGATAGGAAACAATTGAATTCGTTTATTGTTATCAGTAAGGTCAGTTACCCAAACCTCGGCGTCGGTTACAAATTCGACATTGTTTAAATCAATCTTATCAAAAAAACCAATCGTTTTTGTTAAGCCTACAATAGGTTGCTGATCATTTGCAATAGAACCTTCTACAACCAACTTTGGGTCACTTTCTTGTAGTGGGATACTAATTTCTTTTTCGCATGATGCAAAAAGCAAAATTACCAAAGGAAAAAATAAATATAGCCATGAAATTTTCACGGCTACAAAAGTAAGGCGAAACCGATAAACCGAATCGTTAATTCTTATGGAATTAAAGCACTACAATTCAAACTCAATAGGCAGCACAAAAGAATAATTAACCTTATTCCCTCCATTAGAAGCAGGCGACCAAATGGGCATAGATTTTATAACTCTAGTAGCTTCGCGGTCGCAACCCATACCTAAGCCTTTAAGCACCTTTACATCAGAAATCTTGCCTTTTGTATTTACAATAAATTGCACATAAACTAGTCCTTGTAGCTCATTCTCTGCTGCCATTTTAGGATACTTTATCCGATCGCGTAAGTATTCAAGCATGGCGTCTTCCCCTCCAGGAAACTCTGGCTTTACCTCAGCATAATCAACGGGTGTAGGATCTGGTATAGGTACAACCGCCTTGGTAGTTGTTGCTGGTCCGGCATTGTTAGGATTCCCACCTGGGTCAATTGCCGTCGTAGATTTACCTACTCCTCCATGACCTGCAGTTCTTGGATCTGAAGTTGTAGGTACACCCGTTTTATTTACTGCAATTGGTCCTGGATCTTGTGGCTTCACATCCTTTTCAACTGGCTTAGGCACAGCTTTTGTTTCTACAATTACGGGTGGTGCTGTTTTGGGTGCAGCATTCTCAAGTATGGGAGCAGCAACAGCTGGCTTAGTACTAACTAAAATTACATCCTCAAGGAGTTTCATTTTTTCTCCTACATACTCTGGCACATCAGTTATTGGATCTACGTCTTTGTGAATTACATACTGCACTCCATAAAATAATAGAATACTTAATGTAGTAATTGCTATGGCTTGCCGCATTCTTACAGGATACTCCTTTCTGAGCGCATAGGCTCCATAGTCTTTGTTTTTGCCTCTGAACAATATGTCCAGATGCTCTGTTTCTAAATAATTTAGATTTTGCATTGTTTATAGAATATTGGTGAAGTAATTCTATAGCATATCAGTTTTATAGTTTAGTGAAGTACAGTTATTTCATATAATATTAGAACGCTCCTTTGCGCAAAAGATTATTTACACATTGTCATTTTATGGTAATAAATTGAATGACGTTACTTATTAAAACTTAACGAGACTTACAGAGGAAATTGAACCTAATGATGCATTTAATAGTGATAAGCATTAAGACGGCGAATCAGAACATGCAAATAACCCAAGGCCCTGCGAGCCAAATTGAGTTAATCGAAAAAGAATAGAAAATCGTGCGAAAAGGCTTTTACTCCTTTATTACCTTCTGACTATAATTATAGCCTTCAAAATCTGTAATATTCAAAAGATAAACTCCTTTGGCAAAAGAGGTTAAAGGGATTGTTTCGAGATACGTACCATTTTCAAAAACAATTCTTTTTTTATAAACCAACTTCCCTTCCATATCAGTCAAGGTAAATTCTACCATATCTAAGATCCCATTTTGATAATCGATTGTAAGGTAATCTCTGGCAGGGTTGGGAGAAATACGTAGGCCAGATTGTTCACTAAGATAAATATTCAATGCATTGTAAAAATCCTCATTCCCATCGTAATCTACACTACTTAGTCTGTAATAATTATTGCCAATTTCAGGCTTCGTATGTTTATAGCTATACGTAATTTGCTCAGTACTATTACCATTAGTTGACTTACTTTCAATGGTAGCAATCTTGGTTAATTTATCAATATCTTGTCCGTGGTATAGGTTAAAATAATCATTATTCTCTTCATTAAGGCTAGTCCAACTTAGTTGATTATACCCTGGCATTTTATTTCCAATAAATTTTTGCAACTCCACACCAAGCCCAATAGCCACTGTGTAAGAAAAAGAGCTGGTATTATCATCTGACAAATTATTACTTGTAGAAGTATTAGGTGAAGGATTAAGATTTACATTAAAACCATTTGTTGGTGCCGCCATGGTAGAATTAGATGTTACCTTATAATCAACCGTTATAGTGCCCATACTATTAGCAGGGATTGGTTTATTTTGAGTACCAATCAATGTGTTACCAAAAACATCATATGTCCAAGTAAAATAGGATTGCATACTGCCTGTAACACCATTATTAGGCATAGCTGGATTAGGAACACCTCGAAGTAATGAAATACTTACTACATTTTCTTGCCCTACTACATACGGCAAAGCCGAAGATCCTGTATTGCCAAATTCTATAGTAAACAAGGCTGTACCATTATCCTCAGCAAAAGGCATAGGTGCGGGCGCAATAGACCCATTACTTACATAAGGGTTATATACTTGTGCCATTAAGCTCAAAGGCAGCATAAATACTAGAGTTAATAGACAATTTTTAAGAAAGGCGTGGCCATTAAAACCAGCAGAGGAGGTAAATAAAGTGCTCATAATACAATTAAAGTGAGGCCAAATGTAAATGATACAACTTAAAACATAAAAAAATTAATACGAAATGAAATGTCAACAACTATAGAATAACATATTTCGGCAAAAGCCTTAATACTACTAACATTGCACCATTAAGATTTAAAGCTATGATTCTTTCTGACACACGCATACTTGAAGAAATTGAAAAACAGACAATTAAGATTGAACCTTATAACCGTTCTGAGTTAGGATCAAATTCATATGATGTGCATTTAGGTAAAAACCTAGCTATTTATGTAGATCATGTAATTGATGCTAAAAAACACAATGAGATTGAACATTTTGATATCCCAGAAGAAGGATTTGTATTAGAGCCAGGACGTTTTTATTTAGGCGTAACAGAGGAATATACCGAAACACATGCACACGTTCCATTCCTTGAAGGTAAAAGTAGTACTGGGCGTTTAGGAATAGATATACATGCCACAGCAGGGAAAGGTGATGTAGGTTTTTGTGGTAATTGGACCTTAGAAATTTCAGTAAAAGTTCCAGTACGAGTTTATGCAGGTATGCCCATTGGGCAATTAATCTACTTCCCGGTAGAAGGTGAAATTGAAGTGCCCTACAATAAAAAGAAAGGTGCTAAGTATAGCGGCCAACCAAATCGTCCTGTAGAAAGTATGATGTGGAAGAATAAATTTTAACGCCCATACCCTTAAATATAGTTGCCCTTTCAAGCTTCCAATTGCTTTGCGTCGTAACTTTGAAGCATGAAAACTTCTCACATTATTATATTAGTTGTAATTGCAGCAGCTTTTGGTATAATCGTAAGTATGGTAGGTGATTTTAGCTCAAAAGAAACCTTTGATACCGCAGCTAAAAAACCTAGCAAAGAATATCAAATTGTAGCTGTTTTGGATACCATTAATCATTCAATGGAGTACGATCCAATTCAGGATCCAAATCGTTTTGTTTTTTATGCAACCGATGAAGCTGGTAAAACACAAAAAGTAATTTTTACAGGTGCCAAACCTCAAGATTTTGAGCGAAGCGAAAAACTTACTATGACTGGAAAAATGGACGGCTCATCTTTTAGATGCAGGGAAATTTTAATGAAATGCCCTTCTAAGTACAATACAGATCAAATTGCAATAGGCACCTAAGATTAAAATAAATGGAGTTTCAAGGAGAACAACTTATATGGGGAGAAATTGGTCACTTTAGCGTTCTGCTTTCTTTTATGGCATCGCTTATTGGCTGTATCGCTTTTTACCTTTCGGAAAAATCAAGATTAATAACAAACGAAACCAATTGGTACAAAATTGGTAAGACGAGTTTCTTCATTCATAGCATAGCTGTATTCACTATTTTTTCAATCTTATTTTATCTCATATTTAATCATAGATATGAGTATCATTATGTTTGGTCTCATTCTAACAATGAGCTCCCCTTTAAGTATTTACTTAGCTGTTTTTGGGAAGGGCAAGAAGGAAGTTTTTTGCTATGGCTTATCTGGCATTGTGTATTAGGTGTCATTTTCTTATTACGAAAAAAATCAAAATGGAGTGCAGGCGTAATGGCTGTTGTAAGTTTAGCACAGTTCTTTTTAAGCATCTCCTTATTAGGTCTTGTTTTCTTTGGCGAAAAAATTGGCAGTAGCCCTTTTGCTCTTCTAAGAGAAGAAATGATAAATGCACCCATTTTTCAGCGAGCAGATTATTTAAGCCTAATTAAAGATGGTAATGGGCTTAATCCGCTACTTCAAAATTATTGGATGGTAATTCACCCGCCCGTACTTTTTTTGGGATTTGCTTCTACCCTTTTTCCGTTTGCCTATGCAATTATTGGGCTTTGGAAAAATGAATACAAAGATTGGGTTAAACCTGTTTTACGCTGGGCTTTATTTGGAAGCATGATATTAGGTACAGGAATTATCATGGGGGGCATGTGGGCTTACGAAAGTTTAAACTTTGGTGGCTATTGGGCTTGGGACCCAGTAGAAAACGCATCGCTCGTTCCTTGGCTTGTATTAATTGCAGGCTTACATACTGTGGTTATTTATAAAGCAACTGGCTATTCCTTAAAAGCAACTCTTTTCTTTTTTATCCTCAGTTTTAGCTTAGTACTCTACTCTACTTTCCTTACACGCACGGGTGTACTTGGAGAAACTTCTGTACATGCATTTACAGGTGAAGGAAACTATCTTGGCATCTATCTTTTAATATACCTGGGTGTATTTTTAATTGGCGGACTTACTCTTTTTGCAGTACGCTATAAGTCAATACCTGATCATAAAAAAGAAGAAGATTTAAGCAGCCGTGAGTTTTGGATGTTTATTGGTGCATTGGTACTTATTATTTCATCGGTACAAATAACCTACACCACTTCACTACCAGTATGGAATGAAATTTTTGGAACCAAACTAGCTATTACGGATCCTGTTCAACATTATAATAAAATTCAAATTTGGGTAGCTATTATTCTAGCACTTGCTACGGCAATGGTTTACTTTTTTAAATTCAAAAAGACTAATTGGCACACCTTCCTTAAAAAATTAAGCATTCCATTTATTGCATCTGTTCTTGTTGGCGGTATGGTCTGTTATTTCCAAAAAATCACCTCGGTGCCCGTAGCTATTTTAGCTATCTGTAGCATATTTACCATTATAGCCAATGTATATTACATTAGTCAAACGCAAAAATTAAAGATTGCAAAATGGGGTGGCAATATGGCGCATATCGGCTTTGGTTTAATGCTAATAGGCATTGTACTATCTTCCTATAACAAAAATGTAATTTCAATTAACCACTTAGGCGTAGAGCTTCCTATGGGTAAAGAAAAACCCGAAGAGAATCAAAAAGAAAGCCGAGAGAATGTTTTACTTTTTAGAAACAAGCCTACAAAAATGGACGACTATTGGGTTACCTATAAAGGCGATACTACCATAGGACCTAACCATTATTATCGCGTAAACTATTTGCGCAAAGAAGGTGATAAAGTAATAGAAGATTTTACATTAGAGCCAAACGCACAGATAAATCCTAAAATGGGATTAGTGGCTAACCCAGACACCAAACACTATTTGACAAAGGATGTATTCACGTATTTAACTACTGCAATTGATAAGTCTAAAATAAAAGATACTTCGAGTTTTAAATCTCGAAAGGTAAAAATTGGAGATAGTATTTATTTTGCAAATGGTGTAATGGTATTTACTGGTTTTGACCCAAACATTAGCAACCCTCTTTACAAAAAACAACAAGGCGATGTAGCGGTTTCTGCTAAACTTGCCATGATGGATTTACAAGGAAATAAAGCAACTGCCTCGCCAGTATATTATATTAGAGATGGAGCTGAGTATCGAATTGTTGACACCATGACCAATTTTGATTTAGAAGTACGTGTAGGTAAAATAATACCGTCAGAAGAATCAGTACAAATTGAATACAAACAACCCGAAGCTTTAAATGATTATATAACCATGAAAGCAATTGTATTCCCGTACATAAACCTTTTATGGATTGGTACCTTTATCATGGTCATTGGTTTCTTGATTAGCCTGTTCAAGAGATTTTACAGCTAAATGACAGCTCGTAAACCAAAAATTATTTATATTTACTATAGAATATCTAAACCATGAAAAGATCTTTTTATACCATATTAGCAGTTTGCTCCTTCGCAATGCTTAGCATGTTTACTTCATGTGAGCCAGAACCTTGCGACCTTGTAAATTGTGCTTATAGCGGAATTTGTGATGCTGGGTCCTGTATTTGCCAAGTAGGATACGAAGGAATTCATTGTGAAACTATTGCGCGCGATAAATTTACAGACAATGGAATATACAGTGTAAATGAAGATGGCACACTATCTCCTCAAGCACAATACACTACTAGCATTGAGGAAGGTCCACAGGTAAATCAAATATTACTAAAAAACTTTAGAAATTTAGGTTTTATTGTTACAGCTACTGTATCTCATGATACGCTTTGGATTGCACCACAAGATCATGGTGGCTATCGTATCGAAGGTAGAGGGATTATTACTGGTAAAAATCCAGTAGGACGTCATTATTACCAAGACGCAATTATTAATATCACATACAAATCAACTAACTTAACTACTATGGCAGTAGATGAGTATGGAACAAATGGTTCTCAGCCTTCTGACTGGAATAAGAACTAAATAAAAAAATAATTTTAATTTTAGTCACGCATAGGCGTGACTATTTTTTTGCCAATCGGGCAACAAACAAAGTATCAGCTTGGATTTTTGTACCATTTAAATAAGCTGAATCTATCAACCTAAATTCTTTGTGGATTCCAAGAAAAGCTTCTATTACTTCTTCATTTTCTTTATTAAAAACGGAGCAAGTTATATAAAGCAACTCCCCTTTTTCTTTCAACCTAGTAATAGAATTCTTTAGGATATCTAGCTGTCTTTTTTGAAAACGATTTACCTCCTTTTTATCAAAATAGTAAAACTGCTCTGGTGTGCGTGCCCAGGTACCACTACCTGTACATGGAGCATCGCAAATAATAAAATCAAATGCAGCATCACCTAAAACAGTTAATTCTTTTTCTTTGTTTACGTTAAGCTCAGCAATTGTTTCAGCTTCTAAATTATAAAGCTCAAACCGTTGAATTAAACTACGCAAAATAGTAGCACGTACATCTGTTACCGTTAGCTCAACCTTTGGGTATTTGTCTAAAAGAAGAATACTTTTACCTCCACTACCTGCACAACAATCCCATACGCTTTGAGCTTCCTTTAAGGCTGGAAAAAAGTTACTCGTTTGCTGCGAATTTAAATCCTGCACAACATAATCTTTTGCTTTAAAAAAGCTTTCAAGCTTGGTTTTAGGCGGAAAAGCGTAACAGTTCTCTGATATCTTTTTACCATTATTCGCTCCTATTGCAACTGTGTATTTATCAACACTATTCTGGCGAAATCGAATAAACACCTGTGGCTCTTGATAAAATGATAAACGATAATCGCTTGTATTTATTTTAGGCGAAATTTCGTCTTGCGTTCTAAACGTATCTCTCAGTTCATACGTTTTATGTAAGTAGTCAAAGCGTTCTTTAAAAGGAAGCGAACAATAACCCCCAAGTTCAGCTAAATCTTCCGGCAGAAAATCAAGATGCAAATCACCTTTAAGCAAAAGATAAAAATATACTCGCTGCCTAATACTTAGATGACGATTTTCACGTCCCATTCTAAATACACCGTATAAATACTCGGCGATATTTCTACGATCCCTTGAGCCAAATTTTTTATTCTTTTTAAAATACTTTTTTAAGAATAAATGCAAAGGTTCTTGACCGTTATATAGCTCAAAAATTACCTCAACCTGTCGTATGTGATGCTCAATAAATTTCATTACACTTGAAAAACACCTACATTATGTTCTTCAATTTTGGGATTCATATTGGCTGCTTTGATACCTTCACTAATCACCTTGCGCGTATCACCTGGATCAATTATGGCATCTACCCATAAGCGTGCTGCTGCATAATACGGCGTAGTTTGCTTAGCATACTTATCCATTATATCCTTCAGCATTTTCTTTTCTGTTTCAGGCTTAATCGTCTCTCCTTTTTTCTTCAGGGCCGCAACTTGTATTTGTAACAATACCTTAGCCGCTTGTGCCCCTCCCATTACAGCCAGCTTAGCATTGGGCCAAGCGTAAATAAACCTTGGATCATAGGCTTTGCCACACATTGCATAGTTACCAGCACCGTAGCTATTACCAATAATCACAGTAATTTTAGGAACCACTGAGTTTGAAACTGCATTTACCAATTTAGCGCCGTCCTTAATAATTCCAGCATGTTCACTTCTACTGCCAACCATGAAGCCGGTTACATCTTGCAAGAAAACTAAGGGCACCTTTTTCTGATTACAATTCATAATAAAGCGCGCTGCTTTATCAGCACTATCATTATAAATTACCCCACCAATTTGCAATTCGCCTTTGGCTGTTTTTATTATTTCTCTTTGATTGGCTACAATTCCAACAGCCCAACCATCAATCCTTGCATAACCACAAACGATTGTTTTTCCGTAGGATTTTTTAAATTCTTCAAATTCACCGGCATCCGTAATTTTATTAATTACCTCACGTACATCATAGGGTTTACTATTATCTGCACTTACAATGCCGTAAATACTTTTAGGTGTTTTGGCTTTTTGAGGCTCAATTCTATCAAAACCAGCTTTAGGCTTCTCGCCTAATTTATTCATTATTTTCTTTACCTGATCAATACATTCTTTTTCGGTATCAAACTCATAGTCGGCTATCCCGCTAATTTCATTATGGGTTTGCGAGCCGCCTAAGGTCTCAGAATCAACATCCTCTCCTATGGCAGCTTTTACCAAGTAAGGACCCGCTAGGTAAATTGAGCCATTGCCTTTTACCATAAGCGTTTCATCGCTCATGATAGGCAAATAAGCACCACCTGCTACACAGCTACCCATTACGGCTGCAATTTGCGTAATACCCATGGCACTCATTTTAGCATTGTTTCTAAAAATGCGACCAAAGTGTTCTTTGTCAGGAAATATTTCATCTTGCATTGGCAGAAAAACACCCGCACTATCTACCAGATAAATAACAGGCAAGTGATTTTCCATTGCAATTTCTTGCATGCGCAAGTTTTTCTTACCGGTCATTGGAAACCATGCACCGGCTTTTACCGTATTATCATTAGCAATGATCATACATTGCCTGCCGCTAACATATCCTATACCTGCCACAGTCCCTCCAGCAGGACAACCACCATATTCTTCATACATCTCATATGCAGCAAAGGCTCCTAGCTCAATAAAATTTGAACCTTTATCAATCAAATATTTTACACGATCGCGCGGACTTAACTTACCCTTGGCTTTATTTCGTTCATGGTATTTCTTTCCGCCACCCTCTTCAATCTTATTGAGTTTTTGCTTTGTAGCACTCCAAAGCAGTTTCATTTTATCCTCGTTTTTATTAAACTGTAAGTCTTGCTTTTTTGCCATAAATATTCTGATATTGAATTACTCCAAAAGTAGTTATTACAAACTACTTTTGAGTGGTGAAAGTTTTCAAATTTGGTGGCGCTTCCATTGAAAGTGTCGAACGTACAAAAAAGGTAGTAGAAATCATTAAAAACAATAATGATGGTAAAATGCTGGTTGTTATTTCTGCAATGGGCAAAACAACAAATGCCTTAGAGGAAATCGTCAATTTACTATTTGACGATAATAAGGAGGGCGCTTTGGAAAAACTCAAGGACTTAAAGGAAAAGCATATTGCCTATGCAACCGAACTTTTAGATGGAGATACCGCGAAATGCAAAGACAAACTAAACGAAATTTTTACCGAAACTGAATGGACAATCAATGAACCATTAGAAAGAGGCTACAACTATTTCTATGATCAAATTGTATGTGCTGGCGAGCTAGCTTCTACCTCTATTATTACTTTATATTTAAGTAAATTAAACATTGATAATCAATGGATAGACGCAAGAGATATAATAAGAACAAATGATACATATCGTGATGCAAAAGTAGATTGGAACTTTACTAATCAAAAAGTTTCAGAAGCAATTACACCCTTATTAGAAAAAGGAAAGCTTGTAATAAGCCAGGGTTTTATAGGAGCCACTGATGAAAATAATTCAACCACACTAGGACGAGAAGGATCAGATTTTAGCGCTGCTATTTTTGCTGCAGCCTTACATGCTGAAAGCGTAACAATTTGGAAAGATGTGCCCTCTTTGCTCAATGCTGACCCAAAACAATTTGAGAACACGGTACCTATTACCAATATTAGCTACCGCGAAACAATTGAAATGGCGTTTTACGGTGCGCAAGTAATTCACCCTAAAACTCTAAAACCCCTACACAATAAAAATATACCTCTTTATGTGAAGTGCTTTTTGGACGAAAGCCTACCAGGTACCAAAGTACAATCACAAGAAGATTATGTGGCCTACCCACCAATGATGGTATGGAAAAAAAATCAGGTACTTATAAGTCTAACCACATCTGATCTATCCTTTATTACCGAAGGCAACCTTGCAAACCTTTATAGCATATTCTATGCCCACAAGGCCAAGATGAATATAATACAGAATGGCGCTATAGGATTTGTAACTTGTATTGACAATCGCCCAAAAAAGGTCGAAAACTTGATAAACGAATTATCAGAGGAGTATAAAGTAAAGCACTCAGCAGGTCTTGACATACTTACCATTAGACATTATACCAAAGGTTGCGAAGAAGAGTTTTTAAAGGATAGAGATGTACTCCTTACCCAACAAACCAAGACAACAATGAAATTTGTCTTAAAATAACCAACCCACCAACTCATATTTACGTCATATTATAAGAATCTATGCATAGACTCTTATAAACCGGGCTGCCATTTGGCTCTAAATTCGTATTTTTATATGGTGAAAACAATCTATAGTACTCTCATATTCCTGACAATATCCTTATTTGCAACTGCGCAAACAATAGTGTATG
The DNA here is from genome assembly GCA_937981995.1 of uncultured Chitinophagaceae bacterium. Classification (GTDB taxonomy): domain Bacteria; phylum Bacteroidota; class Bacteroidia; order Chitinophagales; family Chitinophagaceae; genus JAGNRR01. The sequence continues at coordinate 54,686 of CALJNC010000027.1, forward strand.
AAGAGTTTTTAAATGCTGAAATCAAACATAATGGAAGTAACATCTTAAGCCCTTTTTGTGGTGGCATTAATTCATCCCAACCAAACCATGCTGATTTAAACAATGATGGCAAAAAGGACATTACCATTTATGATGAAAATACACGAACTATTAAAACATTTATAAATGTTGGCAACGCGGGAGAGACAAAATACGAGTACCAACCCAAGTATGCCAAAAATTTCCCCTTTATCAATTATTACCTAAAACTAATAGATTACAATTGTGATAGTGTACCAGATTTAATACATAAAGGTTCAGCAGGCTTCAGTATTTATAGAGGAAAATACAATTCAAATAATGAGTTGACCTTTGACTTCTACCAAGAACTATTCTATGCAGGCAATTTTGGACCTGTAAATGCTTATGTTCAACCAAATGATATTCCAATAGTAGCGGATATTGACAATGATGGTGACTTAGACTTTGCCTCTTTTGATGTCTTGGGCTCCTATTGCCCTTGGTATAAAAATCTGCAAGTAGAAAATAACCTTCCTTGTGACAGCATAAAAATTATTCTTGGTGACCCTTGTTATGGTAAAATGTATCAAACTTTTTTAAGAACGCACGAGTTAAATTTAAATGCAGCATGTCAAGTTGTTGTAACTCCTAGTAGCAATAAAAAACAACGCCATAGTGGAAATTGCATTTTATCAATTGATATGAATGGCGACGGACTAAAGGATATGTTGGGTGCAAATATTTCATTTAGCGATGCTCAATTACTTATTAATACAGGCACTAGTACCGCACCAAAATTCACAATTCAAGATACGCTTTTTGATGCCGACGGACATCAATTAGAGTTAGGCACATGGCCTTCACCTTTCTATTTTGATATTGATAATGACAATGATAAAGATTTAGTTTTTACACCGCATAACGATAATATAAGCAGTGCTAATTATAATGCTATGGCGGTTTATCGCAATGATGGCACAACCGCAAACCCAAACTTTAAATGGACAAATGATAGCGCATTTGTAGATCAAATAATAGACGTAGGACGTAATAGCCACCCTACCCTGTTTGATTATGACAAAGACGGTAAAGAAGATTTATTTATAGGAGGCGAAGGGTATTATAACACCACCAGTAAAAGTAGAGTAAGTCATATATACCATTATAAAAATACGAGCACAGTTGGTAATGTATCCTTTGAGTTAGTTACCAATGATTTTTTAAACCTTACAACTCAAAACTATCAAGGCATCTATCCCACATTTGGCGACATTACAGGTGACGGAATTGATGATCTAGTTTTTGGTAATGACTCGGGCACTATTGTAGTTTATGAGAATATGGCTACAAGTAATACCTCACAAGCTAACTTCAATTTTCTAACAAATAATTATATAGGTATTGATGTAGGCAATTATAGTTTCCCATTAATTCATGACCTAAACGCAGACGGAAAAACTGACTTACTAATTGGATGCGAGGCAGGAACACTTTGGTTATACGAAGACACAAGTGCTACAAGCAACAAAGAATTTAAACGAATAGATAGTGCCATAAGCGGCATTAAAACCGGTAGCATTTTCTCATTTTTCTCGTATGGAGTACCCTATATAGGTTCAGTGGATAGTTCAAATAAAGAGTACTTACTCGTAGGTACTACCAATGGAACGGTGGAACGCTATGATAATTTTTACAACCAACATACAAACTGGATACGTAAAGATTCTAATATGGCCGAAATACAAACTGCTTACCGAGCAGCTCCTGCTGTTGGCGACCTAGATGGCGACCTAAGACCAGAACTTTTAATTGGAAACCAAAATGGCGGCCTACGCTTATTTCAATTTGTAAAAAATATTGATAGCTCAGTGAATACTCGGAATCTGGTTAAAAACTCAATTTCAATACAATTATTCCCTAATCCTGTAAGTAACGCACTTTGGATAAAAGCGCCTCAAAACATTAGCTCCTTGGAGTCTTATAAAATATTTGACGTATCTGGTAGAATGGTAAAAGAACATAAAACAACACTTGAACTAGCCTACCCTATTACAACATCAGATTTATCTAGTGGTTTATACTTTATTGAAGTTTCATTTGGCAAAGACTTACTGGCAATAGGTAAGTTTATGAAAAAGAACTAGCGCAAAGCACTGTTAAGGTTTTTACTAAAAAGCTATTATTGTTGCTTTCAATTCTATCTTTGCAAGTACATGGATGCAATAAAATTTCACAGTATTGAAGAAGCAATTGAGGATGTCAAAAATGGCAAACTTGTAATTGTAGTAGACGACGAGGATCGTGAAAATGAAGGCGACTTTTTATGCGCAGCTCAAGCAGTTACGCCTGAAATAATAAACTTTATGGCGCGCGAAGGACGTGGTTTAATTTGCGCACCGCTATTAGAAGAACGCTGCGACGAGCTTAAGCTTGATGCCATGGTTGCCGAAAATAAAAATACCGACACACTTAAAACAGCCTTTACCGTATCAGTAGATTTAATTGGCCATGGTTGCACAACGGGTATTTCTGCGCAGGACCGCTCTAAAACAATACAAGCATTAATTCATCCTGACACAAAACCAGAGGAACTTGCCCGACCAGGACATATTTTCCCATTACGAGCTCGAAAAGGAGGTGTATTACGCCGAGCGGGTCATACAGAGGCGGCCATAGATTTAGCTAGACTTGCTGGCTTTGAGCCCGCAGGAGTAATAGTAGAAATCATGAGTGAGGACGGCACGATGGCAAGATTGCCTGAGCTTGTAGAACTTTCAAAAAAACTAGATCTTAAATTAATATGCATACAAGATTTGATTAATTATCGAATGGAGCAAGAAGATTATGTAAAAGAAGAGATAAGAGTAAAAATGCCAACGCAATACGGTGATTTTGAATTAGTAACATTTGAAGACACCAAAACAAATGAGCTACATCATGCAATGATTAAAGGGAGGTGGGAGAAAGATGAGCCATTATTAGTACGTGTGCATAGTTCATGTTTTACAGGTGATATTCTACATTCAATGCGCTGCGATTGTGGCGAGCAGTTAAATGCAGCATTGGCCCTAGTTGAAAAAGAAGGTAAAGGTGTTGTGCTTTATATGAATCAAGAAGGCCGAGGCATTGGCTTGCTTAATAAATTAAAAGCTTATAAACTGCAGGAGGAAGGATATGATACTGTTGAGGCTAATTTAAAACTTGGTTTCTCAATGGATGCACGCGATTATGGAGTTGGTGCTCAGATTTTACGCAAGCTTAATATTTCTAATATTCGTTTAATTTCCAATAATCCTAAAAAACGTGCTGGCTTGCTAGGCTATGGACTTCAAATAGTAGAAACGGTGCCTATTGAAATCAAACCAAATACACATAACGAAAAGTATTTAACTACAAAACGAGACAAACTGGGCCATAATATTTTAAAATAGACTAAGTACCTTAGCCTGGCATGCTTCAAACGCTTTTAAAAGAAATAAAATCTTGCACCGTATGTCAGGAGACCTTACCATTTGGTTGTAATCCTGTTCTCAACGCAAGTAAAAAAAGCAAAATATTAATAATTGGGCAAGCACCAGGGTTAAAAGTTCATAATACTGGTATTCCTTGGAATGATGCTAGCGGTAATAACCTACGTAAATGGCTCAATGTAGATGAATCAACATTCTACAATCCGGATAATTTTGCTATAGTTCCCATGGGATTTTGCTATCCGGGTACTGGAAAAAACGGAGATTATCCACCTAAAAAAGAATGCGCTCCACTATGGCATAAATCCTTAATTGATTATATGCCCGAGCTCGAACTCACCTTATTAATAGGACTCCATGCACAGAAATACTACCTAGGCAAAACATTAAAGAAAAACTTAACTGAAACTGTAAAGGCCTATAATGAATACTTGCCCAAATATCTGCCATTACCTCACCCATCTCCTAGAAATAATATTTGGCAAAAGAAAAATCAGTGGTTTCCTCACGATGTCCTACCCGCATTAAAAGAACAAGTGAGTAACTTAATAAACGTTTAAGTAATACAAACAATTCTATTTGTACATTTGAAGTATAACTATGGCATTCTTATTAGGTTTTTTTCTACTTTCAATTGTCTTCTCATTTTTATGTTCAGTTTGGGAAGCAGTACTTTTATCAGTTACTCCATCCTACATTAAACGTAAGGAACAAGATGACCCTACAACAGGGAAACTCTTAGCATCTCTCAAAAAAGATATTGACAAACCTTTATCAGCTATTCTTACTTTAAATACAATTGCTCATACGGTTGGAGCTATTGGTGTAGGTGCACAGGCAGGTAAAATATTTGGAGCTAACAAACTTGATATTTTTGGATTTGAGTTATCGTATGAATCTATTGTAGCAACCGTAATGACTTTAGCTATTCTTTTTTTATCAGAAATTATACCTAAAACCATTGGTGCAAATAACTGGAAATCATTAGCTCCATTTACTGCAAAATCTTTACAATTTTTATCTATGTTGCTTAAACCATTTATTTGGGTAAGTTCTAAAATTACCGGCTTCTTAAAAAAGGATAAAAGTAAAAGTGTATTTAGCAAACAGGATTTCTCAGCTATGGTTGATGTAGTAAGTGAGAGTGGCGATCTTTCCTTAGAAGATCATAAACTTATAAAAAACCTATTACAATTTGACGACTTAGCTGTCCGCGATATCATGACACCAAGAACAGTTATGATTATGGCCGATGAATCTTTAAGCATGGATGATTTCTATAAAAAAAATAAAGTCCGCTCCTTCTCAAGAATTCCTTTGTATCAAGAAACGAAAGATGAAGTAACGGGTATTTTATTGAAAGATCATTTGCTACAACACTTACTTGAAGGTGACCCTACTGCTCCACTAAGCAGCATTAGCCGCGAGGCTACTTTTGTACCTGGCTCAATGACCATGCGTAAAGTATTTGAAACTTTAAACGAAAAGCAAGAGCACCTTGCTATTGTTGTAGATGAATATGGTGGCGTAATGGGCTTAGTAACCTTGGAGGATATTATTGAAACCTTATTTGGCTTTGAAATAGTTGATGAAACAGATGCGATTACTGATCCGCAAAAATTTGCTAGGCAAAAATGGGAAGCAAGAGCTAAGAAGCTTGGCTTGATTGAATAAAATATACTGAATTAAAAGATTGCTAAAACTGCTGCAATAACAAGAGGAAAAGGTTCTGACTTAAATCCTTTTTTTATATTTGTAGAGACACCAAAACATCTTAACGAATTATGGAAAAACCAAGCAATTTTTTTAGTAGAAATAAGAATGCAATCGCATGGATTATACGAATTGTTATTTTCATTTTATTCCTAGTTTCGGCATTAGCCAAAATGTACAAATCTATTGTTCCATTAGAACCATCAATTTGGGGATTTGAAAAACAATTAGTTGACCTTGGCATTTGCGATTGGTGTTGGGCGCATTACTTAGCTCGTATAATTATTGGTATTGAATTAGCTCTAGCTTTTGCCATACTGCAACCTCACTTACTTAAGAAAATTGTAATACCCGTTACGATTGCCTTGCTGGCCGCATTTTGCATTCATTTAGGAATTCAAATGGCTGAACTAGGCATTTTTGCTGATAGTAATTGTGGGTGTTTCGGAGAACTAATACCAATGACACCCTTTGAGGCTTTTGTAAAAAATATTATCGCCATTGGTTTACTTGTTTGGTTATTTAAGCTGCTGCCCACTAAAAAAGAATCATGGCGAAATATGATTAACCTAATTGCCATATTTTTAGCTTGTGCATTATTTATGTTTATAGCTTTTCCTTTTTGCCCTTGTGGAAAAGAAAACCCAAATACTATTGCAACAAGCCTTCCATTAAAAGATACTGCCCAGATTGTAGAAACTGAAACAAAACAGATTGATAGTATTCAAACCGCTTTGGCAAATGACAGTCTCCTTTCAGCAAATGAGAAACAACGAATCCAAGACTCATTAAACCTAGCAAAAACGAACTTAGAAAAGGAAGAAGCAGCTCGTAAAAAAGCTGAAGAAGAGCGCAAAGTAAAAGAAGCCGAAGAAGCAAAAAAAGCAGTAGCTGCAGGTCCCAAAGCAGTAGTTTCAAGGTTTGCTACAATGAATACGTTTAGCGGTAAAAAAGTAAATGTAGATCAAGGCAAAAAAACGATTTGCATGTTTGCGCCAGGTTGTGACCATTGCCAACACACAGCTAAGTTATTGGGCGAGCTTGCCAAGAAAGGCAATACCCCTCCTGTATTTATTTACTTCATGGACGAAGAGCCAGAAAAAATTCCTGAGTTTTTTGAAAAGGCAGGTGTTACATTCCCTTATCAAGTATTAGGTATTGGTAACTTTTGGGACCTTTTATCTGAAGGAAGTACTCCAGGAGTATTTGGAATGTGGAATGGCAACATTATTCAAACCTATGAGGGCATTGCCGAAAATGAATTTGACTTAGAGAAATTTAAGAAATTTGCTTTACCCCAAAAATAAATTGTACTATTTCTGTCATTTTCTTGTAATGAATTAATCTAGCATACGTCAAATGTTTGTATTAAATTTACGGCATGGCTAATACGCTTAACCCTAAAGGATGGGTAAAAAACTATGCTGATTATTTGTACAATCACGCTATGTATCGAACAAGAAATTCAGCATTATCAGAAGATTTAGTACAAGATACTTTTGTTTCTGCTTATAAAGCAAAAGATAATTTTAAAGGTGCTGCAAGTGAAAAAACTTGGTTGGTTACAATACTAAAAAATAAAATTATTGATCATTATAGAAAGGCATCTACTCGCAAGCAAGTGAATGTTTCGCAATTAGGCGATGCTGCGGATTACTTTTTTGATACTACGAATGAAGATGGTGCCAATGGCTCACCAAGAGGTGCTCAAATGCAAACAGAAGGCATGAACCTTACTGAACAAAATGAATTAAACGGTATCCTATTTAGCTGTTTTGATAAACTGCCGGAGAAGTGGGGTGAGATAAGTAAAATGAAACTAGTTGACGACGCAACAACCGAGGAAATAACCAAGGCATTTAATATCACAAAAAGTAACTTTTGGGTTATATTGCACAGAGCAAAATTACAATTGCGCGAGTGCCTACAACATAATTGGGTAAACGAATAAGCATGGAAGAAGAACAAGAAATACCTAAATCAGTAATTATAGACTGTAGTACGGCTGCCCTGCTTAATACCATTAAAGAGGCTGGTGATATTACTTTTTATCAACGGATCCAATTAGCCTATCACAATATGGGCTGCTCCCTTTGCAAACTATGGGCAAAACATTCAGCTAAGGTTACTAAAATGATGAAAAACGCATTTGCCGATGGCGAACACAAAATGTCCGAAGAGAAAAAAGAGAAAATGGAAAAAAAAATGGACGATCTATTTATTTAAATTTTGTTTCAATTTTTAGTAAAAAAAATATTGAATTCCTTCCTCGTCTTACTAGGCGTTGTAACCCTTGTATTCTTCTTATTTTTTGTACTACTACCAGCTGACCCTGCCAGATTAACTATGGGACAACGCAGCGATGCGAAGACTATTGAAAATGTACGCAAGGAGTTGTACCTCGATAAGCCATTACCTACTCAATTTGGTTTGTATTTAAATGATCTATCGCCTCTAGGAATCCATTATAAATCTGATAAAGAAAAATACGAATACGCTTCTCTATTAAATTTAGGAGATAAAAAAACAATCGCTATAAAAAAGCCATACTTGCGACGCTCTTATCAGAGCAAAATTAAAGTGTGGGACTTACTCATGGACGCCTTTCCTGGTACCTTAATTTTAGCATTCCTTTCCATAATCATTGCAACCATTGTAGGAATTTTCTTGGGTATTGTTGCGGCCGTAAAACATAACAGCTGGTTAGATACTACTGCGATTTTTACATCTGTGCTGGGAATTTCAGCTCCTAGCTTTTTTGCGGGTATTCTAATTGCATATCTCTTTGGTTTTTTACTAAGCGATTATACCGGCCTTGGTATTATATCTCCTCTGTGGGACTATGATCCAATATTGGGTAAACAAATACGGCTTAAGAGCTTGATTTTACCAGTTATTACATTGAGCATACGTCCAATGGCCATTATCACCCAAATTACACGTACGGCAATGCTAGACGTCTTGAATCAAGATTATATACGCACAGCCTACGCTAAAGGCTTACGCAAAAAAGCGGTGATATGGAAACATGCTTTACGTAATGCATTAAACCCAGTTGTTACCTCAGTATCAGGATGGTTTGCTGAGCTATTGGCTGGTAGCTTTTTTATTGAATATATTTTTGGTTGGAAAGGCATAGGAAAAGTAACGGTAGATGCCTTGAACAAATTTGACTTCCCAGTAGTTATGGGCAGTGTAATATTTACAGCAACCTTCTTTATTGTAATAAATATATTGGTTGACTTTCTTTACGCTATTATTGATCCCAGGATAAAGAATTATTAAAATGAATTTTGTTTAAAGTATTAAAGTTTGTTGCATTTTTTTATAACACACTTTTCTTGTTTAGGCCAAACCTATTGCTAAAAATTAGAGCCTAACATACTCTACAAACTCCTCCCACTCCTCTTTTTGCCTTCCTTTCATTACTCTTGGAAATTTATTCATGGCACCTGTTTTTCCTTTCTTTTCTAAAAAATCTAAAAAGGCAGATGATGGTAGTACTTCTACAAAAACATTTTTTAAGGCATGCTCTCTTTCTACTTCATAATCGTCATTCAACTCGCATAAGGTCTTATCTATCATATTCCTCACTTCTTCCTTATCAACAGGTTCATCGCAGCTTACATACCACTTATGAGCAAACATACCATCATAAGGAAAGCCAACTACGGTAAATTCCTTTATTGCAACGCCTAATTTTTGCTGCGTTTGCTCAATGGCTTTATTCATATTATCTACACTTAAATGCTCACCACATAAACTAAGGAATTGCTTCGTTCTACCTACAATTACAATTTCTGCTTCGGCCACATTGGTAAAGCGTAGCACATCGCCTATTAGGTAACGCCAAGCTCCTGAGCAAGAGCTTATTACAATAGCGTAATCTTTATTTTCTACAACTTCATGTATTCTATATGCTTTAGAACCTTGTTTTATCTCGCCGTCGTCAGTAAAGTTTTCAGAAACAAAAGGCACGAACTCGTAAAATATTGAATTATTGGTTATTAGCGAAATGCCCTTAACACCTGGTCTTGACTGAAACCCAAACGAGCCTTCACTTGCCATATAGGTTTCAATAAAAACAATAGTATGACCCAATACTTTTTTAAAACTCTCACGATAGGGCTCAAAAGAAACACCACCATGAATGTATAACGAGAGGTTAGGCCAGATTTCATGAATGTGTTCTACCTTATGATATTCAATTACTTTTTCGAGTACAATTTGAACCCAAGCTGGCACACCAGCTACAATACTTACATCCCATTTTTTAGCGTTGCGTACAATTAAATTTATTCGATCTTCCCAACGCGGGCGTTTTGAAATTTTTTGGCCCGGCTTATAAAAAAAATAAGAAATCCATTTAGGCATTTCCTTAGCAGAAATACCACTCATATCCCCTTCATAATAATCTCCTTTTTCGTTTAAAGCAGTTGTGCCACCCAGCATTAAAACTCCTTTCGAAAAAACAGTATCTGGCAAATTAAAATTCAACAAACTTGCCAATTGTTTAAAGCCCGTTTTCTTAGTGGATTTTACCATATCATCCGTTACCGGAATATGTTTACTAGCACTTTCAGATGTCCCTGAACTTAAAGCAAAGTATTTTACTTTGCCTGGCCATGCTACACTAGCTTCGCCTTCATGGCTAAAACGCCACCATTCCTTATACATGGAGGAATAGTTATGATATGGAATACGCTCTGCAAATAATTGATAGCTTTCATCGGATTTCAGTATTTCATCAAATTTGTAATATTTTCCAAATTGTGTTTGCGCTGCCGTTTTTAATAATCGATTTAATTCTAACTCTTGGTATCTTCTATGTGAGGCGTTTCTCAAAGTAAACGTACTTTGAATTTTAAGATACCTTTTAATAATTTGTCCTAGTAATGCCAAGTGTAAAAATTAGGTTGTAATACTAATCCTCAAATTTTAATTTTATGCCATATTGCTTTAAAATATTATAAAACTTTGCTTCTCCACTCTTTGTCCGAGCAATATCAGAGTGTAAATAAGCCATCATTTTTTCGGCATCTGCTCGGTACGGATTATTTGTTTTTTTATAAATATTATAGGCTTGACAAATACTGTGCAAAGAAGGGGTTGTTTTACCCATGGTTGCTAATATACGGCCTTTCCCAAAATAGCCTTCAGCATTATCTGGCTGCGAACGTGTGAGTTTATTATATGACTCTAATGCCATTTCTGGCTTTTTCATATACTCATATACAATAGGTATATTTTGCACCGACATAGATCCATTGGGTGAAATTTTCAAAGACTTTTTATAAGCCGCTAAAGCCTTATCATATTTTTTTAAGTAACGATAAGTCAAGCCCAAATTATCCCAAGCAAAAGCAAAGTTCTCATCTACAGCAAGTGCTTTTTTATAATATTTCGCTGCTTTATCAAATTGTTTATCTTTAAAGGCATCCATACCATCACTATAAAAAGATAAAGCCTTTGGATTATCAGAAACCGAATTAATACTTTCCTTATCGCTTGCGGCAATCAACTCTTGCATAATAGTACAGCTATCCATTAAAATTCGTTCCATTTCAAAGTAAGCTTGTTTCTTATCCTTACTATCACCGCTTACATTAATATTTATTACATTGTTTGAATCTGGTTTAGCAAACATGGCTTTATTTATTGCTGTGCCCAGCATATAAGCTCCCGTTCTACTTTTAATACATTCACCTATTTCAGCTGAAACTGCCAATCTACTTTTATCTAAAACAGAAATAGAATCGATACAATCGCAGGCAGACATTGCCAATTCAACCTTTAATTTTTCAGATGAGAAAGATGATTCTATTTCTTTGAGTAAGTCCTCTTTTGCTTTACCAGTAAGCTCAACAGATTTCCCTTTATCTTCTTGAGCAAATGCACCGGTATGGATAAAAACACTTAGGATGGCAATTAAGAAATATTTCATTTATTAAAAATACAATCTTACTTCAGAATTCAAAATCTTAAATTAACATTTCTAAATTCCCATTAGCTCGTAACTTGCAGCTTTAATGTAGGGATGAAACATATTTTATATACAATTTCGCTATTACTCTTATCTAATATATTGCTTGCGCAAAACGTTACCCTTAGCGGCTATGTAAAAGATGGCGCTACTGGAGAAACGCTACCGGCAGCATCTATTTTTATTAGTAATTTAAAAAAAGGAGTAAAAGCTAATATGTATGGCTTTTATTCTATTACCGTCCCTAAAGGAACACATGAGGTTCGTATTACGTACGTGGGGTATGAAACCTTTAATAAAACAATCAACTTAGAAGGCAGTAAAAAAGAAAATTTTGAACTAGCTCGAAAAAAAAGAGAAACAAAAAAGGTAGTCATCAAATCGCGTAAGGCTGATGCCAATGTTGAAAGTACCGATGTTGGATTACACACACTATCCGTAAGTGATGTAAAAAAGCTACCGGTAATTTTAGGCGAGGTAGATGTACTTAAAGCAATTCAATTATTGCCTGGTGTAAACTCAGCGGGTGAAGGACAAAGTGGTTTTTACGTGCGTGGTGGCGGACCGGATCAAAACTTAATTCTATTAGACGATGCACCGGTTTACAACTCAGGACACTTATTTGGTTTCTTCTCGGTTTTTAATGCTGATGCTATTAAAAACGTAACACTTATTAAAGGGGGAATGCCTGCCAAGTATGGTGGTCGTTTATCCTCAGTGGTTGACATTACTATGAAAGATGGTAATAATAAAGCTTACCAAGTAGATGGCGGTATTGGTTTAATTGCTTCACGGCTTGCTATTCAAGGCCCAATTGTAAAAGATAAAGGCTCTTTTATTGTAAGTGGAAGACGCACGTATATTGATGCCTTAACTAGACCCTTTGTAAATAAAGAAAGTTCGTTTGCAGGCTCAGGATATTACTTCTATGATTTAAACGCTAAAATGAACTATACCGTTTCTGATAAGGACCGTCTCTATTTAAGCGGGTACTTTGGTAGAGATGTTTTTACTTTTCAAAACAATGGAGGTAATGTAAAAATCAATATCCCTTGGGGAAATTCTACGGGTACCTTTCGTTGGAATCATTTATTCAATGATAAATTATTCATGAACACTACCCTCCTTTATAATGATTACAATTTTGCCTTTAATGGAGAGTTTCAAACCAACACGCGTTTTCAGTTATCAAGCGGAATTCGTGATATTGGACTAAAATCTGACATCGATTTTTATTCAAAATTCAATCATAGTTTCAAGGCTGGTATTAATTATACCTTTCACACCTTTACCCCCACTACAGTAGGTGGACAAGCCAATGGTGTAGAAATCAACCCTGATTTGGCACCTAAAAAATATGCACATGAATCTGGCATATATGTACAAGATGAGTTTGATATTGGCGAGCATGTAAAAATTAATGCAGGTTTGCGTTATTCTAGTTTTTTACAAGTGGGTCCCTACACTAAGTATGAATTTGCCGATGAAGAAAAAACGCAAAAGATTGATAGCACCTATTTTGGCCGTGGAGATATAGCTCAAGCATATGGTGGCTGGGAACCTAGATTGAATGCCCGTTTTGCTTTAAACAATGCTTCTTCTATAAAAGCAAGTGTAGCACGTAATTACCAATACATACACTTAGTAACTAATAATGGCTCTACGCTTCCTACTGATTTATGGACACCCAGTTCTTTTTATGTTAGACCTCAAAAAGGATGGCAATACAGTTTAGGATACTTCCGTAATTTCTTTGACGATGCGCTGGAGACTTCGGTTGAAGTATATTACAAGGATATGAAAAACCTGCTAGAGTATCGTGAGGGTTATACCCCTGATGAGGTAGGCGATGTTGATTTTGATTTTGTATTTGGAACAGGTGAAGCATATGGTACTGAATTTTATGTAAACAAAGTAAAAGGCAAATGGACCGGTTGGATTTCTTATACCCTTGCATGGACTAAACGCTTATTCCCAGATTTAAATAATAATGAAAAATACTTTGCGAAGTATGATCAGCGTCACAACTTATCCATTGTAAATACATATGAGTTAAATAAAAAATGGACTTTATCTGCATTATTTGTTTTTGGTAGTGGTACTAGAGTTACACTACCCACTTCTCTTGCATTTATAGCAAACAATGGGGATTTTCAGCTTGTTCAAAATTTTGACGAATTAAACAATCAAGTAATTCCTGCTTATCATCGTTTTGATTTAGGTGCGGTATATACACCAACTCCAAAAAAAGAAAAGAAATGGCAAAGCACTTGGACCTTTGGAATTTATAATGTTTACAGCCGACAAAACCCTTACTTCCTTTACTTAGATTTACCGGGCGCAGTGCAAGACCCTGGTGGTGTGGAGGTTAAATTAAAACAAGTATCGGTTTTCCCTATTATACCTAGTATTACTTATAATTTTAAGTGGAAACAGAAATAGTCGTAAGTAAAATTTTAATACTCTCTTGACAATAACTGCGTTGCCAATTCTTTTAGAGGCTGCAAACTCTCTTTAGGTAAAGACATCTTATCCAACTCCGCAAAGGCCTTATTGGAATAGTCCTCCTTCAATTTATAAACATAATCACGTGCGCCTAACTTATCATAAATTTCTTTGGTCGCTTCTACTTTATTATCAGCCTTCCCATTGTATTGTTCTAATAGCTTATTGACTAGTTCTTCATTATCCTGATCCGTACAGTAGCAATAAAATATTGTTTTCTTATTAGCTAGTATATCTCCTCCAACTTTTTTACCGGTTTTACTTTCATCTCCATATGCATCAAGGTAATCATCTTTTACCTGAAAAGCCAAACCTACATAACGACCAAAATTATAAATCGCATCCAAGTCTTCCTGCTTACCATTACCAAGTATCGCTCCTATTTTTAAAGAGGCGGCAAGTAAAACGGAGGTTTTGAGCTCAATCATTTTTAGATAGTCAGCTGTTTTTACATCTACTATAGATTCAAAATCCATATCCATTTGCTGACCTTCACATACCTCAATAGCTGTTTGATTAAAAACAGAAATGATTTCTTTTTTTCTATCAGAACTTAATTCGTTCAATAGCTCGTACGTATAAATATTTAGAACATCGCCACTTAAAATCGCAGTTGGTTCTGAATATTTTTTATGTACAGTTGGTTGCCCTCTTCTAATATCAGCTTCGTCCATGATATCATCATGAACCAAAGAAAAATTATGAAACAATTCCAAAGCAAGTGCTGAGTTTAAAACATCATCATTCACCTGAGCAAAAGCATCAGCTGACATAAGGCATAAAACAGGTCTAATTCTTTTACCTCCAATAGACAATATATGTCTACAAGCACCGTACAACGCCGCTGGCTTTTCAGGAAAACTGTAATTTTCTAAGTGCTGCGAAAATTGTTCGCGCAAATCGTTAAATGATTGCATTTAAAGTATTAGCTATCTTTAGTTGAACTTTCTTCGGTATCAGAATCTTTTGATTTATCCTTTTTAGGAGCTGCTTTTGCCTTTCCTTTCTTATTGGTAAAAACTAGTTTTTCTTTATCCTTATCAAGGTCTGCTTTTAAGGTATCGCCTTCTTGAATATTCTGATTCAAAATTTCCTCTGCCAATGGGTCTTCAAGATATTTTTGAAGTGCACGGTGCAAAGGCCTTGCGCCATACTGCTCATCATATCCTTTATCCGCAATAAACGACTTAGCCGCTTTTGACAATTCTAATTGGAAACCTAAATCATTTAAACGCTTCATTACACCTTCCAATACAATATCAATAATTACATGTATATCTTCTGGCTTAAGCGAGTTAAATATCACAACATCATCTATACGATTTAAAAACTCAGGTGCGAAGGTTCGCTTCAAAGCTTTTTCAATTACTGATTTATTATTTTCATCTGCTTTAGTAGTTTTTGCATTGGTTGCAAAACCTACACCACTTCCAAATTCTTTTAACTGACGCACACCAATATTTGACGTCATGATAATCAATGTATTCTTAAAATCAATTTTACGCCCCATACCATCGGTTAATTGACCATCGTCAAAAACTTGAAGTAAAAGATTAAAAATATCTGGGTGCGCTTTTTCTATTTCATCTAAAAGAATCACAGAGTATGGCTTACGTCTTACTTTTTCAGTTAGTTGTCCACCTTCCTCGTACCCCACATATCCGGGAGGAGCACCAATCAATCTACTTACAGAGAATTTCTCCATATACTCACTCATATCCACTCTAATAAGCGAATCTTCACTATTGAACATTTGACGAGATAGTACTCTTGCCAACTCTGTTTTACCCACACCAGTAGGTCCTAAAAAGATAAAGGTCCCAATCGGTTTCTTAGGGTCTTTTAATCCAACTCGGTTTCGCTGTATTGCTTTTACTACTTTTTTAATTGCGTCTTCTTGCCCAATAACTTTTCCGCCAAGGTCTTCGCCCATGTTGCGCAATTTGGCACTTTCGGCCTCTACCATACGCATAACTGGTATGCCAGTCATCATGCTTATAACTTCAGCAATATCTTCCTCACCAATTGGGTGCTTCTTATTTTTTATAGATTCTTCCCATTGCTTTTTAGCAACTTCTAATTCCTCTTGTAGCTTCTTTTCTTTATCACGTAGTGAAGCCGCTTTTTCAAATTGCTGACTTTTTACTACTTGATTTTTCTCCAATTTTACATCTTCAATCTTTTGCTCAAGTTCAAGCATCGAAGGTGGTACATCAATATTTTTTAAGTGCACACGCGCTCCTACTTCATCTAAAACATCAATTGCTTTATCAGGCAATAATCTATCGGTAATATAACGGTCACTTAATTTTACACACGCTTCAATAGCCTCATCATCATAATCTACATTATGAAAATCTTCGTAACGAGATTTTAAATTACTTAAAATCGTAATTGTTTCATCTACACTTGGTGGTTCAACTAATACCTTCTGGAATCTTCTATCCAATGCACCATCTTTTTCAATATGCATACGGTACTCATCTAAGGTACTCGCACCAATACATTGCAGCTCACCTCTTGCCAAGGCTGGCTTAAATATATTAGAAGCATCTAAGCTACCACTGGCACCACCTGCACCTACTATCGTGTGCATTTCATCAATGAATAAAATGATATCCTTATTTTTTTCCAGCTCATTCATTATAGCTTTCATTCGCTCCTCAAACTGTCCGCGATATTTTGTACCAGCAACCAAAGCCGCTAGGTCTAATGAAATAACACGTTTATCAAAAAGAACTCTTGAAACCTTGCGCTGATAAATTCTTAAAGCTAAACCTTCAACGATGGCAGTTTTACCTACTCCAGGCTCACCAATTAAAATAGGATTATTTTTTTTACGACGAGATAGTATTTGCGATACACGCTCTATTTCTTTTTCACGTCCTACAATAGGATCTAAATCATCATTCTCAGCTAAGCGCGAAATATCTCTACCAAAGTTATCCAAAACAGGCGTTTTAGATTTAGTCGTTTTCTTTCTTTTTGCTCCGCCACCGCCGGCACCTCCATATTGTGATGGCTGCTCTTCACCAAAATCTTCTGGCTCATCAGTACTTGCTCTAAAACCTTGAGCAAAATCATCTAAAGGTGTACCTGTAAGCTCCGCTTTAAACAAATCATAATCAACGCCTAATCGATTTAAGATTTGACAAGCTACATTGTCTTTATTTTTAAGAATAGAAAGCATTAAATGTTCTGATTCAATCAAATCACTATTCAACGCTTTACGCTCCAACTTGCACAAACGAATTACTCGTTCAGCTTGTCTGGTGAGCGGTATACTGTTTAAACCTTCTACCTTTCTATTGCTTTTGTTTTTTATTACTTTTTCAAGCTCACGACGCAAATCGTACAAATCAATACGTACATTTTTAAGTACTTGTATCGCTGTAGAATCTCCCTCACGAATCAATCCGAGCACAAAATGCTCCGTTCCTATAAAATCATTACCCAAGCGAAGAGCTTCTTCCCTGCTGTAATTAATTATTTCTTTTACTTTTTCTGAATATTGCGAATCCATATCCTTACAAATTTAAATGATTATTGTTTACTTTGGCACAAGTTTTATACTATGAGTTTCAACATTGAGCATAAAGAGAATTTCAACATCGTCACCTCAACAATAGATGCGTTTGAAGGTGCTGAGTTTACAGCCTTTACCAAATTTTTGGAAGAAAATAACAGTTTAGGTAAAAACCTAGTTATTGACATATCCGAAGTAAAAGAAATGGGGTCTGATGCAATGCATCAGCTTACAGCATTTCAAGAAGGTAGCTATAACTTAGATACGTCTTTTGTTATTTGCTGTGGAAATGAAGACCTCTATGAGGATTTTCAAACCTTATTTCCTACTGATACCATGATAATTGCTCCTACGCGAGAAGAAGCGATAGATGTGGTAATGATGGATGTAATGGAAAGAGAACTTATGGCAGGAGATGAAGACTCAGACGATGCGCAGGATTACTTTTCTCCGAAGGACAATTAGTTGGCTGATAACGTATAATTGAAAATTAATAGCTACATTTTTTATAAAACAAGGCAATAGCTAAAACTGGATTGCGATATAATTTATCCTTTAAACATACCTTAGATATTGATCTTTTTTCCAATCGAGGACTCAAAGGAGTTACTGCAAAGAATTCTAGCTTTTTCTATAAAAACCTAAACCAGGCTAAATAATGGCAGTATGGATTAGGAATGACATATATCTTTTAAAGCACTTCTTTTTTTAGCTATACTTCGCCCTTAAGTTTCCCTTAAATATGGCCTTCCTGCTTTATCTTTGTGGCATACATTTCAGATGCATATTTTACTAGATATAACAAACGAACCAATTAGCTATTTACCTATTGTATTGCAAATTGTAATTGCAATAGGATTTGTAGCCGTAATGATGGGCGCAACTCATTTTTTAGGCCCTAAAAGAAAAACAAAAGACAAGCTTCAAAACTTTGAGTGTGGAATTGAACAACAAGGAAATGCTCGTCAGCCACTTGCTGTAAAATACTTTTTAGTTGCTATCCTTTTTGTACTATTTGATGTGGAGGTAATTTTCTTCTATCCTTACGCAGTTAACTTTAGAGATTTGGGCACAGAAGGCTTTATGGCCGTCCTCATGTTTGTAGGATTCTTTATACTAGGATTTACTTACATTATTAAAAAAGGCGCATTGAAATGGGAAGACTAGAATAATTACGAATGTGTGAATTATAAATTACTAGTGAACAAGTAAATTAAAGAACAAATTAAAAATTAAGAATTAGGATGGGAAGACCAGTAACACATAACAATAAAATTAAAATGGTAGAAGCACCGCAGGGAATTGCGGGCGAAGGCTTTTTTACTACTAAGCTAAGTGAGGTTGTAGGACTTGCACGTTCTAACTCCATGTGGCCTTTACCTTTTGCAACTTCATGTTGTGGAATTGAGTTTATGGCTACCATGGCGGCTCACTATGATTTAGCACGTTTTGGAAGTGAGCGTTTAGGCTTCTCTCCACGTCAGTGCGATTTACTTATGGTAATGGGAACGATTTCTAAAAAAATGGCGCCTGTACTTAAGCAAGTATATCTTCAAATGGCTGAGCCTCGTTGGGTATTATCTGTAGGTGCTTGTGCAAGTAGCGGTGGTATTTTTGATACATACTCAGTACTACAAGGTATTGATCAAGTAATACCTGTAGATGTTTATGTACCAGGTTGCCCTCCCCGCCCTGAAGCTATCTTAGATGGTTTTATGCGTATACAAGATTTAGTAAAAACTGAAAGTGTGCGTAGAAGAACAGGTCCTGAGTATCAAGAACTATTAGAAAGCTACGGAATACAATAAGCCATGACAAACGATTTTATTACCGATAAATTAAAGGCTGAGTTTGGCGAAGAAATCTTCGACTACCAAGAGCATTACGACATTCTAACTTTTACATCAGACAAGGAATTAAATCTTAAGATTCTTACCTTCTTAAAAGAAGATCTAGAATTAAACTTTAGTTTTTTAAATGACCTTACTGCAATTCATTATCCAGATAATGCTGGCAAGGAACTTTGTGTAGTGTATCTATTACAAAATTTACAAGCACGTAAGCGCATCAGACTAAAAGTGTATACTGACATTAAGAAACCAGATGTGTATACAGCAAGTGCTATTTACTCTACCGCTAATTGGTTGGAGCGTGAGGCATATGATTTTTTTGGAGTAAACTTTGTAGGACATCCCAATCTTATAAGAATAATGAATGTAGATGAGATGGATTATTTTCCTCTGCGTAAAGAATACCCATTAGAAGATCAAACGAGGATTGATAAGGATGACGAAATGTTTGGACGATAAAACGAATAAAAGATGATTGAAAGTATAGAAAGCAAAAACAATATTCCCTTACCTGATGGAGGTATAAATAAGAAAACCTACACGATGAATTTGGGGCCAACGCACCCAGCAACGCATGGTGTATTCCAAAACATATTGGAAATGGATGGTGAGCGTATTGTAAGTGCGGTACCTACGGTAGGATATATTCATAGAGCTTTTGAAAAACTGGCTGAGCACCGTCCGTTTTATCAAATAACAACCCTTACTGATCGATTAAACTATTGTTCCTCTCCTATTAATAATATGGGATGGCATATGACCATGGAAAAATTGGCGAAAATTGAATTGCCAAAACGTGTAGATTACATGCGTGTAATTGTAATGGAACTTTCTCGTATAGCAGATCACCTAGTATGTAATTCTGTTATTGGTGTGGATACGGGAGCCTTAACGGGCTTTGTATATGTATTTGAATTTAGAGAGCTTATTTATGAAATCTTTGAGGAAATCTGTGGCTCTCGTTTAACTACCAATATGGGTCGTATTGGCGGCTTTGAACGTAACTTTTCTGATACCGCTTGGAATAAGCTAGATAACTTCCTTAAGACCTTTCCTAAGGCTATGAAGGAATTTGAAACCTTGCTTTCAAGAAATAAAATTTTTATGGATCGTACCATAGATGCCGGTGCCATAAGTGCCGAGCGTGCGATAAATTATGGTTTTACTGGTCCTAATTTAAGGGCTTGTGGAGTTGATTATGATATACGTACTTCTCACCCGTATTCAAGCTATGAGGATTTTGAATTTGATGTACCTGTAGGTCAAACCGGCGACACCTATGACAGATACCTTGTACGCAATGCTGAGATTTGGCAAAGCGTGCGTATCATAGAACAAGCACTTGAAAAAATTGCTCCGCTTGACCCAACTGTTTATCATGCCGATGTACCAGATTTTTATTTGCCCGAGAAAGCTGAGGTATATACAAGTATGGAAGCATTAATCTACCACTTCAAAATTGTAATGGGCGAAACAGATATTCCGAAAGGAGAAGTATATAGCGCCGTAGAAGGTGGCAATGGTGAACTTGGTTTTTACCTTATTAGCGATGGCGGTCGTACGCCTTATCGTTTACATTTCCGTAGACCATGCTTTATTTATTACCAAGCCTTCCCTGAAATGATTCAAGGGGCTATGTTGTCAGATGCCGTTGTAACTATGAGTAGTTTAAACTTAATTGCTGGAGAACTAGATGCTTAACTTTAAGCATAGCTAATAAAATAAATTACAAGGTTACGAGGAACATAGAAGTATCAAAAGATCATAAAGAAAAAATACATGTTTACAGATAATTTAAAAACAGAAATAAAAGCACTTACTACAAAGTACCCAGAAGGGAAACAAAAAAGTGCTTTGCTACCTGCCTTGCACTTAGTACAAGAGCAAGGAAATAATTCATTAAGTGTTGAACAAATGGATGTTGTAGCAGAACTACTTTCTATTGAACCTATTGAAGTATATGAAGTAGCTAGTTTCTACACTATGTTTAACTTAAAGCCTGTAGGCAAATATGTTTTAGAAGTATGTCAAACAGGACCTTGTATGGTACAAGGCAGTGATGACATTATAGATCATATAAAAAAGAAATTAGATATAGAAGCAGGTGAAACATCAGCTGATGGCCTATTTACATTGAAGCCTGTAGAATGCTTAGGTGCGTGCGGCTATGCTCCCATGATGCAAATGGGTAAGTTTTATAAAGAACATCTTACCCCTGAAAAGATTGATAAAATATTGAATGAGTGTAGGAATAATGCTAGTTAAATTTGGTTCTCTTTCATAAAAGAAATTATATTTGCACACCTTAATGGCCGCGTGGCGCAACTGAATAGCGCACCTGATTACGGCTCAGGAGGTTTCAGGTTTGAATCCTGACGCGGTCACGAAAAGAGTCTAGATTTATCTAGGCTCTTTTTCATTTACTGCTTGTAGCGATGCACCTTTGTATAAACTATGAAAATTCAACTTTGGACTATAGAAAAACCTGGTAAAAATGACTTTCAAGAGTCTATCAGGGATTATGAACAAAGGATTAATCGTTATTCTTCATTTGAAATAAAATGTATTGATAATAGTAAGCTTGCATCAAACAAAACATCCATTGAGGAAATAAAGAAAAAAGAGTGGCAATTAATAGAAAAGCAGATTCAAACCAATGACTTTATAGTATTATTAGATGAACGCGGCAAAGAGTTAAGATCTGTGCAGTTTGCTGAGCAAATAAACCAATGGCAGATAGCCAATAGAACGAAAGTAATTATACTCATAGCAGGAGCATTTGGACCTTCAGAAGAGCTTAGAAAAAGAGCAAACTATACGCTATCCTTATCTAAACTAACCATGCCCCACCGAATAGTAAAGCTTTTGATAAGCGAGCAAATTTATCGTGCATTTTCTATATTAAATGGCGAAAAATATCATCATGATTAATTACATTTGCACTCCTTCCGAAAGGAAATGTTCTCAAGCGAGCCTACTCGCCGGAACATATTAAAAGTGCAATGGCGAGCCTGCTCGCCGGTGCGCAGTGAAGGCGAGGTAGCTCAGTTGGTTAGAGCGCAGCACTCATAATGCTGAGGTCCCGAGTTCAAATCTCGGTCTCGCTACTATTACCCTTTAAACGTTAATGTTTAAAGGGTATTTTTTATTTATAAAGCAACCATTTTTTCTAAAACGTAACTCCGCCAAAGTTGAAATTCCAACTAAAACCAAACCGATTGGCTTTGAAGTTTTCATTATTTGTAGTTGTAAAAACACCTGGGATGTAATGAAGGTTTAAATTCATTAACGTACTAAGTCTAACCTCAACTAAGGCCATTGGCCTCAATTTACCTTTAAAGTCAAATAAGACTCCTTGTTCGTTTTGAATACTAGAATTAAACTCATGACGAAACCCTCCTCCTACATTTATATATTCTGTTTGAAACGTCAAATTGTAATCCATATAAGTTCCCTTTAAACAAGCTGAATCTTCTTTATGTCCTTGATAACTGGTTCCTATCAATACCCTTCCTACAAAATCACTATGAAATAATGGTTTGGTATAACCAATATGAAATTGAACACCACCACCCGCTTTATAATCGTCACCATAAGAGTTAATAGCTACCCGTTCACCTCCGGTATTTATTCCAAATCCAAAATAAACACCATGTTCTTTCTTGTACGCTCTAGTTGATAGTTTTGTAGGTACAATCATTTTTAAGAGCTTGCTAGAGTCAGTAATAACAGAAGTACTTGAGTTGGGAGGCACCTTAGATGAATCAGTCAAAATAGCATTATCAAGTACAACGTATTCCCTGTTTGAAACTCTTATATTGTTAAGGCGTTTCTTGCCATGAAATTGAGGCACACTGGTTATCAGAAGATATTTTATATTCGGGTTAATTTGTATTAAATCCTGCATTACCATTCCACCATCACTTGGATTTGCAATGTCAATAAACTTATAATTTGAATCTAATAAAGCATAAAGTGGCATATAAACTTTACCGCCCCCACCATTGGTTGACAAAGCTATTTCAATAGTCTTTTTTCTACTTTGATAAAAATCTAAAAGATAGGTAGTGGATTCACCAAGCCCTAAATCAAAAGAAAACGGCAACAATTTAACAGATCCATGCTTACCTCTTTTTATTTTGGTACGGGGAAATCCTCTAAGCATTTCATAATTTTTTCCTTTAAAACGTTTAATTTTTACAACTTCATTTTCTGGCAAAGCCAACATTGCAAAAGGTAAAAATACTAAGAGGAATATTAGAAGTTTCGTTTTCATAAAAAGGGTTTCATGATTAAATATAAAACGAAGGCTTGATTAAAAAAATACAATACGTACAAATAAAAACTCCCACGCCTAAAAGCGTGGGAGAATAATAAACTTAGGATCTAGTTAATTATTGGCTAGATAGTATTTTATTTTTTAATTATCTCTTTTACTAAATTAAACCCTTGCTCATTAGTCATATTTAATAGATAAAAGCCAGCGCTAAAATTAGAAAGATTAATTTCTTTCTTAATAAGGCCGTCATTCGTAATCCAGCCTGAGTTATATAATTCTCTACCTTGTAGATCAACAATTTTAATTTTAATATCTTCTAAATCCTCTTGTGCAACCTGTACATTCAGCACATTATCCGTTGGATTAGGATAAATATTTATTGAGCTCATTACGGTTCTATTTAACAATACAACAGAATGTCTTTTTTCTTTACCATCTAAATCAACAGATGTTAATCTATAATAATTTACTGATGAAGGATTGATATCTCTAAATGAATAATCTAAAGGCTCGTTAGAATTTCCTCCATTTGCTTGAGAAGGGATAATTGCTATTTGCTCGTACTTTGCACCTGTATTTCTTTCTAAAATAAAATAACTATGATTCTTTTCAATAGCTGTTTCCCAAATAAGTTCATTATAATCAGGATAAACCTTACCAGTAAAATCATTTAAATAAACATATAAAGGCGCCTCTAGAAAACAAGCTGGTCCATTCATACCAAAATTTTCAACGTCACCCGTTGTAGTTAAAAAAGTAGCTACAGCAGTTACAGGCAAAGTTGTATTCGTACAATTTGCAGGCACCTCTGCTGCCCAAATTATTCTTGAAGTATCTCCTCTGTCCATTTCGGTATACATTCTTCCATCCGATCCAAAAGACAATGCCTCACCATCCATAGGAGGTAAATTAAAACATGAAGTTGCTACACCAGTCGCAGTGTCTATTCTGTAAACCTCAACCACATCATCATCCTGACCGTAAAATATTCCTGTAGCAGGATCGATAGCGATACCATCTAATTTTGATGCACCTGAAATCGTTACATTATATAGTTCATTCCCGGTTAAAGGATCTAATTTACGTAATACGCCCGCTGGCAAATTATCATCTAAAACCCATAAGGTGGGTGTCATGGTTGCGGAGTCATAAATAAGCTCAGCACCTTGGCTTGTACCTACTATTGAGGTATTAGCTTGCACTAAATAAGTATTAGTACTACCGTCACAGGGTGCGCCTAAATCTATATAATACAAATCACTATTATTAAAAACATAATATCGATTTGCAAATGGATCATAGGCTGAGCCTTCTCCATTCATTACAATAGGTGTACCATTTACCACAATAGGGCAAGAGGTAACCTCCGGTGTTGTAGAATCAATTGCATCAATCCTATAATACTCAGCGGTATTATCCGTAATAGCAAAACCTTTTGGCGGTTCAAGACCAAGACAGCTATCGCTTTGAGCAAAAGAATTAAAAGTTAAAAATGTTGTTAGTAGAATTACTAAAGTCGAAGTAATATTTTTGTTCATAATGGTATCGAATTTAAAGAAAACGATTAAAATTATTTGTTAGTTTTTTAATAAAAAAAAATAAATAACAAGCTATTAAAAATTGTAATTTCTGGGTAATTAATTGAATGAATAATCCGCTTAAAGCACAATTGATTTTATGGAAAATAGAAGGTCAAAAAACTTAAACCAATTAAAGTATGGAGAATCGAAGTATAATGGAATATTAACTACAGAACAAAAAAATCCTCCAACATCATGGTGTTGGAGGAGTATAATAATTTTGTAAAAGCTAAAATTAGCCGTTAGCTACTTGCGTAGGAGTTGTTCGAGACTGTCGCCCTCCCATTCTACCAGTATCAGTTAATCCATCATAATGACGCATTAATAAGTGCGATTCTATTTGCTGTAGTGTATCTAGGATTACTTGTACAGCAATCAACATAGACGTACCACCATAAAATTGTGCAAAGCCTTGCGTTACTCCAAACAGCGCAGCAATACCTGGCATAATACCTATAATCGCTAAAAATACAGCTCCAGGTAATGTAATACGATCTAGTACCATACCTATAAAGTTAGCAGTATCAGAACCTGGTTTTACTCCAGGAATAAATGCGTTATTTCTTTTTAAATCATCAGACATTTGCTGAGGATTGATAATAATAGCCGTGTACAAATAAGTAAATGCAATTACTACAAAGAAGTAAATTGAATTATAACCTATAGAAGTATAATCACCTAAGCTTTTCAACCAAGGCGCAGCATCTGGAGAGTTTCCAAACAAGCCAGGGATAAACATGATTGCTTGAGCAAATATGATAGGCATTACACCTGCACTGTTTACTTTCAAAGGAATAAAATCACGGTTTCCAGAAATATCTTTTGCACTTGAAGCGCCAACCATTCGTCGGGCATAATTAATGGGGATTCTTCGTACTGCTTGCGATAGCAATACAATAGCCATAATTACTGCAATCATGATAGCTATCTCTAATAAGAAGATTAACATACCACCACCAGCACCTCCTGATTTACTAGCCCACTCCTGAGCAGTTAATGGGAAGAAACGAGCAATAATACCTGCCATGATTAAAAGTGAGGTACCATTACCAATACCTTTATCAGTAATTTTTTCACCTAACCACATTACAAACAAGGTACCTGATACAAGAACGATTACCGTAGTAATTTGCCATAAGAACGTATCGTCTATAATAGCTGCTCCGTACTGCGGACGTAAAATACCAGAGATATAACCAATAGCCTGGAACAAGGTAACTACTACCGTAAGGTAACGAGTATACATTTGAACCTTCTTACGGCCACTTTCTTCTTTTTGTAATTTTTGAATTTGAGGAACTGCAATTTGCGCTAACTGCATAGCAATACTAGCAGAGATATATGGCATGATACCCAATGCAAAAATAGAGGCCTTAGAAAAGGCTCCACCTGCAAACATATTGATCATTCCTAATAAACCATCCGTAGCGGCTGGTGCTAATTGATCTAAAACATTCGCATCCATACCTGGTAGTACAATCTGTACTCCTAAACGATAAACAAGCAATAGCATAATCGTAAATAAAATACGTTTACGCAGCTCATCAATGCTCCAAATATTCTTTAAGGTGTTTATAAACTTTTTCATTATCTCTATATATTATTCATCACGCTAGAACGTGACAACCTCTTATTCCTAAATTATTTCTACCGAACCGCCTTTTTCTTCAATCGCTTTTTTAGCAGTTTCTGTAATAGCATTTACTTTAAAAGCGTATGCTTTGCTTACTTCTCCTCTACCTAAAATTTTAACTTTATCCGTACGGTTTATGAATTTGTGAATGTACAAATTTTCAGCGGTAAATTCGCTCAATTCATACTTTTCAGCAATTTTTTCAATTTGATCTAAATTGAATGTTCTATAATCTATGCGATTAATATTTTTAAACCCACGCTTAGGCAATCTACGCTGTAACGGCATTTGACCACCTTCACTATGACGCTTTTGCTTAAAGTTTGCTCTTGATTTAGCACCTTTATGACCACGCGTAGCCGTACCTCCTTTACCGGAACCTTGTCCACGTCCTACTCTTTTCTTAGGATTAATCTTCGCGCCTTTAGCGGGTCTTAATGTATGAAGTTTCATCTTTTATTATTTTTCTATTGTAACTAAATGTTCTACTTTTTTTACCATACCCATGATTTGAGGTGTACCCTCTTTTTCAACCGTATGATTGATTCTTCGTAAGCCCAAGGCTTTTAAAGTATCTTTTTGTCTTTGTGAGCGATCAATTGCGCTCTTTATCTGTGTTATCTTTACTTTGGCCATTGTATTTGTTTTTATCCGTTAAAAACGGTATTCAAGTCAACGTTTCTGTCTTTAGCTACTTTCATTGGTGAGCGCATCATTTCTAATGCTTTGAAAGTAGTTTTCACCACATTTTGAGGATTGTTTGTTCCATATGATTTTGCAAATACATCTTTAACACCTGCAGCCTCTAAAACTGAACGCATACTACCACCAGCGATTACACCAGTACCAGGGCTAGCTGGTTTTATCAAAACACGCGCTGCTCCGTTTTTCAAGAACACCTCATGTGGTACGGTACCTTTGTGTAAAGGAATTGTTTGCAAGTTTTTCTTTGCATCATCAATTCCTTTTTGAATTGCTTTCTGCACCTCTTTTGCTTTACCCATTCCTTGACCTACAATTCCGTTACCATTTCCTACTACTACTAGTGCAGAAAAACTAAATGTACGTCCACCTTTTGTAGTTTTTACTACACGGTTGATTGATACTACTTTATCTTGTAATTCAATTTCTCCAGCTCTTGGTTGTGGTTTATTATCTCTTGGTTTCATTATCTTCTTTCTTTAAAAATTAAAATTTAAGTCCTCCCTCACGAGCAGCTTCTGCTAATGCTTTAATACGTCCGTGGTATAAATAACCACCTCTGTCAAATACTACTACTTCAATACCTGCAGCTTTTGCTTTACCTGCTATTGCTTTACCAACTTCAGCGCTTTGCTCTAACTTAGAACCTTTAAAGCTTGCCAAGTCTTTATCAAGATAACTAGCCGATGCTAATGTAGTACCCTCTTTATCATTGATTAACTGGGCATATATCCCTTTATTGCTTCTAAATACAGAAAGACGAGGCTTTGCTGCTGTACCACTAATCTTAGAACGAACACGCCATTTCAGCTTTTGTCTTCTAACTACTTTTGGATCTAATTTACTCATTTTATTTTTTTGTTTAGTTGTATATTAGGTATGGTTTACTTAAAGTTTCCATCCCCCATAACTGTTACATTTATTTTAATTATGCTGCACCTGCTGCTTTACCGGCTTTACGTCTAATGTATTCACCTTGGTAGCGTACACCTTTTCCTTTATATGGTTCTGGCTTACGTAGGCTACGAATTTTTGCAGCTACTTGACCAATTAATTGTTTATCTATTCCTTCTAATATTACACGAGGTGGTTGACCTTTTTGAGTTTCAGTAGTTAACTTAATCTCAGTAGGTACCTCTACTAGTATATTGTGTGAAAATCCTAATGCTAAATCTAATAAGTTCCCTTGATTAGTAGCTTTATAACCTACACCTACCAATTCTAATGTTTTAGTATAACCATTTGTTACACCTTCCACCATATTGTTTATTAAAGAACGGTATAAACCGTGTTTAGCACGAGTATCTTTTGATTCGTCTGATCTTACCAATACTGCTTCTCCTTCGTTTAACTCTAACGTTAATGCCGGAGAAATTTCTTGAGTCAATTCACCTTTAGCTCCTTTTACTGTAATGATATTACCATCTTGCTTGATTGTAACGCCATCTAAAATTGCAATGGGTGCTTTTCCTATTCTTGACATAATTTACTTCTTTTAAATTTCTTCTAGTTATTAATATACTTGGCAAAGTACTTCTCCACCTACATTATTTGCTTTTGCCTCTTTATCAGTCATTACACCTTTTGAAGTTGAAACAATGGCGATACCTAAACCATTTTTTACACGACGGATTTCTGAAGGTTTTGCATATCTACGTAAACCTGGACGGCTTATACGATCTAAGCCACGCATAGCTGGCTCTTTTGTAATAGGATCGTACTTCAATGCAATCTTTATAATTCCTTGTTTATTATCATCTTCAAATTTGTACTTTAAAATATAACCTTTTTTATAAAGGATTTCGGTCATATTCTTTTTCAAATTTGATGCAGGTATTTCTACAATACGATGCTGTGCCATTTGGCCGTTACGTATTCTTGTTAGAAAATCTGCTATTGGATCTGTTACCATTTGTTTTTTTATTTATTTGTTTTTTGTTTAGTTGGTTTAGCCGTAAGGCCACCTTACTATTCCATTTCAATTTTTTACTACCAACTTGCTTTTTTCACACCAGGTATTTTACCATCCAAAGCCATTTCTCTGAATACTAAACGTGATACACCGAAATAACGGATATAACCTTTACCTCTACCTGTGATTGCACAACGGTTTTTTAATCTCACTTTAGAAGAATTTTTAGGTAACAAATCTAATGCTTCCCAATTTCCTTCTGCCTTAAGCTTCGCACGCTTCTCAGCATACTTTGCTACCATTCTTTCTCTTTTACGTTGTCTCGCTTTTACTGATTCTTTTGCCATATCGGTATCTATTAATTTTCGCTTTTGTTTATGTTATCAAAAGGCATTCCTAATTCTTTAAGTAATTCGTATGCTTCTTCGTTATTTTGACCAGAGGTTACAAATGTGATGTCCATACCTGTAATCTTGTTTATTTTATCAATATCAATTTCTGGGAAAATGATTTGCTCAGTTACACCTAAGGTATAGTTTCCTCTACCATCAAATGCTTTATGATTTATTCCTTTAAAGTCACGCACACGAGGTAAACTTGCTGCGATAAAACGATCTAAGAATTCCCACATTCTTTCTCCACGAAGTGTTACACGAACACCTACGGGCATTCCTTTACGCAACTTAAAGTTAGAGATATCTTTTTTAGATAAAGTAGGCACTGCTTTTTGACCGGCAATGTTTGTCATTTCATCAAGCGCATTATCAACCAAACGCTTATCAGCTACAGAACCTTTGGTTCCTTGATTCATACAAATCTTTAGCAAACGTGGTGTTTGCATAACAGACTTGAATTCAAATTTCTTAACTAAAGCAGGTATCACCTCCTCGTTATACTTTTTCTGTAATCTTGGTATGTATTTTTCTGTACTCATTACTTAATTACTTCTTTTGATTTTTTAGATACTCGGTTTACACCTTTATCTGTTCTTTCTTTTGTAATACGTGCACCTCTGCTCGCTTTTGCATCCCAAAGCATTACGTTAGACATTGCTATAAAAGCTTCTTCTTTAACGATAGCACCTTGTGGGTTTTGCGCATTAGGCTTTAAGTGTTTTGTAGCAATGGCTACACCTTCCACTTTTACCTTTGGACGATGTTGGTCTGCAATGATTTCCATTACTTTTTTAGGCGTGTTCAAGTCCTTATCAGCACCTGCTATCACAACTACCTCGTCACCCTTTTTAATTTTATATTTTGGTTGAAATCTCATTTTCAAATATTTTATTTATTAAAGCACCTCTGGCGCTAGTGAAACAATTTTCATATATCCGGCTTCACGCAACTCACGAGCTACTGGCCCAAAAATACGAGTACCTCTTGGTTCGTCAGAAGCATTTAATATTACCGCTGCGTTATCGTCAAAACTGATATAAGAACCATCTTTACGACGAATTTCTTTTTTAGTACGTACGATTACCGCTTTAGCTACTGTTCCTTTTTTAAGGGCAGCACCCGGCGTTACATGCTTTATACTTACTACAATCTTATCACCCACACCAGCATAACGCTGACCAGAGTTCCCAAGTACTCGAATACAAAGTACTTCTCTAGCACCGCTATTATCTGCTACTCCTAATCTAGATTCTTGCTGTATCATTTCTATTAATTTTTATTCTCTTATTAATTATTTAGCTCTCTCAATAATTTCTACTAAGCGCCAAGTTTTATTCTTACTTAAAGGACGAGTTTCCATGATACGCACAATATCACCTATGTTACACTCATCTTTTTCATCGTGTGCAGCAAACTTTGAAGTTTTCTTTACGAATTTTCCGTATAAAGGGTGCTTTACTTTACGCTCAATAGCTACTGTAATGGTCTTTTGCATTTTATTGCTTGTTACCACACCTATTCTTGACTTTTTACGGCCTCTTACGATTGTTGTTGTTTCTTCAGACATTTCTTAATTTTTTTAGCTTAGTTCTACTCTGCGAGTTTGTTCTGTTTTTAATCGAGCAATTTTTCTACGTACATCTTTTATACCCATTGGGTTTTCGATTGGCGTAATTGCATGACTAAATTTCATTTTCTTTAATCGATCAGATGCTTCAACGATTTCCGTTTGGATATCCTCGTCGCTCAAAGCCGTTAAATCTTGTTTCTTATTATTTGCCATTGTATCGGTTCTTTCTTGTTATTATTATTCTGAGTAATCTCTACGAACTACAAATTTTGTTTTAATCGGTAACTTCTGAGCTCCTAAACGAAGTGCTTCCTTTGCAGTTTCCATTGATACGCCTGTAAGTTCAAACATAATTCTACCTGGAGCTACAACTGCTGCATAGTACTCTAAATTACCTTTACCCTTACCCATTCTTACCTCTGCAGGTTTGTTAGTAATTGGCTTGTCAGGAAAAATTCTGATCCATACTTGACCTTCTCTTTTCATATGACGTGTCATTGACTGACGTGCCGCCTCGATCTGACGATTGGTAATCCATTTAGGCTCCAATGCTTTTAGACCAAATGTTCCGAATGCCAATGTAGTTCCACGCTTTGCGCTTCCCTTAATACGGCCTTTCTGAGCTTTTCTATGTTTTGTTCTTTTTGGTTGTAACATTACTTCGTTCTTTTAATCTTTCTCTTATTTATCATTTCTGCGTCCACCTCTTGGGCCACCGCCTCCACGGTTTCCACCTCGTCCGCCGCCGCGGTTTCCACCACGTGCACCACCTCGGTTGCCACCTTTCTTATCTTTATCAAATCCAAAGTTTGGATTTAAATCTCTTTTTTGTAGTACCTCACCTTTACAGATCCATACTTTGATACCAATTTTACCATATACAGTTTGAGCAAACATTGAACAATAGTCAATATCCATTCTCCAAGTATGTAATGGTGTACGGCCTTCTTTCATTTCTTCACTACGAGCAATCTCAGCTCCGTTCAAACGACCACCTACTTTTACCTTGATACCCTCAGCACCCATACGCATAGTTTGCTGTATAGACATTTTAATGGCACGCTTATAATTTACACGGCCCTCAATTTGCTTTGCAATAGTATCAGCTACAATGTTTGCATCAAGCTCAGGACGACGAATCTCAAAAATATTGATTTGAACATCTGACTTACCTGTCAATTTCTTCAACTCTTCTTTAATACGATCAACCTCTTGTCCTCCTTTACCAATAATGATACCAGGGCGTGAAGTATGTACTGTAACAATCAACTTACCAAGCATACGCTCAATAACGATTTTAGCAATTCCTCCACGGTTTATACGTGCGTTTAGATACTTACGAATCTTATTATCTTCGATTAGGTTTGGAGCATACGTTTTCTTATCACCGTACCAGCTACTATCCCAACCACGTATGATTCCGAGACGATTACCTATTGGATTTGTTTTTTGACCCATTTACTTATTTATTTTCAGTTTCGTTATTGTTATTCTCTTCTGCAGTTTCTGCAACTGGAGCAACCTCTGCAACGGCCGCTGGATTTTTTACATCCACAACGATTGTTACGTGATTACTTCTTTTACGTACACGGTAAGCACGTCCCTGCGGTGCAGGTAACATTCTTTTTAGCATACGGCCACTATCTACAAATACTGTTTTTACCACCAAGTCATCAATATCTTCACTATCGTTCTTTGCTTTCCAATTGGCTATGGCACTTTTCAATAATTTTTCAAGAGGTGTAGAAGGGTGCTGCGAATTAAACTTCAAAAAGTTTAATGCATTATCCACCTTCATGTCTCTTATTACATCAACCAATAAACGCATTTTGCGTGGTGACGTAGGGTAATTTCTTAATCTTGCTACTGCTTCCATGATTTATCTTTTATTTCCACTATGAGCTTTAAAGTTTCTTGTTGGCGAAAATTCACCTAATTTATGACCTACCATATACTCAGTAATATAAACTGGTATAAACTTATTGCCGTTATGCACTGCAAATGTGTGTCCTACAAAATCAGGAGTAATCGTAGAGCGTCTGCTCCAAGTTTTAATTACACCTTTTTTTCCGTCACCAGCATTCATTTTATCTACTTTACGCAGAAGCTTGGTTTCAATATAGGGTCCTTTTTTAATCGATCTTGCCATTTATAATATCTTTTACTTAATTATTTATTTGATAATTTTTTACCATTCTTACGTACAAGGATAAACTTATTAGAAGCTTTATTCTTCTTACGTGTTTTCTCACCTTTAGCGTATTTACCAGTACGAGAACGAGGGTGCCCACCAGAAGCACGACCTTCACCACCACCCATTGGGTGATCCACCGGATTCATCGCTACACCACGTGTACGTGGTCTTACACCTAGCCAACGCTTGCGCCCTGCCTTACCATAAGATTGTAATTGATGATCAGAGTTAGATACAGTACCTACTGTAGCCCAACAGTTAATAGATACACGACGTAACTCACCAGAAGGCATTTTAAGTACCGCATATTTATCTTCTTTTGCATTTAGCTGAGCTGATGTACCAGCACTACGTACTAGTATACCACCTTGGTTTGGCTGCAACTCTACATTATGAATCATAGTACCTAATGGCATATTTTTCAATGGTAGGTTATGACCTAACTCAGGAGCTACCTTTTCTCCGCTTATAACTTTATCTCCAACACTCAAACCTTGAGGAGCAATTATGTAACGCTTTTCACCATCAACGTAGTGCAACAGAGCAATAAATGCTGTTCGGTTTGGATCGTACTCAATCGTTGCTACAGTAGCTTGGATATCATTTTTATTTCTTTTGAAATCAATGATACGATAGTGCTTTCTGTGCCCACCACCACGGTAACGCATTACACGACGACCTTGGCTATTACGACCAGCGATTGATTTTTTCTTTTCAAGCAACGATCGTTCCGGCTTATCAGTTGTAATTTCTGTATAAGCGTTCCCTACTCTCCATCGAGTACCGGCCGTTATTGGTTTATATTTCTTTAATGCCATTTTTTAGTTTCTTTAAAATGCGTATAAATCTATTGTATCTCCTTCTGCCAATGTAACAATTGCTTTTTTATAAGCAGATGTTTTACCTGTCAACAAACCTTCTTTTGTAAAGCGTGATTTGAATTTACCTGGCATTACACATGTGTTTACATTCTCCACAGATACTCCGTAAAAATCCTCCACTGCGTTTTTAATCTCAAGCTTATTGGCTCTACGATCACATGCAAACATGTAACGATTAAACTTTTCAGTTTGTTCATTCGCCTTCTCTGTTACTATCGGGCTTTTTAATATTTCGTTCAGTCTCATTACTTCTCTTTTTTATCTTTTATTCTGCAGCTTCTGCTTCAATATCAGATGGTGTATCAGAAAATACCTTAGCGGCAGCTTCAGAAAATACCAATGTATCTGCATTTACAATATCATGTGTATTTGTATCGCTTAACTGACATACATTCATCTTGGGCAAGTTTCTTACACTTAAGAAAAAGTTGTCACGGAAACCGTCTACTATAAACATTACTCTTTTACCAGTTAATTCAAGATTGTTCAATAAAGCAACACCTTCTTTAGTTTTAGGTGCGTCCCACTCTAATGAATCAATTACCTTGATTTTATTATCTTTTGCTTTATAGCTCAAAGCAGATACACGTGCCATATCTTTTTCTTTCTTATTCATTTTGAAAGTGTAAAGATGTGGTTCTGGACCATGTATTGCTCCACCACCTTTGTACAACGGATTACGTAAATTACCTTTACGAGAACCACCAGTACCTTTTTGACGGTGTAGTTTTTTAGTTGAACCTTGAACTTCAGCACGCCCTTTAACTTTGTGATTACCAAAGCGTTGCGCATTTCGAAATTGTTTTACTGCAAGATATATCAAGTGATCATTTGGTTCAGCACCAAATACACTGTCAGGTAATTCTACTGAACGTCCTGTTGATTTTCCTTCTTTATTTATAACGTCTATCTGCATCTTAATCTTAGTTATGTATTAATACTGTTGAACCATTATATCCAGGAACTGAACCATTTACTAAAATGTAATTCTTCTCTGGGAATATTTTTACTATCTCTAAAGCTTGTACTTTAACTCTTTTACCACCCATGCGGCCACCCATGCGCATTCCTTTGAATACTTTTGCTGGGTAAGAAGCTCCACCAATTGACCCTGGTGCTCTTCCTCTGTTGTGCTGACCATGCGTTGCATCACCCACACCTTTAAATCCGTGGCGCTTTACAACACCTTGGAAACCTTTACCTTTCGAAGTTCCTACCACACTAATCTTTTCACCTTCTTCAAAAATTGCACAATCGATAGAATCTCCTAAAGCAGCTTCTGTCTCACAATTTCTAATTTCTTTTACAACTTTCTTAGCAGTGGTATTTGCTTTTGCAAAATGCTGTTTCATGGCGTTTGGAGTATTTTTCTCCTTTTTCTCACCATAAGCAATTTGTAAAGAATTATAACCATCAGTGTCCTTAGTCTTTACTTGTGTAACTACACAAGGACCTGCCTCAATAATTGTACAAGGAATCTGTTTTCCAGCATCTGTAAAAATGCTAGTCATCCCTATTTTTTTTCCAATTAGTCCTTTCATCCTATTTTTTAATTTTTTTTCGTCAGAGCCACGCTTTCAGCGTGGTTAACTGTATCTTAAAATTTGTTTGTATGTTATGCTTTAATCTCTACTGCTACACCGCTCGGTAAATCTAATCTTGATAGAGCGTCTACTGTTTTAGAAGAAGAGGTATATATATCCAATAATCTTTTGTGTGTACTTAATTCAAACTGCTCACGCGCCTTTTTATTAACGTGTGGCGATTTCAATACCGTAAAAATCTTCTTCTTAGTAGGAAGAGGTAATGGACCAGTTACAAATGCACCTGTTGCCTTTACTGTTTTAGCGATTTTTTCAGCTGATTTATCAACCAAATTGTGATCGTAAGACTTTAACTTTATTCTGATTCGTTGCGACATAGTATTATACCTTATTTTCTAAAGGAGTGCAAAAGTACATTTACTTGTGGAGAAATACCAAATTAATAGTTTTTTTTCTCAAGTTTTTTTTGAAACGGCAGCTTATTGCCCAAAGGCAGCGTACAATAGGCATATGACAATTGTGAAGTAGCACTTTTTTATTCAAATAAACCCCGAATTATATCCTTATTACGCAGAAAGTATCTGAGCAAAAACAGCATAATTAATAATATCTCTAAAATTGGCGTCCATTCCTTCTGAAATAACGGTTTTGCCGTCATTTGCAAGGATTTGCTTTATTCTAAGCAGTTTTGTTATAATTAAATCAGCAAAACTCTCTTGGCTCATATT
>CALJNC010000028.1 GCA_937981995.1 uncultured Chitinophagaceae bacterium
GTTTGCCTTAGGAGCAAATGCTACAAAATATTCAAAAGCCTCAAACTCAGCGGCCAGTTTTAAAATTAAAAACCTTGGCTTATGGGTTAAAGGAAGCTTTAAATCTTTGGATATTCAAGCTGTATTTGATTCTGAAAATGCCTCGAATATTTCATTAAAAGGAGTAGCAAAAGTTTCAAGTATAAGTACTGGAAGTTCATTGCGTGATAAGCACCTAAAGGACAAGCCAGAGTTTTTTAATGTAAAAAAGACTCCAACCGTTACTATGGAATCTTATAAAGTAGAAAAAATTTCAAGTACAAAATACAAAGTATGGTGGAAGATTACCATGCGTGGGGTTACTAAAAAACTAGTAACTAATATGTATGTAAAACCAAGTAATGGAGGCGTAAAATTGAGTAGTTCTTTTGTTGCGGATCGTAATTTTTGGAAGCTTGGTGGTGGCGGTTTTAAAATGGCTACCGTTGGCGATGATGTAACCATTAGTATTTCTACTACCCTTAAATAATTTATATTGTCCACAAAGGCAAATAACATAAATGAAGCCCCGGTTCTTACTAAGAATCGGGCTTCTTCTTTTAATAGAAAAGGACTCCTGCAAAAAATAGGGATTCCGCATCATGAGCATTGGCCTTGGTGGCTATTGGTTGCACCTTTTTGGCCTTTTTGGATTTGGTATGGCATTCGTTTAAGATGTGCTACTTGGTTTACCGTAGTAAATCCCGGAATAGAAGATGGTGGTTTTATGGGCGAAAGTAAAAAGGCAATCCAAGGTATTATCCCTTTGGATGTGCAACCTAAAACGTTTTATATAAGCGAGGATGAACCTTATGAAGTTATAAAACCTCAAATTGACCTTGCGTATCCTTATATAGCAAAACCTGATATAGGTGGGCGTGGCCGGAAAATTGCCATAATAAAAAACGAAGAAGGCTTAGACAATTACAATGCAACCGTAGGAGAAGATTATATGTTGCAAGACATGGTAAATTCACCATTGGAATTGGGGATTTTTTTTGCTAAAATTCCCAATGAACCAAAGGGTTATGTTACTTCAATAACTTCCAAAGGTTTTTTGCAGGTAACAGGAAATGGGGCTTCCACTATTAGTCAATTAATGAGTGTGGATGAACGGGCCCAAGCACATATTGATAGAGTAGCTAGTTTTATGGATTTAAATAAAATTCCTGAGGCGCAAGAAATTGTTTTACTAGAACAAATTGGTAATCATAGCTTAGGAACTAAATTTATAAATGAATCCCATAGGATTAATGATACATTGCATGAGGTCTTCTCTGATATTGTGAGTAGGATAGATGGTTTTTATTATGGTCGTTTTGATTTGCGGGTCACCAATTGGGATGATTTATTTGAAGGTAAAAATATTTCTATTCTTGAGTTAAACGGACTTACATCTGATGTGACACATATTTTTGATCCTAATTATAGATTGCGAGATGTTTTTAAAACCAATTACAAGCATATAAGAATTGCCTATAATATTGCCAAGCAAAATTTAAAAGCAGGAGTAAGGCCAACCCCTTTATTGGAATTAGCACGTAAGACCTTTGCCGCACTCAAATTAATGTAAAAGTTCTATTTTAGAGGAGTGAAAAAACTTCTATTCGTTTTAGTATTCGTTTTAGTATTCGTTCCTTTTATTGCACATACGCAAGATTTACATACTTATGTCAATCCTTTTATCGGAACGGGTGGTCATGGTCATACATTCCCCGGTGCTACAGCACCTTTTGGTTTTTGTCAGCTAAGCCCTGATACTCGAATTGATGGTAGCTGGGATGGCTGTGGTGGCTATCATTATTCTGATAGTGTTATCTACGGTTTTAGTCATACGCATTTAAGCGGCACGGGTGTAAGTGATTATGGTGATATTTTATTAATGCCCGTGACGCGTAAAATGCGATTGGATGATTACCAGTACAAAAGCAAATTTTTGCACCTTAGTGAAAAAGCTGAAGCAGGTTATTACAGAGTTTTTTTGGAGCAGACTAGAGTGGGTGTTGAGCTAACAACAAGTCGTCGTTGTGGTTTTCATAAATATACTTTTCCGGCAAATGCCGATAAATATGTAGTGCTTGACTTAGCACACCGCGACGAATTATTAGCTAGCAAAATGGACATGGTAGATAAGCATACTATAAGAGGGTATCGTTATTCTAAAGCATGGGCCACCAATCAAAAAATATTTTTTGAAATAAAATTTGAACAAGAAATTGAGCGTATTATGTATGAACCTTTAAAAATGGGAAGTAAGACACATGCAATTTCCTTGCAAAATAGTCGAAGAGCATTGATTAAGTTAAAAAATAAAAAAGGGACTCGAACTGTAAAAATGAAAGTTGGGTTGAGTGGCGTGGATATGGCAGGCGCACGTAAAAACTTAGAAGAGGAGATACCCCATTGGGATTTTAATAAAACGAAGAAATGGGTACAAGATGAATGGAATAAGGAATTGAGTAAGATTCAAGTTTCAGATAAGAGTAAAGAGTCAATCTCAACATTACCAGCTTATAAAAAAAGCAAAGACGATAAAAAAGTAATCTTTTACTCTGCTTTATACCATTGTATGATAGCGCCTAATATTTATTCCGATCATGATGGTCGTTACCGAGGGCGCGATGATAAGATTCATACAACCAATGGTGAGTTTGATTATTATACGGTATTCTCTCTTTGGGATACTTATCGTGCATTGCATCCTTTACTTACTATTATTGACAAGAAGCGAACCAACGATTTTATCAAGACCTTTATAAAACAGTACGAACAAGGTGGTCGCTTGCCTGTTTGGGAGTTAAGTAGCAATGAAACCAATTGTATGATTGGCTATCATGCCGTGAGTGTAATTTGGGATGCGTATAACAAAGGCATTCGAGACTATGATGCCGAGAAAGCATTTGAAGCCATGAAAAGCATTGCCACAGAAGATAGCGAAGCACTAAGATCTTATATGCGCTATGGCTACGTGCGCGCCGAGGACGACCATGAAAGTGTGAGTAAAACCTTGGAGTATGCCTACGACGATTGGTGTATAGCACAAATGGCAAAAGCTTTAGGTAAAGAAAAAGATTATCAATATTTCGAAAAGCGTTCGCACAATTGGATAAACGTTTATGATCCTACAACAGGCTTTATGCGTGCAAGAAAAAACTCAACACTCATAGAACCATTCTCGCCCTACTTGGTAGATAATAATTATACCGAGGCCAACTCTTGGCAATATAGTTTTTATGTGCCGCATGAGTTTCAAGAATATTTAGCTTTAACAGGAAAGAATATTGATTTTCATAGAGAATTATTAAAGGCTAATAATAAAACTGAGGGACGAAGTCAGTCTGATATTACTGGATTAATCGGTCAATATGCTCATGGAAATGAGCCTAGTCATCATATACTAAATTCAATGAATATTAATCATCCTTATTTAGCTCATAATGATAAACGAATTAACCTGGTCCTTGATTCTTTTTATACCAATTTGCCAAACGGCTTAATTGGGAATGAGGATTGTGGTCAAATGAGTGCTTGGTACGTAATGAATTCTTTGGGTTTTTATCAAATTTGTCCGGGCAAAGAATCTTTCCTTTATCACAAGCCATTATTTGACTTCAAGATAAAAGCTGGTAATGGTAAATTAATTTCTTGTGATTACCCGATGATAGATACTAATACATATCTTGATTGGGGGACTAATGTTAAGTCTAATATTGATTCTTTTAGTTATCTTGATTCTTCTATCAATTATAGCATTACCTATGAAAAAATAGAGAAAGATATGACATGTTTTGTCGGAACAAATATTGGTTTCTCGGCGCCTCCTACTATTGCAAATCCATATTTATGTAATGTGAAAAGAAGTTTTAATGATAAGGAATTTGTAACGATTCAAACTCTTGATCAATTTTTTTTTAGGCGAACATTTGAACGAATGTTTAGTAATGTTTATTATCTGGATACAAATGTTTTAAACAACATGCCACTTGATGATGATTGGGAGGAATCTGGAGACACTACTTTTCTTTTAAATGGGGCTTTGAATTTTGAAGGTTTAGAACATGACTATGATACTACTGAAGTAAGAAAGTATTTTAATTACTTCAACGATCAGAGAATGATTTTTTATTCAATAAACAACGGTGATTTTATTAGATATATCGATCCCTTTCTAATTAAAGACAATGCGAAATTAAATTTCTTTGTAACTAACGGAAGAGATTCAACTCCAATACAAACTGCCACCTTCACAAAACTCCCAGATGACAAAGAAGTGTTCTTAAAAAGCAAGTATGGTAAAACATATCATGCGGGAGGGCCAATGGGATTGGTAGATGGTATCAACGGTAAAACCAATTGGCGAGCCGGTGATTGGCAAGGCTATCAAGGGCAAGATTTTGAGGCCGTCATAAAATATACCGGTGAGGATGAAGTAGAAACCTTGTCGGCAAATTTTTTACAAGATCAACGGGCATGGATCTTTTATCCCACGGAGGTTTCTTTTTATGAAAGCTCTGATTCTCTTAATTGGAATTTGATAGAAACAATTTCTTTAGAAAATAAAAAGAAAAGAGACGATGACAATGTGTCCATATTTAAAGTGAATACCAAGGAACATTTAAATGGATCAACCACTAAGCTTTACTATAAAGTAAAAGCTAGGAATTACGGAGCACTACCCAAATGGCATCCAGGTGCAGGCCATCCAGCCTATATATTTATAGATGAAATAGAGTTAAAGTAACTTTGTATTATTCTTTGGCTTGGACGTTTATAGTAAGCTATAGGACTATTGGCACACTTAATAATAAAATGACATTTCAATCATGATAAACTACTTCTTACTTATTAACTTTAAAAGATAAATCAAAGAATATGAAAAAGAAAAATGTACTTTATCTAGTATTAGTTATTTGTCTTCCATTGATGTATGTAAGTTTTGGTTCCAATAGTAACGGCATTACTGGTAAGAGCACTTCCAGCTGTACGCCATGTCATAGCCATGTAAAAACTCCAGCTACCCAAGTTACTGTAACGGGCATTCCATCAACCGGTTATTTTGCCGGTCAAACTTATGCCATGACGGTTACCGTTACTAATTCAAATTATAGTGGTACTCCAAATAAATCTGGGTTTAATATAACTGTTAATAATGGTACGCTTACGGCAGGAACTGGTATGAATCTTACAGGAACCCAAGAGTTGGCTCACAATGCAGCTGTAATAAACTCGGCTACTGGCGCGGCAACTTGGAATTTTGATTGGACGGCGCCTGCTCTTTCTATAATGACCTCAGTTGTTTTCTCAGCAGCAGGTAATGCAACAAATGGTGATTTTGGAACAGGAGGGGATGCGCATAATAATTCTACTACAACCTTTCTTCAAGCTCCTTCTGCAGGGCCATCAATAAGTGGATTGAATTCCTCGGGCATAACTGATGTAACAGCTACTATTGATGCAATGATAAATGCCAGAGGAGCCTCTACGGCAGTGGCGATTGAATATGGTTTGACAACTGCTTATGGTAGTACACAAGCAATGAATCCGAATCCAGTTATGGGAGCGGCTAATGCAGTTACGGCTAACTTAACTGGTTTAAGCCCCAATACAACCTATCATTACAGAGTAAACGCTGTGAATACAATTGGCACGGCAAATAGTGTAGATAGTACTTTCAAAACAGCTTTTCCAAGTGCTGTAAGAGATGTTCAAGAGTTAAAATGCGTGACTTTTCCTAATCCAGTTAGTGATATGCTAGAAGTAAAACTTGATGAGGAAATTGTAAATTCAGACCTTACACTTTATACAATAAAAGGGAAAGAAGTGATTACTCAAATTACTGCCATAGATACTCGTACAATTCAAATAAACGTTTCAAAAATAGCTAAGGGAATTTATATACTTAAAATGGATATTAATGGTAAAATGCTCAATCAACAAATAGTTGTAAAATAATTCAATTACCTTATTTGACTAGAAAGAGCCTCGTTTGGGGCTCTTTTTTATTGCTAAACACTTAACAATTAGATTTTGTAATATCTTAGAATATGGTTATCCTTGCATCAGAAAG
This sequence comes from uncultured Chitinophagaceae bacterium, assembly GCA_937981995.1. Taxonomy (GTDB): domain Bacteria; phylum Bacteroidota; class Bacteroidia; order Chitinophagales; family Chitinophagaceae; genus JAGNRR01. The sequence goes on from CALJNC010000028.1 coordinate 6,086, forward strand.
AACGGTATCCAATCCCTGAATACTATTCAACTTCATTCTTAAATTTACTTTCAAAAAATTAATTGATACTTGTATCAATCATTCCAAAATAATATTATTTACACATGAGTTATGACATTATTCAACTGAACGAAATGATCGTTCCTGAGTTGCAAGATTTAGCAAAAAAATTAGATGTAAAGCCTATCAAAGGTTTATCAAAGCAAGATATAATATATAAAATATTAGATGCGCAAGCATTGCAAACTTCGGGTGCTACAGCAGCTGCTCCCAAAATAAAGGAAGAAGCAAAACCTGTTAAAAAGAAAGTAGCAAAAAAAGCAGCTACAAAAGAAAAGGCAGAAGCAAAAAAAGCACCTGCTAAAAAGAAGGCAACTAAGAAAAAGGCTGAGGTGAAAAAAGAAGTGTTAGAGGACAAAAAAGAAGCCAAGAAAAAGCCAGAAGCAGAAAAGAAAGAGGCAAAGCCTCAAGCTGAGAAAAAAGATGATCAGCGAAGCGAACGACCTGCAAGAAAAGAAAAAAATAACGGTAACGATAGGAGAGAAAAGCAAGTAAGAAACGATAAAGACACTTCTAAAGACAAATTGCCATTTGATAAAAAACCGCATAAAAACGCTGACGGAGATAAGAATAGACCACAACGAAACGAAAGACCGCAGCAGCCACCCAAGCCAAAACCTAAGTTTAAAATTGACCTTGATGGAATAGTAGATTCTGAAGGTGTATTGGATATGATGAATGATGGTTATGGTTTCTTGCGTAGTAGTGATTATAACTATTTAAGTTCGCCGGATGATGTATATGTATCGCATTCGCAAATAAAAAAGTATGGTTTAAAGCCTGGTGATACCATTACGGGTAATGTGCGTCCGCCAAAAGAAGGAGAAAAGTATTTTGCCATGACAGAAGTACTTACTATTAATGGTAAGAAGCCTGAAGATATAAGAGATCGTGTTCCTTTTGATTATTTAACGCCTTTATTCCCTTATGAAAAATTGAACCTTTGTACGGATCCTACTAATATTAGTACACGTATCATGGATCTATTTTCGCCTATTGGAAAAGGACAACGTGGACTGATAGTAGCACAACCTAAAACAGGTAAAACAATTTTATTAAAAGAGGTGGCTAACGCAATTGCGAAAAATCACCCTGAGTGTTACTTAATGATTGTGCTTGTAGATGAGCGACCTGAGGAGGTAACTGATATGGAGCGTAGCGTAAATGCTGAGGTAATATCTTCAACATTTGATGAACCAGCTGATAAGCATGTAAAAGTTTCAACAGTAGCGCTTGAAAAAGCAAAACGTTTAGTAGAAGTTGGTCATGATGTAGTCATTCTATTAGATAGTATTACACGTTTAGCTCGTGCACATAATACAACCTCACCTTCAAGTGGTAAAGTATTAAGTGGTGGTGTAGAAGCCAATGCTATGCAAAAACCAAAACGTTTCTTTGGTGCTGCTCGTAAGGTAGAGCATGGAGGATCACTTACTATTTTGGCTACAGCCTTAATTGATACTGGTAGTAAAATGGATGAGGTAATATTTGAGGAGTTTAAAGGAACGGGTAATATGGAGCTTCAGTTGGATAGAAAACTTGCCAATAAGCGTATTTACCCTGCCATTGATATTATTTCTTCTTCTACCCGTAGAGACGATTTGCTACATGGTAAAGAAGTTATCCAAAAATTAAACATTTTACGTGCGCATTTAGGTGATATGAACTCTGAGGAGGCCATGAACTTTATTCGCATGCAAATGCGCAATACCAAGGATAATGCGGAGTTTTTAGCTACAATGAACAAGTAGTGCACATTTCTTTTTGAATAAAATGTAAAAAAAACGTAAATTTGGTTCAAAGCCGTATTATGAAACATTTGTACATTCTATTTATTCTATTATTTGTAGGTTCTTATTCCTACGCTCAGTCCGCTACGTATACCAATACGGGAGCGATTACTGTGCTTGACAATGCACCTGCTTCAGTGTATTCTAGTGACATTACCGTTGCTGGCTTTACTGGTACGGTAAGCAATGTAGCTGTTATTCTTAACAATTTTACTCATACGGCTCCGGCTGATGTTTCTATATGTTTAGAGTCACCTACTGGTCAAAAAATTCTTTTACAAGACGCTATGTGGGGAGCACCTGCAAGCGATATTACCTTCATGATTAGTGACTTAGGCACTAGTCAGGTTGGGGTATGGGATTTACCTTCCAATGGCACGTATAAACCAACTGCTAATAATGCACTGGTAAGCTTTAATAGTCCTGGCCCGGGTGTTGGATATAACAATCCTGGTCCTGCGGCAAGCGGTACAGCAACAATGGCCTCTACTTTTGGCGGAACTAATGCAAATGGTACTTGGAAACTTTGGATTATTGATGTGAGTGGTGGAGATGCCGGTATGGTGAATGGTGGTTGGAATTTAATTCTTAATCCAAATGCTGTATTACCTGTTGATTTAGCAAATTTCTCAACTTCATGTGAGTCAAACAATATATTAAATGTGAGTTGGACTACGCACAATGAGCAAAACTCAAAAGACTTTACAATTCAAGTAAGCCCTGATGGGTCTTTCTTTGAGGATGCTAAGGTGATTAATGCTTCAGGAAACTCTCAAATAGAAATGACGTATAAAGCAGCAATTGCGATGCCTTATGCTAAGACGTTTGTTAGATTAAAATTAGCAGACTTGAATAATCAATTTACGTATAGCGAAGTATTAGAAGCTAGATGCGGGGCTAACTTGCCAATTAAAGTATCTCCTAATCCAATCGTAAACCATTTTGTAATAGATAATCCAAGTGCAGAGTTGATGCAATATATCCTAACGGATATTAATGGTAAAACCATTTTAGAAGGAACATCTAAATCAGTTCATCACACAGTAAACTTATCAGAAAATTTAGTGAATGGTATTTATATGTTGAAAGTAATATCTTCAAAAGGAGAAAATATTTTCAAACTTAGAAAATAATTCATTCAAAAAATCATATAAAAAATAGCAGCTATTAGCTGCTATTTTTTTTGCCACTTATTTTGAAGTACTTTAATCAGAAACTGAAAAGTAGCTGATACAGCATATTTGGAGTTTAATTTTCTGTCATAGGGTAAATTAAATTTATGATAGGTTGTTGTGTCAGGTGTACTAACAGCCGCATAGAAATATTGATCCTGACCTTCTAAAAAGCCTGTAGTAGATAAGCCAATATCAGCATTGAATTTTTCTTTTACTTTTTCAGCCATTGCTTTGGCTGCTTCCTTACTTACGGCTTCATTCTTATCTAAAATATCAGTAGCAATACCTAGGATGTTATGTTTTGATTCTACAGAGTATGTAACAGTTGATCCTTGAAAAATTGTTGATGCTCCACTCATTGATACTATTTGGGCAGCTATATTACCACCAGTACAGCTTTCAGCGATAGCAATTTTTTGACCGCTTGCGGTAAGCATATTATAAATGATTTGTTCTAAAGAAAGATCTTCTGTACTTATAGTAATGTCTTTTAATAGTGCCGTTAAAGTTTTAAAAGAATCATCTAGCTCTTCCTTTAGTTTATCATCTGCGCTGAGGCGCAACCTTACTTTACCAAAGTTAGGCAAATAAGCTAGCTTAATGCCAGTATGCAAACCAGCCTCATAATCAATAAGCTTATTGGCAATGAATGATTCCCCCATACCTGAGGTGATCAAGGTTTTATGTAACAAGCTGCCTAGCAAAAATTTATCGGAAAGAATGGGTAGAATCCTATCGGAAACTAAATGCTTCATTTCAAACGGTACACCAGGAAGAGAAAAGTACAATGTGTCATTCTCTGAAAACATCATGCCGGGGGCTGTACCAATATCATTAAAAAGAACATCGCATTTTTCTGGCAACAAAGCTTGATCCAAATTTACTTGTAGGATTTCTCTTTTTCGTTTTTTAAAGAATGCCTCAATGTGTTCTAGGATTCGTTCATTTGTTTTTAATTCTGTATCAAAGTATTTACACAATACTTCTTTTGTTATATCATCATTTGTAGGTCCTAGGCCACCTGTTATTATTACAATATCGCTTATGCTTTCAGCTTGTTTAACTGCATCTATAATTTCGGCTTCATTGTCAGCAATAGCAATGCGTCTTTTTATTTTTATTCCAATTTTATTAAACTCTTGCGCAATCCAGGCTGAGTTAGTATCTATTATTTGACCAATAAGCAATTCATCGCCAATTGTAATTATGGTAGCTGTTATCATGAATTAAATTCTTTTTTTAAGATATTCATCATGCGCTCATGCGGCATACATCGTTTTCCTGTTTTGCTATCTACAAAAACCAATGTTACTTCTCCTTTATGAATAAGTTGATTTTCCTCATTGTAAAATTCATGTAGGAAGCTGATAAAAGGCAATTGGTCCAAAGACTTTATTTCTGTTTCAATCGTTATCAAATTATCATATTTAGCTGGTCTAAGATATTTGGAATTTACTTTAACAATAGGCATCTGCACTCCATCATCTTCAAGCTCTTTGTAACTGTACCCAAATTCTCTTATCATTTCAGCCCGGGCGATTTCATAGTACATACAGTAATTGCCGTAATACATAAAACCCATTTGGTCCGTTTCGCCGTATCGTACTCTTTTTTGATATTTGTGTTTCATAGTTTATATAAAAAAAAGTGCTAACAAGTTAGCACTTTTATATTAGTTGTTTATTTATTATTGATAAGTAAAAAGAACTGTATCTCTTACTGTTTGTTGGGCTTCACCATTATCACTTGCAACAATGATTAATCGGCAGTTGGTAGTGCCGCTTCCTGTAATAATTTCAATACGTTCATTAAATCCGATTCCATCTTTACCAACTACCGGCAAACCTTTAGTAAGTAATTTAGTGCCGTGAGTCAAATCGTCTACATCAATTGTTACGCTGCCTAATTCTCCTTTTCTAAACCCTGGGTCATGAATATCATTTTTAGCTGATTCAAGATCAGTTACTGTTCCTACTATAGCTACATGATTGCCATATAAATAGGATTGATTAAATGCTGGTACTGAAATACTGATTACTGGAGGGATAGTGTCCAAACTTGCATCATACGCAAATCGATCATTATTTTCTCTAACACATGAAGAAAAATTAATAACAAATACAAATAGAATTGCGATGCTTAATATGGGTAAAAATAATTTTTTCATTCTTTTGGCCTTGTTACTCAAATATACCAAAATTATTGGCTTTGTTTGTATGAAAAATATTTTTTTTACACAGTGGAATTAAATGAGCAAGAAATAATATATCGGATTGCTTTACAGCAAATCAAGGGGATTGGTACCGTACGGGCTAAAAAGCTCATTAGCGTCTTTGGCTCAGCTACTACCGTGTTTGAGCAGGCTGCCGCAGTAGCCACTGAGGTTGAATCTATTGGCACACTGCATTGGAATGCGATAAAGAATTTTAGCGATTTTTCCCAAGCCTCCAAGGAAATAGATTTTATAACTAAAAACAATATTCAATTCTTAGCTTTTGATAAAGATAACTATCCAAGCAAGCTAAAACGTGCAATAGATGCACCTGCTTATTTATACTACAAAGGGAACGATTCAATACATAATACAAGGGTGATATCTATAATAGGTACAAGATCATGCAGCGAATACGGAAAGCAAATTTGTGAAAAAATTGTAGAGGAGCTTGCGCCTTATAATCCTTTAATCGTAAGCGGTTTAGCTTACGGTATTGATAGTACAGCTCATAGAGCGGCCTTAAATAATAATTTAAATTCCATAGGCGTAATGGCCACGGGTTTAGATACTATTTACCCAGCTCAAAATAAAAAAATTGCTAGCGATATGCTTGAGCAAGGTGGCTTGCTTACAGAATATCCGCAAAATACCAAACCGGATAGAGAAAATTTTCCGTCTCGTAATAGGATAGTGGCCGGGATGTGCGATGCTGTAATTGTAATAGAAACACCTAAAAAAGGGGGTTCCATGATAACAGCAAATTTGGCTCATTCTTATAATAGAGATGTATTTTGTGTGCCAGGAAAAGTAAGTGATAAGCGGAGTGAAGGGTGTAATTTTTTAATAAAAAGTTTACGTGCTAACTTAATAACCAGTGGTGCGGATGTATTGTACAATTTAAATTGGAATGAGGATTTAAAAGTGACTCCTCCTCAAAGAAAACTATTTGTTGAGCTATCAAATGATGAGAAAATCGTGTACGACAGCCTTCAAACAGAAACTAGCTTGCATATTGACGAGCTATTTGTAAGAACAGAATTACCTATGAGCAAGCTTTCTACACTACTTTTACAGTTAGAAATGGGCGGTATGGTGCGTTCTATGCCTGGTAAGCAATACCAAGCCATATAGCGTTAATTATGCGTTTTAGGATGAATTTAATAGCAGCTTTTCTTCATTGCTTGCAGTAATACTAATATATTTGCCCGATTTTCAGATATAAATTAATATGAAAAACTTAGCACTCATTTTAAGCTCTTTAGCCCTTATTGGCGTTGGCTTTTTATTATTTAAAGGTACTAGTAAGAAGGCGCCTAAGGCTACTACAGTAACTAAAACGGATTCTACTGGTAAAAAAGTAGAAGTTGTTGTTCCAATAACACGTATTGCATATGTTGATATTGATACCTTGCAATTAAATTACAAGCGTTTTGTTTCAAAAAAGGCATCATTTGAATCAAGAACAAAAAAAATTGAAGGTGAATTAAAAACCAAAACAAAATCATTAGAAAACCAAATGGTTGCTTTTCAAAAGAAAGCTCAAACGGGTGGATTGACACAGGCAGAAGGTGAAAAAATGCAAAAGAATCTATTGGCAAAACAAAAGAATCTTCAACAGCTTGAGAAAAACTTAAGTACCAAATTGTTTAAGGATCAAGATGCTTTCAATGAAAAGTTTAGAAAAGATTTAGAAGCAGCAGTAGCTGAATATAATAAAGATGGAAAATATGATTTTGTAATGTTGAATACTGAAGAGGGTGCCTATTTGTACTCTAATCCTAAATTGGACATTACATCTGAAATTGTAGATATACTTAATTCGAAATAAGAACGAATTAAAAAAACAAATCAAACAAAACCAATGAGAAAGAAGATAGTAGCAGGGAATTGGAAAATGAACTTAACACCGGACCAAGGTGCTAGTTTAGTAAAAGATATTCTTAAAGAAAAACTTGAATTGAAGTATAATCAACTCGTAGTTGTTTGTCCACCATTTACAGGTATAGATAGTATAAGTAAGTTATTAGAAGATAATGAAGGAACAAAAGTTCAGTTAGGATCTCAAAATATTTCTGAAAAAAATTCAGGTGCATATACAGGAGAGGTAAGTGCTGAAATGCTTACGAGTTTAAATGTTCGCTATGCTATAGTAGGTCACTCTGAGCGTCGTCAATTGTTTAACGAAAGTAATGAGCTGTTGCACAAAAAAGTAGATGCGGTTTTAGCATCTAAAATGATTCCTATCTTTTGCTGTGGGGAACCATTAGAAGTACGTGAAGCAAATGAGCAAAATGATTATGTGAAAAAGCAATTAGAAGAAAGTCTCTTTCATTTGAATGCGGATATTGTATCATCAAGTTTAATTATAGCGTATGAGCCTATATGGGCAATTGGTACCGGCAAAACGGCAAGTGCTGATCAAGCTGAAGAAATGCATGCATTTATACGCTCATTACTAGAGGAAAAATGGGGTAGCGATGCAGCGGAAAATGTATCTATATTATATGGAGGCAGTGTAAAACCGGATAATGCTCCTGAACTTTTTGGCAAAGAAAATGTGGATGGAGGATTGATAGGTGGTGCGGCATTAAGTGCAGATTCCTTTTTGGGTATCATTCAAGCAATGAACTAACGGATTGTAACTTCTAACACAACTTCCTTTTTATAAAAAGCATTAATCTTATCGATTATGCTTTTTTTGTTTAATGAAAGTTCATTTTTTAATGGTGCGATATCAGTTTGTATACTTAATTTTTTATTTTCTAAAGTAAGTGACCCTGTATACTTAGCTATAGTATCTCCCATAATTTCTGCCCAGTCTTCTTGTAAGCTGATAGCCATATAGCGCTTGCCCCATCGGCTTTCACCGAGCATTTTATTCATTGCATTGCCTAGCGAAAAATCATCCATCTTATACGTGGTTCGTTACAGTTTCAGCTGTAATCTCATTATCAGCAAATATTACTAAGCGTTGAATGATATTATTAAGCTCCCGAATGTTTCCTTGCCAATCTCTTGCACAAAGCATATCCACTGCTTCACTGGTAATTTGTATTCGCTTTTTCCCTTGCTCTTCACATATTTCGTCTAGAAAGTGCTCAACAAGTAAAGGGATATCGTCCTTACGGTCATTTAAGGAAGGCACTTCAATAACTATTACACCTAATCTAAAATATAAATCTTTACGGAAGGTTTCTTTTTCAATTTCGGCCTGTAAGTTTTTATTTGTTGCAGATACAACACGTACATCTACACTAATTTCTTTATCGCCACCAATTCGAGTAATCTTGCCTTCTTGTAAAGCCCGCAATACTTTAGCTTGTGCTTTCCCACTCATGTCTCCTATTTCATCTAAGAAAAGGGTGCCACCATTTGCTTGCTCAAATTTTCCAATACTTTGTTTTACCGCTCCTGTAAATGATCCTTTTTCATGACCAAAAAGTTCAGATTCAATAAGTTCGGAAGGGATAGCTGCACAATTTACTTCAATTAACGGACCATTTGCTCGTTCGCTTTTTTCATGCATCCATCGAGCAATTAACTCTTTACCTGTACCGTTATCTCCTAGTATAAGAACGCGCGCATCAGTTGGTGCTACACGATCAATGGTATCTTTTACTTTTAAAATTTCATCACTTTGACCTACAATTTCTTGTGTGCCATTAATTTTTCTCTTAAGTTTTTTATTGTCCTCCTTTAAATTGTCATGATCAATTGCATTACGCACAGTAATTAATAGACGATTCAAATCTGGTGGCTTAGATATATAATCAAATGCTCCATTTCTAACAGCATCTACAGCATCTTCAGTTGAACCATGACCTGATATCATAATGATAGGAGTACTCACTCCTTCATTTTTAGCCTTTTCTAATAACTGTAAGCCATCAAGTCGGGGCATATTGATATCACAAAGAGCACAATCATATTTTTTGGCAAGAAGTAAATTGATTCCTTCTTTACCATCTTGCGCTTCTTCTACTTTTATTTTCTCCATTTCTAAGATTTCTCTTAGAGCGGTTCTTATGCTTTTCTCATCATCGATAATTAGTACTGTAGGTGATGCCATTTAAATATATATTGGTAGTTTGGTGAAAATAATGAATTATGAAAACTTATATGCTTAATTTGTTCTTTTTATAAAAAAAGCGAATGTTTAAACATTCGCTTCAATATCTTTTTTTAATCTTGGTTATCTCTCCATTCGTAAACCCAATTGCTTTGTATCATTTCTAGGTGTCCTTCATTGCAATCTTCTCTTTTACCTAAAAATCCTTCTATCTCTAAAACCCAATCTCTTAATTGCGTAAAACGGACTCTATATATTTTACCTTCTGACATTTCATTGCCAAACTTCTCGTATAGCTTGATTGCTATATCTTCATAATCTTTCCAATCTATTGGTGGTTCAAAATTCATATAGTTCTTTTTTTATTCTCCTAAAATTGTACTTTGGTCTGGTACGTGTACGTTAATTTCTCCGCTACCATCTTTCAATACGCATTGACAACTCAAACGTGATGTAAGTTTTGGATTGCGCGCTCTATCAATAAAGTCTTCTTCTTTATCGCTTAGCTCTTCTAAAAATTGATCGCCTTGGTCAATGTATACATGGCAAGTACTGCAGGCGCATACACCACCACAATTATGACTAATGTCAATTTTATTTTTTAAGGCTATTTCTAAAACGCTGAAACCAGTTTCTGCGTTTTCAATTGTTATAGGGTCTATACCTTTCTCTTCAAAGGTGTACTTTATTTTGTACATATATTCGTTCTGTTACTTCTTGTTGAATTATACGTCTTGAAGTGTTACAGGCGCAGCATTTTTTATTTCTTCGCTTGCCTCACTTTTATATTGCTCAAAGTTTTTATTGAACAAGTCAGCTAATTTATTTGCTGTTGCATGATATTCTTTTTTATCGCTCCAAGTATTAGAAGGGATTAAAAGCTCATCAGGCACTTCAGGACAAGTGGTAGGCATTTCTACACCATAAATTGGGTGCTTTTCATACTTTACGTCGTTTAAGCTACCATTCATGGCTGCTGTAATCATTGCACGAGTATATTTCAGTTTCATTCTTTCTCCTACACCATAGCTTCCTCCGCTCCAACCGGTGTTCACTAACCATACGTTGATATCAGGATTCTCTTCAAGTTTTTTACCTAAAAGATCAGCATACTTAGTAGGGTGTAAAGGTAAAAATGCTTTACCAAAACAAGCTGAAAAAGTAACTTGTGGTTCTGTAACACCAACTTCAGTACCTGCAACCTTGGCAGTGTAACCACTTAAAAAGTGATACATAGCCTGACCTACAGAAAGTTTAGATATAGGAGGTAAAACACCATAAGCATCACAAGTGAGGAAAAATATGTTTTTTGGATTACCACCAACACTTGGTTCCTTAGCATTTAAAATATGATCTATTGGGTAGGCAACTCTTGTATTTTGAGTGATTGTACAATCTTTAAAATCAACTTCATTTGTACCCGGTAAGAAGTTTGTATTTTCTACTAAAGCTGATGCTTTGATTGCGTTATAAATCTGTGGTTCTTTTTCCTCAGTAAGGTCTATACATTTAGCATAACAACCTCCTTCAAAATTAAATACAGAACCTTCATCCCAACCATGTTCATCGTCTCCAATTAGTTTTCTTTTTACATCGGCACTCAACGTAGTTTTACCAGTACCACTTAAACCAAAGAACAAAGAAACATCGCCATCTGCTCCTTCATTAGCCGAGCAGTGCATGCTTAAAACATTTTTATCATTTGGAAGTATGAAGTTTAGTACCCCAAAAATTCCTTTTTTCATTTCTCCTGTATATGCTGTGCCGCCAATAAGGATTATTTTTTTAGTAAAGTTTACAACCGTAAAATTTTCTTGGCGCGTACCATGCAATGCAGGGTTTGCCATAAAGCTAGGAGCTTGTATAATCACCCACTCAGGGTCTTGTGTTTTTACTTCTTCCTCAGTTGGTCTTAAGAATAAATCATTACAAAAAAGATTTGCCCAAGGTGCTTCATTTACCACACGAATATTTAATCTATGTTTTGGATCAGCGCAAGCATATGCATCGCGTACATACAATTCCTTATTTGCTAAGTAGGCTGTAATGTCCTCATAAATTTTATCAAAATGCTCAGGAGATATTCCAAAATTAATATCACCCCAATCTACCGTGTCAGTAGTAATATCATCTTTTACAGTAAACTTATCCATTGGCGAACGCCCGGTAAACTTTCCTGTATTTACAGCCAAGGCTCCTTGACTTGTAATTTGGCCTTGGCCTAATTCTACTGTCTTATCAGTTAATTCCTGCGGAGATAAATTCCAATGAATTATCGACGCTTGTATACCTAAATCACTCAATGATGCCTTAGGATTTTTTATACCAAACTCTTGCATAAACAATTTAAATTATAGAAGGCAAATGTAAACTTAAAATTGCCAATGGGTATAGATTCATTATACATTTTGAAGCTATTAATTAGTGGAAAACTTAGCCCGTTCAATTGGCTTAAATTTTGTTACTTTGAATTAAATAAAAACAATTATGAAATATATATATGTATCCATTTTAGCAGCAAGCATGCTGTTTACAGCTTGTAATAATGCACCTGAAGGGCAAGAAGTAGCCGTATCGGGGGCAAAAGAGGTGAAATCAGAAATTCCTGCAGGAGAGGCATACTCTTTTTTAGAAGGAAGTAAAGTGTCATTTTATGGGGCTACGCCTACTCATGGTCAAAATGGAGATTTTCCTGTTTCAGAAGGAGCTATATATATAAATGAAGGAAATGTATCAGGGGGTATCGTAAGCGTAAAATTAAATGATATGGTAGTAACTAGTGAAGGTTTACCTGATAAGAAAAAAGCAGATTTAAAAGGACACCTTTTAGCTGCTGATTTTTTTAATGCAGAAGTAAACCCTACTGTAAAATTTGAAATAACTGGCGCTGAAGTTTTAGAAGGCGATGCTGAGAATACGCATACAATAAGTGGAAATTTAAGTATGAATGGGACAACAAATAATCTAAGTTTTCCTGCCAAAGTTGAATTAGGCGATGGTAAAATGGCTGCAAATGCAAAGTTTGTAATTAATAGAAAAGATTGGGGGATGTCATACAAGAATGATGAATCATTAGGTGATGATTGGATTTATGACAAAGTAGAAATGACCCTAGCAATTTCTGCAGCTAAATAGTAAACTTAAAAATCGTTTTATAAAAGGAGTCATTTGTGGCTCCTTTTTTTTATGATAAAATTTGATAGGTTATAAAGGCGGAGCCATAAGCTAGTACTAACATATAAATAAATTGAAATGCCACATATTTCCATTCGCCTGTTTCTTTTTTTACAATGGCTAGGGTGCTCATACATTGCATGGAAAAAACATAAAACAACAATAAGGAAAGTGCTGTGGCCCAATCGTACATTTTATTCCCATTGCGATCCGTTTCATTACGCAGTTTATTTACGATTGTTTTTTCATCATTATTTTCAATGCTATAAATGCTTGATAGGGTACCTACAAAAACTTCACGGGCTGCAAATGATGCAACTAGCGCAATACCAATTTTCCAATCATAACCTAACGGCTTAATTAAAGGTTCAATCGATTTTCCCGTATAACCTAGGTAAGAATATTCAAGTTTTACTGCTTCCATAGTTTGGGAAGGGGATTCTTTCTGTTTTTGTGCTAGAAATGCCTCACTCTTTGGGCTCCAGTTAGCTAGGAACCATAAAATTAAACCTACAATAAATATTATTTTACCTGCCTGAAAAACAAAGGTTTTCGTTTTATTAAAAACAGTTAGAAAAATATTTTTCCAGTTTGGTTTTCTGAAAATAGGGAGCTCTAAGGCCCAATTGGAGTTGCTTTCTACTTTGCTATACTTATTTATAAGCCAAGCTAAAACTAAGGTTGCAATTACACCTAATAAGTATAGGGCAAGAAGAAACAAACCCTGTACTCCAAAAAAAGCACCTGAATTAGCAGGGAATAATACGGCGATTAAAATTACATATACAGGTAGGCGTGCGCTACAAGTCATTAAGGGTAATGTAAGAATAGCTGTTAGTCGCTCTTTGGGATTTTCAATAATTCTTGTACTCATGATAGCTGGTATAGCACAGGCCCAACTTGAAACTAAAGGAATAACGCTGTGCCCGCTTAATCCAAATTTTTTAAGAAAAGCATCTGATATAAATGAGATGCGTGAGAGATAACCGATTTGCTCCAACACACTTATAAGGAAAAAAAGAATAGCAATTTGTGGTATAAAAATGAGCACACCGCTTAAGCCAGGAATAATTGCATTGGCTACTAAGTTTTGTAACCAATCAATGGAAATTGTATTTCTTGCAAGTTCTGAAAGGGATGCAAAACCACTATCAATCCAATCCATAGGAAAACTAGAAAAGTAAAATACAGATTGAAACACCATATACAAAGTCGCAAAAAATATAAGCATTCCCCAAATAGGGTGAAGCAATATTTTGTCCCATTTGTATGTGTTGAGTAAGTAAGTATCGCTTTTGCCAGAGACTACATACGCGTTCATAATAGGAAGCAACACCTTTTGGCGTCTGGTATAATCGTCCTCCCAATCAGCAATGTCAAGTGCGTTTTCTAAATTAGTAATGTAGGTATTGTTAATGTGTCCCTGATCTATAACATCATAGTTACTCCTGCAAATTGTGTTGGGTATACTCGTTTTAGTATTTTGAATTATCTTTTTTAACTCCTGTATCCCTTCTCCTTTTCTTGAATTTATAAAAGCTACCGGGCAACCTATTTTTTTTTCTAGTCCTTCCTTATCAATCGTTAGTTTGTTCTTGTTTGCTTCATCTATAAAATTGATTGCAAATATCGTAGGCGTTTGTAAGTCGGCTATTTGCGAAAATAAATGTAAGCTATCAAATAGCTGCATTGCATTGGCTACAAATACAATGGTTTGCTGCATGCTTGCTGCTTTGATAATTTCTTTTTTTGAAATCACCTCTTCTGGCGAGCTGGTATTTAATGATTGTAAACCCGGAATGTCAATGATTTCTGAGCTTCCTAATTTACCTTTTAATACCTCAATGGTTACACCTGAGTAATTGCCTACTTTTTGGTTTAAGCCAGTAAGTTGGTTAAACAAACTTGTTTTACCAGCATTGGGTTTTCCAACGAGTAATATTTTATTTAAGCTATCCGTACGCATTCAATATTTTTAAAATCTTCAGTACGTATTGATAGTATTTTTTGACGAACTGTAATACTTATAAGCTGCGCATACTTGGGGCTATAATTAATGGTAATTGCAGAACCCACGGCAATATTATGCCCTAGTAAAAAAGACTTAAAGGTTTGCTGTCCATTAATAGCCGTAATTATAAAACGTCCATCGCGTATGTCTTGTGGGTCATTCACTTATTCAATTGAAACTTAACTATAAAAGTAATTATTGATTTTAGGAATGAATGTTTCAATCGGGAAATAAATTGAATATTTAGGAAGTATATCATTATCAGTTATTTTTTAATGATAAAACGAGGCCTTAGTAATTGCAATTATAGCGATTTATGTAACGCTAAGGATTGTATAATAAAAGAGGCCACATAAAATGTGGCCTCTTAAGTAACATTGTTATTTATTTAATTATAAATTGTAAAGTGCCTTTGTGCTTATTTTCTAAATCATTATAATTTAATAAGTAATACCCTTTAGGGTAGTTTACTAAACTTATATTGAGGCTATTTATACCGTTCTTTATTTCTCTTATATCAGAGTGTAACAATTGGCCCGAAACATCTAAAATAGAGATAGCTATGTCGGATGCTTGATATGAATTGTGGTAATGGAAATTAATTTCATTGGTAGCCGGATTAGGCGCTAAACTTCCATTAATACTTAAATCGTTACAGCTAATATTTATTGCTTTGATTGCTGAGAATGAAGCTCGGTTATCTAAATCTACAATTTTAAGTTGATAAGCGTAACTATCATTATTATCATCAATTAACTTATCTGAAAAAGTGTATGTTTTAAGATTAGCTTGTTGCTTCTGTACTTCGATTTTTTTAATGGTTTTAAAACTTTTGGAATTGGCTTCTTTTCTTAAAATTTCATAATGAGAAACATTTTCTTCGTTTCTACTTATCCAATTTAAAAATGAGGTACAATTAATTTCTGATACTGTAAAAGATGTAAGATCTACTGGCAATGGAATTGCATTGGAAATTCCAAAGTTGGCATTTTCTATCGGACAGGTAGTTGCTTGAATATTTTCTAAGGTACCATTAGGTATACCATCGCTTGCTGAGCTGTCACAACAATCTTCATCAGCAAAGGTCCAGTTTGGAGGAAGTTGAACAGGTGGAGGAGTTTGACCTTTTACGCCTTGGTTTGTGCTTAATTGAACTATGTAAGTTGTATTCACACTAAGTGAGTCAACAAGATAGTTTCCATTGCTAGGTATCATACTTGTTCCCTCCACTAAACTAGTTGCAGAGTCTATAACATTTACATACATATTTGTGTTGCTTGGTGTTCCTATTAGTGCTCCAAAAGGATTATCTCCAATAGCAGGGTCATTAAATAATGATCCACTTACTGTAGTATGACCTATATAATTTTGAGTGTAAGAAGATTCTGGATCATCTGATATTACATTAAACGTACTCATATAAGATGGTACAATTAATGATACATCAACACCAACAAGTGAAGGAACGGCTAAGTCGTTTGGAATAATTAATTTAACGCCTATAAGCCCGGTTGCATCTGGGTGAATATTAAATAAATCCGAACCCGTTCCATGCAGTGTGTCATTTTGAACACCAACAAAACATGAGTCACCTTCCATACTCCAGCTAAAGAAGTTAGAGTAACTGCCGTAAACGGCATCGGCAACAGAAGAAGAATTTATGACTAATCCCGTAACACATATTCTTACAATCATTGGATTGTTAACCCAATCTGTTGCGTCATCTTGGGTTGTCAATCCAATAGTAAAAATGGCATCAATGGGTCCACAATTATTAATCCCACTCTGGTTTGGCTCCGGTAAGAAATGAATATTTTGAGTATACGGGTTGTAAGGAGTTTGGGCAAATCCTGTAAAGCCCAAAGTCGTTGTTAAAAGTAGTAGCAGTATTTTTTTCATAAACACTTGATAGACAACTATTGTGCCAATATATAAATAAAAAACATATATCGTTGATTACCAGCAGTTTATGTTTATTTTGTTTTTTGTAAAGTCTTGACGTTCAACAAGTAGTAAATAAATATCCTTGAATTTCATTTTAGCTTTTAGGACGAGTTGACATATTTAACTAGACTTTTGTTTACGGCAGAAAAAAACTCCCTAAAAAGGGAGTTCCTAAATTTAAAGAAGCATTCTAATTACACATCAATATTCGCATACTTAGCATGCTTCTCAATAAACTCTCTACGTGGTGGTACTTCATCGCCCATTAGCATAGAAAATACTCTATCAGCTTCAGCAGCATTTTCAATTGTAACACGTTTCAATATTCTAGTTTCAGGGTTCATGGTTGTTTCCCAAAGTTGCTCCGCGTTCATCTCACCAAGACCCTTATATCTTTGAAGGCCTATTTTATCTCCACCGCCTAATTTATCTGTAATGGCCTCGCGCTCTTCTTCATTATATGCATACTCCGCTTGTTTCCCTTTTTTAATTAAGTAAAGCGGTGGTTGCGCTATGTATACAAAACCTTGATCTATTAAATCTTTCATATATCTGTATAGGAAAGTAAGTATCAAGGTAGCAATGTGGCTACCATCAATATCGGCATCCGTCATTATAATGAGTTTGTGATAACGCAGTTTTGCCATGTTTAAGGCTTTGCTATCTTCTTCAGTACCCACGGTTACACCCAAACCGGTATAAATATTTTTTATCTCCTCGTTTTGAAACACCTTGTGCTCCATTGCCTTTTCTACATTTAATATTTTACCACGTAAAGGCAAAATAGCTTGGTATTTCCTGTTACGACCTTGCTTAGCCGTTCCACCTGCTGAATCACCCTCCACAAGGTAAAGCTCACATTTTGCAGGGTCTTTATCTGAGCAATCAGCTAGTTTACCTGGCAAGCCGCTTCCTGTAAGTACTGTTTTTCGTTGCACTAACTCTCTTGCTTTACGAGCTGCAGTTCTTGCCTGTGCGGCCAAAATTACTTTTTCAATAATAACCTTAGAGTCTTTAGGGTTTTCTTCTAAAAAGGCCTCTAAAACTTTCGCAATAGAGTTGTCAACTACTTTAGACACTTCACTATTACCAAGTTTCGTTTTTGTTTGACCTTCAAACTGTGGTTCAGGAACTTTTACCGAAATAATAGCAGAGATACCTTCTCTAAAATCATCACCTGTAATATCTACTTTTGCTTTTTCAAATAATTTATTACGATCTCCGTATTGTTTAAATACTCTTGAGATAGCTCTTCTAAAACCTTGAACGTGGGTACCACCTTCAATGGTATTGATATTATTTACGTAAGAAAAAATATTCTCACTATAAGATTGATTATATTGTACAGCAACCTCAACCCATACGTTACTAGCTTCATCTAATTTTTCGGCATAGATTGGTTGAGCTATTAAGGACTCGCGGTTACTATTTTTGTCTAACAATTGTATGAATTCAGATATACCTCCTTCACTAAAAAATTCTTCTTTTAAAAAATCTCCATTGTCATCTTTTTCTCTTTCGTCTACCAGCGTAATTTTTATTCCTTTATTTAAAAAAGAAAGCTCACGCAAACGTGCTGCTAGGATATCATACTTGTAAATTTTCTCAGTAAAGATTGTATAATCTGGTTTAAAGGTAACCTTGGTACCAGAAGTTTCTGATGTGCCTACTTCCTTTACAGCATATTGAGGGATACCCGTTTTATACTCTTGTATAAAACTTTTACCACCACGATTTACTTCTACTTTTAAGTCGCTACTCAATGCATTTACACAACTTACCCCTACACCATGCAGTCCACCCGATACTTTATATGAGTCTTTATCAAACTTACCACCGGCATGCAATACCGTCATTACTACTTCCAGTGCAGATCGTTTTTCTTTAGGGTGCATTGCAGTAGGAATACCACGTCCATCATCTTGTACCGATATAGAATTGTCTTCTAATATATGTACTTCAATTGTACTACAATGACCAGCTAAGGCTTCATCAATTGAGTTATCAACTACCTCATAAACCAAGTGGTGCATTCCTTTTACACCCACATCGCCAATGTACATGGCAGGTCTTTTTCTTACAGCTTCTAATCCTTCTAATACTTGTATACTCCCGGCGTCATATCCAGGTTTTTTTGCTTCTTCGCTCATGCTAATTTTTATAGTTTAGGGCTCCCTTTTCAGGAGATTCAAAGGTACAAAAAATGGCGGGTAAAATGCTATTTCGGGCTAGGCTAGTAAATCTGTGAAATATAGTAAAATAGGGGCTTGAGGCAAATAATTATCCACAAATAAATCCACATCTGCCATTGGCAAATTTTGACAAATTTTACCACAAGTTGTAACTATAAATATTAAAGTACTTTTACTTTATGGAATGTAAAAATGTAAGCTTTAATTCACCCTGGGTTTTACAGATGTATGCACTGCGTCAGCAGGAATTACGTCTTCCTTTAGGCCTGCATTTATATAAAGAAGATTTACTTTCAGAACAGAGTCAGTTACATTTCATAGGATATGAACAAGATGAGATTGTGACCTGCTTACAGTTAGTAAAAATCGACAATAAGGCACTTAAGCTGCGCCAAATGGCAACATATAAAATGCACCAAGGAAAAGGTAAAGGGAAGCAACTAGTAAAGTATGCCGAGCTATGGGCTAAAGAGAATGGGTATGAAAAAATAGAATTGCACGCAAGAAAAGTTGCACAAGGATTTTATGAAAAGCAAGGGTATAAAAAAGTAGGAGAGGAGTTTTTAGAAGTGGAAATTCCACATTATAAAATGGTAAAAGACCTCTAGCTTTTACTCAACAATATCAAACTGTATTAATTTGTTTACTGATCCTTTATTAGTTTTTCCTCTTATTCTAAATTGAGCTGAAGAAACATATAACTTACAAGGAGCATCTGTATAATCAGTTGTGTTTTTTATACGCTGCATCCATTCTTGTATTTTAGTTTCTTTTACATTTTTAGCGCGCAACTCTTTATCCAATGCTAATTTTAATTTTTGATTGGTTAGGTTGTTAAACTGAAAACTATTATCCCCCAATGCAGCAAAAATATTAGAATTTCCTGCCAATGGAAACCAGTCAGATATCTTGCGTCCTAGAGTTTTTAAAAGATACTCTTCTTTTTGATTAGCTACTTTAAGTTTAGTGTAAATGCGTTCTTTTATTGTGACATCTTTAAGCCCAACGACCTTAAGCTTCATCTTAGATAAATCACCACTTGTAACCAAGTAAGATACGCTACGGCTTTCCTTTGCATTTTGTTCCGTAAGTTGTTTTGCACCTAAGTTTTCAAAAATGATTTTACAGTCGCCAAAGTCAATCGTAAAACCAGTTATGTTTGAATCTGCGGCATTAAATTCAGCCAATTCCTCAGCAACCTTTACGCTATCCACTTGCACCATAATTCGTGCAATCTCGCCTTCATCTTGTTCCTTTTTAGAAATGTCCCGTACAGTATTTTTTAAATAAGTGGAATCAGTTTCTGTAACGATTAAACTAGGGGCGCCCATTTTAATTGAAGCACCATTTGATACGCTAGATTCTTTACAGCTTTGCGTTAAAAGTGATAACAGAAATATCGGAAGAAGGAATAGAATAAATCTTTTCATTAACGTAATCTATCTAAATTTTTAACGAGTTTATCATCTTTGTTTATGCCAATGTATGCGAGAAACGAAAATAAGAGAGCAAGCAAAGGAGCTGCAATACCAAATTGAAAATTTGCGTTGCTTTTTTCAAATTGGATGATATATACCATGTAAGCAATACAAAAAATACATTGGACTGCTATAGACAAACTAAGCCATTTTTGTATTTTTCTATTTTTAAATGCAAAAATTGTAACAATTGATTCAATAGCAATTATTAATAAAAGCGTACTTAGTATAGAATTTTTTTGTGCTAGTAAACTGCTTTCTGCTTGTCCGTATTGGTCAATTAAGTTTTCTGTGCCAAAAGGAAAGAAGTATGCAATGCTCACACTCATTGCAGCTAGTAACAACCAAATTGTTTGAATACGTTGAATCATAATAAGAAGCGATAAAGTTAGACAAATTTTATTCTTATGTGCCTTAAGGCTTTCATAAATATTTTAAGCTTTGAGATGATAATTTATTAGAATTTATTTTGGGTTTTATTTATCTTATTAAAAAATGGAGTACAAATTGGTTATATTGTATTTTCACGATTCTAATATTTACATATGGGTAAGAAGTTGACCAAAAAAGAAGCTTTAGAATATCATAGCAAAGGGCGACCAGGTAAAATTGAAGTTGTACCTACAAAGCAAACTAAAACACAACGTGATTTAGCTTTGGCATATTCGCCTGGGGTAGCTGACCCTTGCCTTGAAATAGAAAAAAAACCCAATGATGCTTATAAGTATACTGCCAAAGGAAACTTGGTAGGTGTTATAAGTAATGGTACCGCAGTTTTAGGATTAGGAGATATTGGAGCGCTTGCATCTAAGCCAGTAATGGAAGGAAAAGGATTACTTTTTAAAATATATGCAGATATTGATGTGTTTGACATTGAAGTAAATGAAACCGACGTAGAAGAATTTATTAAAGTAGTTAAAGCAATTGCACCCACTTTTGGAGGTATTAATTTAGAGGATATAGCAGCTCCTGATAGCTTTGAAATAGAAGAGCGTTTAATAGAAGAATTAGACATCCCTATCATGCATGATGATCAGCATGGTACGGCTATTATTACATCGGCTGCATTGCTCAATGCCTTAGAAATTCAAGGTAAAAAAATTAAGGATATAAAAGTGGTGGTAAGTGGTGCAGGAGCATCGGCTATTGCATGTACTAAGTTGTACGTAAAAATGGGTGTCAAAAAGAAAAACATCCTCATGTTTGATAGAGATGGTCTAGTTTCTTTGACACGAACAGATTTAGATAGTAAAAAGCAACTTTTTGCTAATGGCGAGAATGTGAACATTACCGAAGCTTTGAAGGGAGCGGATGTTTTATTAGGTTTGTCTGCAGGTGGTGTAATAAGTCCGGAAATGCTCAAAGGAATGGCTGCCAAACCAATTGTTTTTGCTTTAGCTAATCCAATACCTGAAATAGATTATCCTACCGCTATTAAAACTAGGGATGATATTGTTATGGCTACAGGCCGAAGCGATTACCCTAATCAAGTAAACAATGTTTTAGGGTTCCCTTATATTTTTAGAGGTGCCTTAGATGTACGAGCGTCAAAAATTAATGATGAGATGAAACTAGCTGCTGTAAAAGCACTTGCTGATCTTACCAAGGAAAGTGTGCCAGATGCGGTGAATATGATTTACAATCAAAAGGCATTAGTATTTGGGCCAGAGTATATTATACCAAAACCTATGGACCCTCGCTTATTAAGTACAGTAGCACCAGCAGTAGCAAAAGCTGCTGAGGATAGTGGCGTTGCACGCGAACCCATAAAAGATTATGACGCGTATAAGGAAGAGCTTTTAAATCGATTAGGAGAAGACGATAATGTGCTTCGTATGATTATGAATAAAGCGCGTCAACATAAAAAACGTGTAGTTTTTTCTGAAGCCGAGAATGTAAAAATATTGAAAGCAGCTCAACAAGCCTTTGATGAAGAAATTGCCGTTCCTATTTTACTTGGAAATAAAGAGCGCATCATAAAACTTGCCGAAGAGTACAGTATTGATTTAGGTGATATAGAAATTATAGATCCTAAGGAAGATAAAATGCGCAAAAAGCGCGAAGCTTTTGGAGATTTGTTTTATCAAAAAAGAATGCGGAAAGGCACCAATAAATATGAAGCAGTAAAAATAATGCGAGATCGAAATTATTTTGGGTGTATGATGTTAGAAGCCGGTGAAGCTGATGCCCTAATAACTGGTTTAGCAAGGAAATACCCTGATACGATAAGACCCGCATTAGAAATTATAGGCCCGGCTGATGAGCCTAGTACCGCCGATCCTTCTAAGCCTCAAAAAATTTCTGGTATGTATGCCGTGCTTACTAAAAAAGGACCCATATGTTATGCAGATACTACAATAACAGAATTTCCTTCATCTGAGGAATTAGTAGACATTACTTTACAAGCTAGTGCAAGTTTGAAAAGTTTAAATATTGACCCTAGGGTTGCTATGTTGTCCTATTCTAATTTTGGAAGTAGCAATTTGCCAGAGGCAAAAAAAGTAAGAAAAGCCACGCAGATTTTACATGAAAAACATCCGAAATTAAAGGTGGAAGGAGAGGTTCAAGGAAGTATTGCATTTAATAAAGAAATTTTAAAAGAGAATTATCCGTTTAGTGAACTTGTAAATGCTAGCCCCAATGTATTAATTTTTCCAAATCTTTCGGCCGGGAATATTGCATATAACTTACAGCTTGAAATGGGAGATAGGGAAACAATAGGGCCCATTATTTTAGGGTTAAAAAAATCAGTGCATGTATTACAATTAGGAAGTACAGTTAGGCAAATTGTAAATATGGTAGCTATTGCGGTTTTAGATGCTCATGTAAAACAAAAAAAGACAAAGCTTGCTAAATAAAATAAATATTGCAATTGACGGTTTGTCCTCTACTGGCAAAAGTTCGTTGGCCAAAGCCTTGGCTAAAGAACTAGGCTATATTTATATTGATAGTGGCGCAATGTATAGAGCAGTTGCTTATTTTTTTCTTGAAAATAAAATTCAAATCTCAAAAGACAATCAAGACTTAGATAAGGAGCTTGCGCAGGTTCGTTTAAAATTTGTAAATCAACGTATGCGTCTTAATAATATTGATATTGAGGATGCTATACGCACCATGCGCATTTCTAATGTTGTAAGTGAAGTAGCTGCCTTGCCTGTAGTACGAGATTTTTGCGTGAAGCAGCAACAGGCTTTTGGTATAGATAAAGGTGTAGTTATGGATGGTAGAGATATAGGAACAGTTGTTTTTCCTCAAGCTGAACTTAAAATATTTCTTTATGCTTCTCAAGAAATACGTGTGCAAAGGCGCTACGATGAATTGCAAGCTAAAGGAGCTGGTGTATCAAAAGAAGATGTTGAAACTAATCTTTTGCACCGTGATCGAATAGATAGTACACGAGAATATAACCCACTCAAAAAAGCTGAAGATGCTCGTGAGTTAGATAATTCCCAATTAGATATTCCGGGTCAAATAGAGTTGATTAAATCTTGGATTATTAATTTAACTGCTTAAGAATAGTTTCCAAATTGTAATGCTCGCCATGAATTTCTACTACTCTTTTTATTACTGATTCCACAATAGCATCAGGACATGAGGCGCCTGCAGTAATTAGTATCTTTTGTTTTCCTGCAGCTAAGTAGTCAGTAGTTTCTATCATTTTTTTATTATGAAAATCAAAGTGATGAATGGTCTTTTCATCTTTTATTTCGCTTCCATCTTTTATGTAATATGTAGGAAGTTTTTCCTCGCATAGTTCTACTAAATGTGAAGTGTTAGAACTGTTGTATCCTCCAATTACAATTGCTAAATCTGCTTCGGTTTGCAACATCCCTTTTACTGCGCTTTGATTATCATTTGTGGCATAGCATAGGGTGTCTCGCGTATCCGCAAAATGAATTTTTATATCTTCATCTGAAGAATTATGTACTTCGCTAATTATGCCTTTTAAATAATTGGCTATTTCCTGAGTGTCTTCGGCTAGCATGGTAGTTTGGTTTATTACACCAATTTTTTGCAAGTCTTTCTCAATACTAAAACCAGTTGTGTATCGGTCCTTAAATTCTTTTTGAAAATCTTGTTGGCTTGCCTCTTGCTTGATATACTTTCTAAGATTTTTGGCCTCTTGTAAGTTTTTAATAATTAGGGTAGGAGCTTCGCTTGCGCATTGCGAAAAAGTTGCGCGCGTTTCTTCATGCTGTGGTTTGCCATGTAAGATTAATGAGTAACCTTTGTTTCCTATTTGGCTACCACGTTTCCATACTTTTTCTACAAAAGGACACGTTGTATTGTATTGAATTGGGTTGATACCTTTTTCTTTTAATAGTTCATTGGTTTCTTTTGTAGTTCCAAAAGCTGGAATAATTACAATATCGTCTTCGCTAATTTCAGTCCAATCTATATACGGGTTACCAAGTGTATCTTGTATAAAACGAACACCGTTTTTAATGAGGTCTTCATTTACCTGCGGGTTATGTATCATTTCGCTTAATAAGAAAATTCGTTTGTTGGGGTTTGCTTCCACTGTTTTAAATGCAATTTCAATTGCATTTTCTACTCCGTAGCAAAAACCAAAATGGCGTGCAATTTTAAATTCCAATCTCCCAATTTTTATAAGCGTTGGTGTAAAGTCTTTTTTAAGCTTATCATCGTTTTTTCGTTTATGATTAATAGCCGAAACTAGCTCTGATCGGTAATTTATTGGAATGTCAAAAGTTTTCATATTTGCTTATTTGCAAATAAACGATATAGTATTGTAATGGGAATGTCATATTCGTTAGATATATATTAAGGGCGGCGTATGATAAGGTTTAGATAATCGTCTAATGTATATTTGAGACAATACATTTATATATATGATACAGAATTTTAAATTACTTGGTCTAAGCTTGATACTACTTATAAGTTTCCAAGTAAAGGGGCAAGAAAGTCCAGTAGATGGAGGGGATGCAAAGCGAATTATAAATAATGGTACTTATTTGGGCACCTTTCAACCGGCTGCTGCCGATGTGGATTTGATGCCTGAATTTAAAGCCTTAGGAAACAAAGTAAACAAAAGCCAGCATCAAGAATATTTAGCTGCTTATAAGGATAGCTTACGCAGTATAAAGAGAGCGGCAGCAGTGCAACCAAGTGGTACATCAAATAAAACTACTGCTTCTATTGATCCAGTAAAAACGTTTGGTTTTAATGCATTGAGTAATCAAGGAACACCTTCTGACAATACAATTGCGATTAATGAAAATGGTCAAATAATTGCGGCTGTGAATAGTTCGCTTCGAGTATATAATTCAAATGGTACCAATGGTACAAATATTCAAACGTTTCCATTGTTTTGGAATCCAATAACTTCAAAAACTGATATGTGCGATCCTTTAGTACATTATGATACTGATTTTGATCGTTTTATTGTTTTTACGCAAGTATGTGATAGAGGTACCGCTGATAATCGTTTTCTTGTAGCGTTTTCTCAAACAAGTGACCCTACGGGAGCGTACCATTATTATAGTTTTAAGGCAAACTTAAGAGAGGTAATTGGTCCTTCATACCAGTATGATACTTGGTTTGATTATCCTAAAATGGCAGTATCTGCTAGTGATTTATTTATCACAGGTAATTTATTTAGAAACTTACCTTCCAATAATTCAACTTTCGTTGAAAGTGCAATTTTTCAGATTGATAAAGCTGCTTGTTTTGCAGGGGCACAACCTTCTGCAACCGTTTGGTTTGATATTGAAGGAGATCCATTTACAATAGTGCCTGCAGGTCATGGCCTAGATGATAATTATGGAGATAAAATGCATTTGATTGCTACCAGAAATACAAACTCAGCAAGCTATGTAAGAATGTATACGATTGATGGGAAGGTTACAGGTAATCCTACAGTACTTAATGAAATAATTAATGTACCAACTTATACGCAACCAGCTGATGGAGTTCAGCCCGGTACGAATGTAGATTTAAATACAGGAGACATGCGTGGAATGTCTGCTATGTATATCAATGGCACCGTGCATTTTGTTTTTCATAGTAATGGTCCTGGTAACTATGTAGCAATAAACTATAATCGTTTTACTAAGAATGGTAACAATTGGGTAAGTCAAAATAAGTTAATATCTATACCAGGTGTTGATTGCGCGTTTCCATCTGTTGCAGCCATGGGTTGGTCACAGTATGAGCAATCAGCATTAATAGTGTTTAATTATTCTTCGCTTAGTTTAAATCCAGGTATACGCTCAATTTTTGTAGATCACAATATGAATATATCAAACCATGAAGAGTTGAATACAGGGATTAGCTATGCAAGTTATGGTGTGTCAAATGGTACAACTCGTTGGGGTGATTATACAGGTATTACAAGGGAGCATAATGCAACAACTCCTACAGTATGGGGTTTTGGTATGTATGCTGTAAGTAATCATACTTGGCGCAATTATATTTCTAAGATTGAAATAGGTGCTTGGCCTGTAGCTAATACAGATATTGAAGAGGCTAAGGAAGAAGTAAGTGTATTTCCTAATCCAGTTTTAGACATCTTGCGTTTGAAGCTAAACTTAAAAGAAGGAGGAGCATTAAATGTAGGAGTATATGACTTACAAGGTAAAAAAGTAAGAGATGTATTAAACGGAAATGTATCTGCAGGAGAATCCTTATTTTCTTTTAATAAAAACGGTTTAGCTAACGGCACTTACTTAGTAAAGGTTAATGTAAATAATAAATTAGTATCTAATGAGAAGATTGTGGTTGCTAAGTAGTTTTATTATTTTAGTTTTTAGCGTTGTTTCCTTATTTGGTTGCAAGGCAAAACGTGCTGCTCAAGCTAAGGAAACGGAGCAGAAAGTGGAGTCTGCTGCAGTATCAAATGCAGAAGAGGAAATTGAAGTAACTGATGATGAAGTTATTATACATAAGCCGGGTACAATTAATCCAACACAATTGGACAGTATAAAGGCTGCTAAGAAAAAAATGAAACGAGGTATTAAATAAATAAAGCTATGGAGCAAGAAACACTTGAAAAATTACCAGTTAAGTTTACCCAAGGAGCACTTGAAGAATTATTGCGTTTAAAGTCAGACCGTCCTGAGGATAAGCCTTTTTTGCGTGTAGGTGTAAAAGGAGGTGGTTGTAGCGGACTTACCTACGTTTTAGAGTATGACGCTAAAAATGATAAGGACAAATTGTTTACTCTAAGTAATGGTATTGAAATGGCTATGGAGCTTTCCCATGAGATGTATTTAGTAGACGTAGAAATAGACTTCCAAGGAGGTTTAAACTCCAGAGGCTTTACTTTTACTAATCCAAATGCAAGTGAATCTTGTGGTTGTGGAACCAGCTTTGCAGTTTAGCTCATTTCTTCTATAATTTCCTGACTTACTCCTGTAAATGAGAATCCACCATCATGGAATAAATTCTGCATGGTTACTTTTCTTGTAAGATCGCTAAACATAGCAATACAAAAATCTGCACATTCATCAGCACTTGCATTACCAAGTGGTGACATTTTCTCGGCATAATTAAAGAAAGCGTCAAAACCTTTTACACCACTACCAGCAGTTGTTGGAGTAGGAGATTGAGATATTGTATTTACTCTTACCTTCTTTTTAAAACCATAGTGGTATCCAAAGCTTCGAGCGATACTCTCTAGAACTGCTTTAGCATCTGCCATATCATTGTAGCCAGGAAAAACACGTTGTGCAGCAATATAAGAAAGTGCTAGAACGGATGCCCATTCATTCAAAGCGTCTTTCTGCATAGCAGTTTGTAACACCTTATGAAATGATAAAGAAGATATGTCTAATGTCTTTTGAAAGAAATCATAATTGGTATTTGTGTATTCTTTTTTCTTGCGCACATTGGGACTCATGCCTATACTATGTAATACAAAGTCAAGTTTACCTCCTAATGTTTCAACACTATCGTCTATTAAGTTTTCTAAGTCTTCAATGCTTGTAGCATCGGCACCGATTACTTTGGTGTTGCATTTTTCAGCTAATTTATTTATGCGTCCCATGCGTAATGCAATAGGTGCATTGGTTAAAGTAAAAGTTGCGCCTTGTTCGTAACATTTTTCTGCTACTTTCCACGCCATTGATTTTTCGTCAAGCGCTCCAAAAATTATTCCTCTTTTACCTTCTAATAAGCCAGCCATAATTGATTTAATTTTTAATTTAACTGATGCTAAAGTACATCATAAGAAGGAATGTATGCAATAGGCATCTTTTAATTATTTCCCAATAATTCTTTGGCGGCGAGTATAGCGGATTTGCTGTTTTGCTTACCACTTAGCATTTTAGCAATTTCCTCAATTCGTTCTTCTTTAGATAGTGATTTCACTAAAGTGCTTTGTCTTTTATTCACCATTTCTTTATATACATGCAAGTGTTGGTTTGCTTGGGATGCGATTTGCGGTAAATGCGTAATGCTTATTACTTGGTGCTTGTTACTAAGCGTTTTTAGTACGCCACCTACTTTAACGGCCGTTTCCCCGGATATTCCTGTATCAATCTCATCAAATATCATACAAGGCATACTACTTGTATGCGCTAAGCTTGATTTAATGGCTAGCATCAGTCGGCTCATTTCGCCACCACTTATGCTTTTCTTAAGTTCTTGTAACTGCCCAATATTGTTTGCATCAAAAAGGAAATGAATTTCATCAATTCCATTCTTGCTCATATCTCCAAAAGAATGTTGTACTTCAAATAGGGCATTGGTAAATCCTAAATCAGGAAGAATATTATTTATTTCTTTTTTAAATTTTTTAATACCACTTACTCTTTTTTTACTAAGCTTTTCTGATTGTTGAAGGCACTTTGTTCTCGTATTATTTAATTTATTTTCAATATTGTCCAAGTCAATATCTACAGCATGAATCTCATTTATTTTTTCTTCAAATTGATTTCGAATTGCGATTAATTCCTTGGTATTGCTCGCATTGTGCTTGTGCATTAAGTGGTTGGCAAGATTTACCTTTTCTTGTAAGATACTTAATGCTTCTTGATCAGAGTTGGTATTACTTTCTTGTATTTCTATTTCAGTAGAGATGTCTTTTAGTTCTTCTATTGTAGATTGTATTCTTGAATAAATTGATTCTATTTCATTAGACAATGCTGTGTAGGTACCAATTTCTTTAGATATGGTTTGCAGGGCACTTATAATTGATTGTTCATTATTAAATAAGGACTGCAGCGAGGAGCCAAGGGTATCTTTTATGGATTGAGCATTTTCTAAAAGGTTGAGTTCTGTGCTCCAATCTTCTACTTCATTATTTTCAATTTTTAAATCATTAAGTTCATTCCAAACAAATTCTAAATAATCTTGCTCGGCTTTGGCCTTTACTGCAAATTCTTTTTTGGAGTTTAAATCAGTTTCTAATTTTTTATACTCTTTGTAATGGCTTTGATAATTATTCCTTTCTTCGTTTAGCTGTAAGAAGTCATCTATAATATACAATTGCTCATTGGTGTGTAAAATTTCATAACTATCAAACTGCCTATGCATATCTACTAAAAGCTTTCCAATTTGTTCTAAGTCCTCAACTTTTACCGGGGTATCGTTTAAAAAAGCTCTTGATCTTCCATTAGGACTTATCTCTCTGCGAATAATTAATTCGGGGTATACCTCTATTTCATTTTTAAGTAAAATATCTGAAAGCTTTTGGTTTTCTGACGCATTAAAAACTGCTTCTACAATACATTTTTCTTCTTTATTTAATATTACTGAGTGATTAGCTCTTTTGCCCAGGATTAGCTCTAATGCGCCTAATAGGATAGATTTACCAGCACCAGTTTCACCAGTGATTACACTTAGGTTATTTTCAAAAGAAAGAGCAATCTCATCAATTATTGCAAAGTTTTTAATGAATAGCTTGAGCAACATAGTTCAAATGTAATCCTATTTGCCCTGAATGCGCAATAGACCAGATTTTGCTTTATGATCTAATGAAGTTTTGTACTCATGTCCTTCTACGGATAATACTTTATTAAAGTATTTAGCAGCCGTTGACTTCTTGTTTAATTTTTCATAAATATAGGCAAGTTGTAATGCGGCACGAGCAGGGTAGTATTCATTAGACGGATTGGGTGTTGTTAGTGTTTTTTTATAATAGGCAATAGCGGGTTGAATTTTTCGGCTT
This sequence comes from uncultured Chitinophagaceae bacterium, assembly GCA_937981995.1. Lineage (GTDB taxonomy): Bacteria > Bacteroidota > Bacteroidia > Chitinophagales > Chitinophagaceae > JAGNRR01. The sequence continues at coordinate 36,326 of CALJNC010000028.1, forward strand.
TCGTCATACACACGCGCTAATCTATAATTCCACTCAAGTTGTTCAAGGGTTGAGAGTTGAAGTTTTAATGTATTATTTTCTAAAATTTTAGTGGCGGCATTAAAAGAACCACCATCAAATAAAAGACGAGCTTTTAGTAAACTCTTATTGCTAAACCTTTTTTGCTTGTAGGTTTTAAGAGCTTGTTTGTCCATGTCTGTTATGCTTGTGCCTACATTGGGTATTTTAGCTTTATAGTAATTGGCTAATTTCGTATTATTAGATAAATAATAGGCAAAGGCAATTTTAAGTGCCGCATCTTTTTTATAGAAGTAAGACTTGGTATTTAAGTATTTTTTTAAATAGGGGATTGCTTTTTTGTATTCTAACTGGTGCAAGTATGCCGCACCCAATACATAGTCAAAAATGATTGGTTGTAAATAACCTTTGTTCTTATTTCTATTTTGAATGATTGGGATAACCTCCTTAGCTCTGTAATTATTAAGCATTAGATTACTCGCCATGAAAGTATATAAGTAGTTGTTTTTGGTATCTACATTATAGGTTTTTAGTAATCGCAATGCTTTTTTAGAATCATTTAAAACAATTTCATTTAAGAAGATATAATAGAAAATAGCATCGTCTTTAAATAGCTTAGATTTTGCCCCAATGCTATTTCTCAATAATTGCATGCCAAGCTTCATATTGCCTTTTAACCCTATTATATTAGTTATCCATTTATAGTTGCTGGGCAAGGTGCCAATTATTGTTTTTTGCGCACCATAAAAAATATCTGTTTCTTTAAATTTGGGGAACAGTTTTTTATTCTCTTTAAAGTAAGCGTGTGCTTTTCTAAAGTCGTTTGCTGCTTTCCAATTCTCCTTATACTTAATATGAATTAAGCTCCATTGTAAGTGTATGATTCCTTTGCTTAATCTGTAGTAAGGTGAATTTTTATCTGCACCATTTAGGAAGGCTAAGCGTTTGTCTTTTAAGCTTTTTCTTCTTTTATATTGATCGGGGTCATCGGCAAAAGTTAGTTGCACAAAATCTTCATAGTTTTGAAGCACAACAATTAAACGGTTGTAAGGGTCTGTCTTGATTTCTTTTGATAAATAGCTGCGACCATTCCCTAGCTTAAAACTTATAAAGTTTTGATATGCCGCTACACAATTAGCGCTTGGCTTAAAATGTGGTTGCTTGGCCATTGTTATAAACGGACAAATTATAAAAGCTATGGCTACAAGTAATCGCACGTTCGTAAAAATAGAAATAAAAAAAACGATACCGCAAGGCGGTACCGTTTAGTATGTAATTTTTTTGTTAGTTATTATACTGTGATACTCTCAGTTAATTCTTCATCAACTAAAATGCGGCCACAATGCTCACAAATTGTCATACGCTTACGTAATCTAATTTCTGATTGGCTTTGAGGTGGGATAGCACTATGGCAACCACCACAAGAGTCACGTTCAACAGATACTACTGCTAATCCGTTTCTAAAACTTCCTCTAATTTTATTGTAGGAAACTAACAAACGAGGAAATACTTCGTCTTCAGCTTTTCTACGTTCTTTTGAAAGGCTTTTTTCTTCTTTCTCTGTTTCTGCTTCAATCTTTTTTAGCTCTTCTTTTTTGATATTCAGTACTTCTTGGCGCTGCTTTATCAATACATCAGTTTCACCTTTTTTTACTTCTCTATCTTCAATTTGAGCCGAAGCCATTTTTACATCTTTTTCAGCTTCTTTTATATCCAACTCACAAGCTTCAATTTGCTTGTTGATAGCTTCGTACTCACGACTATTTTTCACATCGTTTTGTTGCTTCTCATATTTCTTAAGAGCTTCTTGACCTTCTTTTTCATTTGTCTTTCGCTGTTTAATGTAATCTTCAATTTCTTTAATATTGTTATTTACATTATCAATACGAGTTTGATAACCCGCTATTTCGTCTTCAAGGTCTTGTACTTCCATAGGAAGTTCACCGCGTAATTTATTGATTTCATCTAATTTAGAATCAATTTTTTGAAGTTTAATAATTGACTCTAAACGTTCTTGTATGCTATATTCTCTTACTCTTGCCATTAGAAGTATTTTATTGGATTCGTATTTATTTCAGATAAATGGAGTGCAAAAGTAGGCATTTTTTTTGATAGAATGTCATAAAATAGCCGTGGAGTGTATTGTTCGCTCTCATAATGGCCAATATCAATAATCGATAGTCGATTATCGCCCTCAAAAAACTCATGATACTTCACATCCCCTGTAATATAAGCGTCCGCGCCTGCATGTAGCGCTTTGTTTATCAAAAACGCTCCTGAACCACCACATAGCGCAATGGTTTTAAAGGTTTTAACTTGGCTACTAGTGTATCGCACGCCTTTTGCTTTCATCTTGCTTGATACTAGTTTTAGTAAGTTATTATGACTCAAGCCTTTGTCTAAATCACCAATGAGTCCTGATCCTATTATTTCTTGTGGATTTTCTAGTTCAACGAGTTCGTAGGCTACCTCTTCGTAGGGGTGATTTTTATTCAAGGCTTGCAAAACCTTAGCTTTTTTATGATTTGGAAGTATGACTTCTAGTTTGGTTTCAGCAATTTCTGATAGTTTTCCTTTCTTACCAATTACAGGTTGCGCAAGTTTTATTGGTTTAAAACTACCTTGTCCTTTAGTTTCAAATGAGCAATTTTCATAGTTGCCTATTTCTCCCGCTCCCGCTTCAAAAAGCGCTATTTTTACTTTCGCAAGAGATTTCTCAGGTACATATGTATAAAGCTTTGTAAGCTGATTTGCTTTTGCTGAAAGTGGTCTTATATTTTTTAAACCTAACTTTTTAGCAATTTGAAAATTTACTCCTTCCATAGTATTATCCATATTAGTATGGCTGGCGTATATAGCAATGTCATTTTTTATAGCATAGGTAACAATCCGCTCAACATAATGCTCATTTGTTATTTTTTTTAAACCACCAAAAATGATTGGGTGATGTGCTATAACCAAACCGCATTTCTTTTTTTTAGCTTCCTTAAGTACCTCTTCAGTGCAATCTAACGTTAGCAATACTTTGGCTACTCTTTTATTCGGATTGCCAATAAGTAAGCCAGAGTTATCATAGTTTTCTTGGAGTGATAATGGTGCCACTTCTTCTAGTGCGTTGCAAATATCTTTTATTCTAAATAGCGTTTTTTTAGCCATGTATCAAAAGTAAGCTATTGCGTTAGTATCTAAAAGTAAAAGAGCCATCACGCTTACGCTAGATGACTCTTTTGGGGATATGTGGAGTTGAAGAACGGTTAATTATTCTGGCTTGTATTTTCTAAATCTATAGCCAATTGATAATTGAAAACTTGGTATCTTAAAAAAGACATCTGAAATTTCTTGTTTTGCAGCACCTTTTGTATTGTCCCAAAACGGACTACTCATGCGAAGGTCTACATATAAATTAGGATTAAAATTGTACGCTCCACCTACCGTATATCCAAGGCCTAATCTACTTCCAAAATCATCGGAAGTAAATTTCATAGTGCTACTTACACGTGGTGTATACGCTACACCATTTTCTACTGTATCAGAATACGTAATAGGGTTTGAGCGCTGCGTGCTGTTTACATTCATTCTAAAACCATAGTTTACATTTAATCCAGCATATGCATTAAACTTTTTAATGTTAGCACTTAACAAAATAGGCATTTGTAAAGAGTAAAAGTTTTTAAGATTATATCCGCGTGATACTGAATCAATTTGATATTTATAAATGTCGGTTTTAAATATGCTTGTAGCATCTACTGTAGTTGAAATAATATCATGACGATTATCAGTAACGGTATACCCACTATTGTTTTTATGGATAAAACGTGCTTCAGTACGCAACGTTAGTAATCTGCTTAAAGGAGTCATAGCAGTTAAGCCGGCTTGGAAACCTCCAAAATTGTGCGGCGTATTAATCAAGGCTGCATTTAGTCCTACAAACATTCCTGTATAAATAGGAATAGGGGTGTGCGCCATATTAATTCCTTTTTGATTTACTTTTTGCGCTGCACTTTTAAATAGGGAGAAAAAGCTTCTTTTCTTTTTAGATGATTGAGTATTCGCTTCTAAACTTACCTCAGGTTTTTTACTTTTAGCTACAGTTTCTGCTTCCATCGTTTTCATTGACTGCGGTGCTACCATCGGTTCGTTTGAGGCAATTGCTGTTTTACGTTGTGCAGCTTCTTCTTGTGCTTTAGTAAGTTCAACATATCTTGGGTTAACTACTACTCTTTCTTTTTCCTCTACTATTTGATACTTTATTGAATCTGTAACTAATTTTTTCTTGCCTTCATAGTCTCTTTTGTAGGTTTTAGTTACTTCCGTAACATTCATTGTGTCCATATACTTTTCAGTAATAGTTGGTTCAATGTTTTTATTTTCTAAAGCTGTTTTGTTAGCTATTTTATTTTTTTCTTTTGCTACTTCCTTTTTTACATTATTTGTAGTTGGATTAATAGTTGGCTTCGCAATAGTAGGTTCAGTAATATTAGGAGCCATATCATTCTTTGCTTCTATAGTTTCATCAGCAAAGCTTGAGTTTTGAACTGAATTACTATCCTCAATCTCAATACTGCCTTGTGCTTGTTCAGCTTCTCTTTTTACAAATTCATTTGGTGCTACACTTGATTGTATAGGTGCATTGCTTGCATATAATTCTGATTCTAAATTTGATGAGGCTGTATTATTATATTCATTATTGGATTCTTCAAAAGAAACGATTTCGTCGGAGTCGCTTTCTTGATTAGTAAGTGAAAGGTTCTCTTGATTAGAAGGAGCTTGAAACTCAGTAGCATTGCCTGGCGTTGCAGCTAAATTGTTTTGTGAGTCTCCACTAAAGAAATATGCGTAGCTTCCTACTACAGCTGTAGTGCATAAGGCAAATCCTAGCAAAAGAATCAACCAAGGTCTTCGCTTGCGATCTTCTTCTTCTTTTTGGTAAGGATTCTTACCATCTAGCATGCGTTCCATGTTGGCCCACGCGCCTAGATTTTGCGGTTCTTCGCCTTTGGCAACTCCTTGCCGAACCAGTTCGTCTATTGAAATATTATTTTTCATTTTACTTTATTTATGCTTCCGATATTTATCGAGATTCAATTTTTGCTTTTAGTTGTTTTCTTCCTTCGTGTACATGCCATTTAGATGTTCCCTCACTTATTTCTAATTTTTCACTTATCTCTCTATGGGTAAATCCTTCTATTATATACATATTAAACACCACTCGGGTATTCTCTGGTAATTTTTGAATTAATTGAATTATATCATCGTACTCCATTTTTTGCACGGCAATCTCTGGTATTGCTTGTTCTTTTTCCTCAAATACTACTTTTTCTCTGTACTTGGTAGTAGAACGTACATGATCAAAAATGGAATGATAGATAATTCGGCGCACCCATCCTTCAAATGAACCTTTGTGACCAAAGGTTTCTATTTTTTGAAAAACCTTCAAAAATCCATTATTTAAGATTTCTTCTGCTAGGTGATATTGATGATAATTAGTATACCGTTTCACCATACTCATCATTTTGGGGTAAAAATGCTTGTACAACCTCTCCTGCGCTGAACGCTCTTGCTTTATACAGCCTTCAATAAGGCCTTGTATAAATACTTCCTGTGTTGTTTCTATTTGACTCAAAATGGCTGTCAATTCTATTTTTCCCTTAATTCATACTAAAGACGTATACTCAAAAGAAAAGGTTGGGTAAATATATCAGATAATTTCTAAGCAGTAAAAATATGTAATATAGTATTATATATATGTGTTATGTGTTGATTATCTGTAAATAAAAAATGGCGACCATATGGTCGCCATCTTAATATTATGTAAGAAAATACTATTTCTTAGTAATTTTTGTAGTGTAAGTAAGACCATTGCTTTCTAATTCTACAACATAAATTCCGATAGGAAGTGCAGCGATATCAATGTTTACTTGCGTATTACCTTGCTTAACCATATCGCTAACTAGTTTTTTACCAGTCATTGAGTATACAGCTACATTTACATCGTTTGTTTTAATATCAGCAATGTCAATGTTTAAGTTATCTTGTACAGGGTTAGGATAGATTGTAATCGCTCCAAACTCTTTAGCTAAATCGTCAGTACTAATTGGTAAACAAGTAGGACATTCAACGTGGAAACTGAAATAAGGCTCATCAAAACCAGCTGGAGCAGTATAAGCGTATGTTGCAGGAAGGTAATTCATACCGTTTACTGCTACAGGATCCGTATTATATCTTTGACCAGTTACACCAATTAAACCAGATACATACTCACCAGTATAAGGAGTAGCGTAAGAGTCCATACCGTTAGACTCAGCACAGTAGTGAGACCAGTAGTTTGCACTATCAATATCAGTTCCTAATGGGAAATTACTACCAGAAACAAATCGAACAGTTGCTACAACTTTTTCTCCTGCAGGTATTACTAAAGGAGAAGGTAAAGCAAGTGCGTATTCATTTAAACCGTTTGCAGTCGTATCGTTAGCTGCCGCTAAATCTAATGTTTTAGTGATCGTAGCATCAGGATTCATCATTTTATTGTTATTCCAATCATATTCAGGAGTAGCAAAACGTAATATGCTATCTGTCAAACCAAAATTATCAAAAGCAAAAGCTCCTTGATATTGTAAAATAGTAGAACTAGAAGTTCCAGTATGACCAATCTCAACAACCATTTGGTCAGTTTGAGCTACTCTTCTTCTGTAAACACCTACAACTAAGATACTATCGATAGTAAAAGAAGTAGTTGGCTCAATTTGACCGCCTCCTGGAGGAACGTAGCCTAAAAGACCATCATAAAACTTCTGAGAAGTAGGATCAAATGAAGTACCTAACATGTGTACGTACCAGTTAAATGGATTTGGGTTACCGTTAGGGATATATAAGTTACTATCAGGATAAACAGGGTAAAGTGTTGCTGTTTGTAATCCAGTAATAAAGTTTGCATCTACATAAGACATCCATCCGCTAATCATACGAGAGCGCTTATTTACAGGAGTCATTTTTTCAATTGGTCCTAAGTACGCCTCATTATAGTCAAAAACTAGAGGAGCTGGTGAAGTAACAATCGAAGAATTGTTAAGTTGAGCGCTTGCATTAAATGCTACAAACACTGATAAAATTAGTAAAATCTTTTTCATTCTTTAATATATTTTGTTTCGTAAATATAAAGTTTGATTAAGAAATAGCAAAGAAATCAATAGTTGTATTTTTCCACGAGCTTACATTTGCGCATAATTTGACAATCGGATGATAAATTTTGAAAATACCGAAAACGCATTTGCTTACAGAACACCTATCCAGCTTAAAAAAGCTAAATGGTTATTTAAAGCTATGGCTAGCAATACTTTAACCAAGGTAGGTTCATGGCTAACGCCCAAATTATTGTGGTTGCCTTTTGTAAAAACGATTATTAAAAATACAATATATGAGCAGTTTTGTGGTGGTGAAAACTTAGAAGAAGCAGCTGAAACTGCCAAGAACCTAAGCGAGTATGGGGTAGGCTCCTTGTTAGATTATGGAGCGGAAGGAAAAGAGACCGAAGAAGAGTTTGATGAAGCCACTGCCGCATTTATAAAAACGATTGAATTTGCCAAGCAAAAAAACTATATATCTTACATAAGTATAAAGCTTACCGCTTTTAGTAGAAATGGCTTATTGCAAAAAATGCACCTTCAGGAAAATTTAAATTCAGCAGAACTGGAAGAAAAAAATAGGGTAGAAGAACGATTAGACAAAATATGCCAAGCGGGTACTAATAATAATACTGCCATACTGATTGATGCAGAGGAAAGTTGGATACAAGATCCTGTAGATGCCTTAGCTACAAAAATGATGCAGAAGTATAATACGCAGCGGGCCAATATTTATAATACCTACCAATTGTACCGGCATGATAAATTAGTTTTTTTAAAGCAAAATATTGAACACGCTAAGGAGAATAATTATATACTTGGTGCAAAAATTGTACGCGGAGCCTATATGGAAAAAGAACGCGAACGTGCAATCCAAATGGGATATGAAAGTCCTATACAACCTAATAAAGAAGCTACGGATATTGATTATAATCTTGCGCTAGAAGTTTGTCTCAAAAATTTAAATGAAGTTTCGGTTTTTGTGGGTACGCACAATGAAAAAAGTTGTCAACTGGCTACGCAGTATATGGCTGATTACTCGGCATCTAATCAAACACCCAAAGTAATTTTCTCACAGCTATTTGGCATGAGCGATAATATTTCTTTTAACCTTGCTAAGGAAAAGTATACGGTATGTAAATATTTGCCCTATGGCCCAGTAAATGATGTTATACCTTATTTAATGCGCCGTGCAAATGAAAATACGAGTGTGGCCGGCCAAACCACGAGAGAACTAGATCTTATAAAAAAAGAATTGCACCGTAGAAAGCATGCTTAAGGAATTATAACAATTAAGCCTTCGAAACTTTATAAACTTCTAAACCCATATTACATTTGCCACCCGACGGCTAATTGCTTTTTGCGATAGTTAAACGAATAAACAAATAAACTCATAAACATTACAATATGAACTTACACGAATACCAAGCAAAAGAATTATTAAAGAGATATGATGTGCCAGTACAAAATGGTATAGCTTGTACAACAGTAGATGAAGCAGTAGCAGCTTATAAAGATATTGCTGAACGCACAGGCACAAAATTTGTGGTAGTAAAAGCACAAATTCATGCAGGTGGTCGTGGTAAAGGAACATACAAAGAAGCTCCAGAACAACATGGTGTAGAAGTAATTAAAAGCGAGGAAGATGCTAAGCGAGCTGCAACAAATATGTTGGGCAATACCTTAGTTACAATCCAAACTGGGGAAGCTGGTAAAGTAGTAAACAAAATTTTCTTGGGAGAAGATATGTATGGCGATGGTCCTAGCGAGCGTAAAGAATTTTACTTGTCTATCCTTTTAGATCGAGCTAAAAAGCAAAATGTAATTATGTATTCTACAGAAGGTGGAATGGACATTGAAGAGGTGGCGCATAACACGCCTGAATTAATTTATAAAGAGTGGATTAAACCAGGAAGTTCTTTACAAGGTTTCCAAGCCCGTAATATAGCTTTCAATCTAGGATTGACAGGAACGGCTATGAAAAACTGCGCTAAGTTTGTATCAAAATTATACAAAGCATATGATGGCTTAAATGGTGAGATGCTTGAAATTAATCCATTATTCAAATCTGCTAATGATGAAATCATTGCAGTAGATTGTAAGTTTAGTATAGAAGGAAATGGCTTGATTCGTCATAAAGACGTTGCTGAGTTAAGAGATAAAAGTGAAGAAGATCCTGCAGAAGTAGCAGCTGATGAGCATGGCTTGAGTTATGTAAAATTAGATGGTAATGTGGGTTGTATGGTAAACGGTGCCGGATTAGCAATGGCTACTATGGATATGATTAAATTAAACGGCGGAGATCCTGCAAACTTCTTGGACGTAGGAGGTAGTGCGAATGCTCAAACGGTTGAAGCTGGTTTCAGAATTATTTTGAAAGATCCAAACGTAAAGGCAATTTTAATCAACATATTTGGTGGTATTGTTCGTTGCGATCGTGTAGCACAAGGTGTAATTGATGCATACCAATCTATAGGAGAAATTAATGTACCAGTAATTGTAAGATTACAAGGAACCAATGCCGAAGAAGCTAAGAAACTAATTGACGAAAGTGGATTAAAAGTACAAAGTGCGGTATTGCTTTCTGAAGCGGCAGATTTGGTAAATAAAGCAGTTGCTTAAGAAAAATCGAAATTTTAAATCAAATGCTCCTCAATCGAGGAGCATTTTTTATTTGCGCCTGTGATTATAATTTAAGAGATTTTTTTTTAGAGTGGTTTCAAAAATGGCATCAAATAAATCTAGGGTTGAAGTGTATTCATGCAATTTGGATCCTGTAATCCTTCGGTTGGGTGTATAATGAAATGATGAAGCTACTATATTGCCCATTCGGTCAAATAAGTATAAACTCGTTTCTAATTTAATATAGCCGCGCACCCCAAAACTTCCTACTCTAGGTATATAAAGTTTAGAACTAGAAATAGCCAGATACTCAGTATCAATATATTTAAATATTTCAGCAATACTCGGTGCGTATTTCTTTTTAGATTTCAAGAACCTTGTCATTTTACCTTTATTCATGTCCAATACATTTACCTCATGCGGTGCTATATAGGATTGGTTAAACGTGAATTTGTTATAATTAAACATAGCGCTATCATTTCTATATTGAGCAACTAAGTTTTTAAAATTGGAGGTATTATAAATATCCTGGGCCGTTTTTACCTCGCAGTTATAAGTTTTAGCTAATCCTTTCGAAACTATTTTTTGATACCTTTCCACTGCACTTATCTGTGCTTCTTTAATCTGCTCAGCAAGCTTGTCTGTTTTAGCATTAAATACACCTGCATCTATCAGTGGGAATGCGGGGCGTGAAAAATTTTCTATCCCAGTATATAGCAAGGTTATTCCAGTGATATTTGGACTTTTTTCTGGGGTTATAATTTGTTGCGTAGGTTTGCAAGAAGTGCTTAGTATTATAGAAAAAACAATGGCGTAAATTTGGGAGTTTAACTTCATTCGTCAAACATAATTAATTTTTATATCATTCTAGTCAGCCAATAAGCAACAACTAATATTATTTAATCTAATTGGTTTTTTAATTTGCTCTTAAGGAATTCTTCTTCAGAATCAGTAGAGCATAATGATATTGCCTTTTCTAAATAAATGGTTTTTTCTTTTTCGTCTTCGCTCAATTCTGAAAGTAGGGTGTAGTACATATGACTTTTTTCTAACTTTAGTTTTTTAGCTTCTGTAAAACCTGCCTTTTTTGATTTTGCTTTAGAAATGGCAAAAGTTCTATTCAAGGCGGCTATTGGAGAATATTCTATTTGTAACAATCGATTGTAGCAGGCCAATATGGTTTCCCATTTATCTGGGCTGTCCTCTTTTTTTGTATGCGCCTGTGCTATTACGGCTTCTAAAATATACTTATTCATTTCATTAAATTGTTGCGCTTGAAATAAGTACTGCTGTCCTTTATTAATAAGTTCTTTATCCCACAAACTAGCATCTTGTTTTTCGTAAGGGATAAACCCTTCGTCTAAATTACGTGCTTCAAAACGTGAGGCATGAAAACACATGAGTGCCATTAAACTATTGCTTGAAGAAGTGTTGGTTGTTTTGTTATTTATTAAAAGAAGATTCAAGCGCATCGCTTCTAAGCAAAAGTCTTTTCTTATTTTTTTATTGGCTGTGCTAGAATAATATCCTTCATTAAATAGCAAATAAATAATCCGTAAAACAGCAAATTGCTTTTTGTTCAAGTCGGCAGAAGCAGGGAGTTCTAATTTTATATTTTCTGCTTTTAATTTTTGCTTGGCGCGATATAATCTTTTATTAATTGTTTCTTTTTCCGATAAAAAAGCCGATGCAATTTCATCTATCCCAAATCCACAAAGTATGCGCAAAGCCAACCCTATTTGAGCTTCTTCTTTAATATTCGTATTGCAGATGGCGAACAGCATTTTAAGCTGGCTATCTCCTATATTATGTGCAGATAAGTCTAAGGTGATCTCTTCACTCTTTTCAGCGCTATGCTGTAAAGCCGGACTTATATTTTTATTAAAGTTTTTATTCCTACGCAAAACGTCAATGGTTTTATTTTTAGCCACGGTATATATCCAAGCCGTTGGATTTTCGGGTGTGCCTTTCATGCCCCAACTTTCTGAGGCCAATAAAAAAGTATCACTCGCAATATCCTCTGCAATTTCAATATGCTGTAAGCCAAACTTTTTTGTAAGCACAGCTACGAGTTTTTTGTACTCGTCTTTAAACAGATTGGGAAGGAGTTCTTGTTGCATAAATAAAAAAGCCGTAACGCTCTTAGCGTTACGGCATGAAGATAATTTAAAATCTTTATTTATCTCTCGTAAACGATAATGTCGCGGACTTCAACGGTGCCACCCATGTCAAACATAGGGCAACCTTTGGTAAGTGCAACCGCCTCGTCAAAATTTTCGGCTTTTACCATGGTGTAGCCACCAACCATTTCTTTGAGTGCCACATAAGGTCCGTCTGTTACAGAACCATCAGCTTGTACGATTTTACCCAAATGGTTTAAGGCATTGGTGCCTAATAATTTATCTTGTGCGGCTATACCGCCTAGCCACTCATCCCAACGTGCCATTACAGCTTTCATTTGCTCTGGTGGTTGATTTGCAAATTCTTCTTCTTTACCTGTTTCGCTTCTAAAAAGCATCATAAATTCTTTCATATTAATTGTTTTTTGTCATCCTGAATTCATTTCAGGATTGTTTTATATATAGTTATAACGATTGAGTATTTTTTGATTGGACAAATTAAATAATTTTTTTTAATAAACTTTTATCCAGCCGTATTGCGTGATAATACAGGACATAATGGTTAGGCAAATTGCCCAGTAGCCCGTGTAAACCAAAAAGTATCGAAATGACTTATGTTCGAAAATGGTCACATAGCCAATAATGGGTACTACAAAGGCCAGCGTTCCCAGGAATAGTCCATGACCGATACCATGTGTCCAATTCGTAAAATTGTTGCCATATTCCCGCATAAAGGCAAGCCCCGTTCCCGTCTTCAATAATTCAGGATTTCCGCCAACGATTCCTAATATATGTGTGCCATGAACAGTTACGATAAAGATGCCAAAGGCGATAAAGAAGTTGAGTAAGAGAGTGAGTGCCATGAGTCCTGGCTTGATCTTTTTCTTGCCTTGTTCGTCAGTTAGTCCGCTTACTTTTTTCCAATAGTCACCGCCAAAGGTTTTAGGGTGAAACCAGACGAAGCCGATAAAGAAAGGTATCAAAGCGCATAATGCGATTACTAAAATGTTTGGTGCCATAATGTGTTGTTTTATTTTTTAAAGGATAAGTTTTAGTTGAATTTTTATTTTAAACTCCAAATTGAGTTAAGTGATGATCAACATGCTTATAAACCCATCTGCTAATTTGATCCGTATTCATTTTACCATAAAATGGGTGCTTGAAATTAGCATAATCTTCTTCAGTTTTTGTAGGATATTGAGCTAATGTATTTATCCAACGTTGTTTTTGTTCTTCAATATTGCCAACGCCTGTTGGTTTAAGGTCTGGGTGCGTTGGACTGTTTGGCTTTAGTGGATTATCGTTTTTGATATTTGCTTTTAAAGACATTTTACCAAAGATTTTTCCTATCCATACAGGTTTAAAGTTTCTTACTAGCGTCATCATTTCCTCATTATCTGCGCAATGTACTAGCATTTGATAAAGGTTCATCTTGCCCCATTGAGCTTGTTCGTTGCCACTTAAGTTGTTGATTCTTGCGGTTAATTCATTTACTGTTTGTTGTTCAAATATGTTTTTCATAATTATTCTTTTTATACTAGAATAACGAACAGCAATAAATGAATAGGACAGCTCGGTAAATATTTTTTAGAAAAAAAAAGACTAGTGCGGCCTAAGGCCTTTGTTTTATTGATTTAGAGTCGCTAAATAAATTTGAATTATTTAAAATAAATTCTAAAATAGGACGGCATTTGTCTGTACAAGCAGCGTAGTAGGCTTTGTGGATTCGTTGCATGCTTTTGGGCGTTTGGCCCCACCAAAATTCTGCCAAAGCAATGGGTTTTAGCTTATTGGCAAAAGCATAATGTAACAATTTTGGTGCTGCACACTCGCCTGTAGCAGAGGGCGGATAACCATACTGACCATCCTTAAATATTTCTATTACATTTTTAGTTTGACCAAGTCGGTTTACAAATCTAGTTTCTTCAAACAGTCTTTTCTGAAGTGAAATAGAAAGCGCTTTTCTTTTAGCCTTGAGCTTTAGAATTATCGATTCTTCTTTCTTTTCTTTTATTTCTAATCCTAAATTTGCTATCTCTGTTAAACCTTCAGAAATAAATAAATCATTCTGTGCCTCATTAAAAATGCTAGGAATCATTTTGTTATCTAAGGCACCAGAGGCTAGAGTTCCTGAAACAGCGCCTAAATATGCCAATGACTTATTTTCTTGCTGCACCACCAACACCCCAAACATTTTTCCTTTTTGAGAGCTGAAATCATAATTCCATTTTTCAGATGCTTGCTCAATATAAGTTTGGAGTTCTTCGGTAGCCCGTTGAGCTGCCTCTGGAACATTCGATTCAAATGGATTGTTTAATTCTTTGGGGATCTCTACGTTGGAGAGGTCTGTTTTGAAATTGAAAATGAGTCGCCTATCCATAAGTTGGTTTCAAAATCAGTTTCTTAATAAGAGCAATCTGTCCTAAGTGATAATGTGTATGTTCAATAAGGCCTTGAAGATTTCTATAGTAGGAGCCATATTTTTCTTCTTCAAAAAAAGCTTGAAGTTTTTCTTCTGGTAATTTTTTAATCAGCTGAATAAAGTTTTCTGCCTCTTTAAAAATACTCTTTTTCCAATCTTGCCAATCCGCTTCCGAGCTGAACTTCGGGTGCTCAAAGCTTTCGGAGTCTTTTGCGTTTAAGGGCTCTCCACTGAGGACTTGTGTTTGTGCTAAGACGAAATAATGGATGTGATAAACCAGCGTAGCAATTGTATTCAAATCCTCAATTTGAGCAGTAGCCATTTTTAGGTCTACATCTTGTAGTTGATCTTTTAAATTAGCGCAAGTCCAATTGCCACCGAAATAAACACCTTTGAAATGATCTGCTATTTGTTCTGGATAATTCATTTTGTTGTTTTAAAGGGAAGGTAAACTCTAAACTAAGGTCCAATAATTTTTTATAGTGCTTTTTATAAGTGATAGGCACTTGTAGCCAATCCTTCATTGCTCGTCCTTTACCCGAAGGGTCAAAGTTTTTTGTTTCGGGCATGCTGAGCTTTCGCTCTTCAGTTGCTTCTTTACCAATTTTGAAAACAATTTCATTTTCAAAAAATATAATAAATGCCTTCTTGTTCAGCTTGCCGCATGCTTTGCCAAATAGTTGGCCTAATTCTGCGCCTTCGATTTGGCTAATTAATTCTGTAAACAGATTTTCTGCTTGAGACATGAGATAAAAGTAAATAAAAAAAAGATGTCGCGCTTAGCTTCTGTAAGCGCGACATCTAAATTTTTCAAATTCAATTGACAGATTTCGACAAGCTCAATCTGACAATTGATAGGGTTCGTTACATATCAGGAATCTCCATAAATTCACGAACTTCTACTTTTCCGCCATAGCCTAAAGTAGGGCATCCTTCGGTTAGTTTGATGGCATCTTCCAGACTATCAGTTTTACAGATTAAATAGCCACCAACCATTTCTTTTACTTCGGCATAAGGTCCGTCTGTAACCACGCCACTGGCGTCTACTGTAGCACCTACAGGCGTAAGAGCATTGGTAGATACAAATTTGCCTTGGCCTGCAATCCCGCCTATCCATTCTTGCCATTGTGCAACCATAGCTTGCATTTGCTCAGGAGAAGGTGCTTGATCATTTGTTGTGTTTTCGCTGTGAAACAGCATCATAAATTCTTTCATGTTTTTAAGTTTTTATTGTTTGTATACTAGAATAACGAACAGCTTGATTTGAATAGGACAAATTAAATAAAAAAAATGAAATATTTTTTATAAATGCTTATTCTTAGCGGGTTATAGGCTTTAATTATTTTTTCTTTCGCTTCTTACTCCGCTTAGCCAAAGGGTTAAATTCAAGGCATTTTCCAATCCAGAACGCTAAATCTTCGTCTAAATCATAAGCGTCGGGTTCAATATGTAAGAAACCTTTCATGATTCTTTTGTTTGGCCCCATGGTCATTTGTTCAGCGCCTTCTTTTTTAGTAAGTGCTAAGGCCTCATCCGGATTTACTCTGGCCATTAAGCCACCTTGATAGGTTCCAAAACACATTTTGTCATCTACCATAAAGCAGTAGCCGCCAAACATTTTCTTTTCTTCCCAAAGGATAGATTTTTGTTGGAGTAAATTTCTTAAGCGGTCTAAAAAGAATTCGTCAACTTGCATAAAGTTCAAAAATAATCAAGTATTGTTAGGATCACGAATAGCAATTCAGGAATGCCTTTGAAAAGCAACTAAAAACTCAAAACGAAAAACTCAAAACTACTTCGCAATCTGAATCTTAATCTTTTTGCCTTTGAGTCGTTGATCTTTAATTAAGTGCATCGTATGTCCAACCTTAGAACGGCGAATGGCAACAAAAGAAAAGAAATCTTTTACCTCGATTAGTCCAATATCTTCTTTTCGTAAGTCTCCACGATTGCCAAAGAAACCAACAATGTCTACTTTGTTTACTTTGTTCTTTTTACCAGCATGGATAAATACGGTTGTCCATTCGGCTTTATCCGGTTGGTCTGGGTCTTCTGCTAGATTAATGGTTTCAATCGTATCGGGAACAAAATCGGGAAATTTTTCTTCTTCACTTTGTATTAGAATGACACTACCACTTGCGTCCATACGAGCTGTACGACCATTGCGATGCGTAAAGGTATCTTCGGTAAAGGGTAAATGATAATGTATGATATTGCGCACATGCGCAATGTCTAATCCACGAGCGGCCAAATCTGTACAAACTAAAAACGGCACACTGCCACTTTTAAATTTAAACAAATTCATATCTCTATCGCGTTGCTCAATAGCACCATGATAAAAAACATTTTGGATGTATTTTTCTTTCAGCAACTCACTCACACGTTCCACACTTTCTCTATGATTACAAAAGATAATACTAGAGCGCGCTCCAAAATGACAGAGTAATTTATATAAAGTTTCCACTTTGTCTTTATTCGGAGAAATTACTTTCTTATAATCTATACCCAGCGACTCCGTAATGTATTCTTCTAAGAAGTTTACTTCAAAGGGGTCTTTGAGTGAAACGAAATTTGGGTATTTTTTAATATTAGTTGCAGAACAAAGAATTTGCTTTTTTATATTTTTTAAAGAAGAAACAATGAATTCCATTTCTTCTTCAAAACCTAATTCTAAGGATTTATCAAATTCATCTAGGACTAAAGTATGAATTGTATCGAGTTGTAGATTTCCTCTTCGAATATGGTCGCATAATCTACCCGCTGTCCCTACAATCACACTCGGCGCGTCAATCAAATTATTTTCTTCAATCTCTCGTTTGTGTCCTCCATAGCAGGCTGTGAGTTTTAAGCCTGTTCGTAGAGATCGGAATACTTGCTCAATCTGTTGTGCTAATTCACGAGAAGGAACAATGATTAATGCTTGTGTTTCTCTAGGCTTGTCTTCCAGTTGATTTAATACTGCCAATAGAAAAGCTACCGTTTTACCACTTCCTGTTTTAGAAAGTAGCAAAATGTCACCATTATCCTTGCTTACATCCAAGGATTGCTCCTGCATTTCATTGAGTTTATCAAAACCCAAATACTGTACAATCTCTTTAACGTCAAACTTAAATTTTGGCATAGCACGAAAGTACGATTTACTAATCTCCAAAATTGCGCTTAGGTTAAATTAAATAGTAAAACTACTTGAGGCTCTAAATGATATATTGAGTCTAATAATTATAGTTTGATTCAATTACCAATAGGGTAAGCAATTAACGCTTCTTGTTTTTTCTTTTGGTGTTCAGGATTTTGTCGCCTCGCCTAATTGGTTTTTTGTATTTCTGCTTAAGCTTTTTTTCGTAGGATTTGATAGTGCTTTTAGCTCGTGTGTTTTTGGGTGGCTGTTTTTTAAAGGTGTCCTGCTCGGAATGCTCTTCTAAGCTATCTAACTCTTCTTGTAGGCGGTTTACTTCTTTTGGCTTTTCTTCAGGTGTAAGATCAGTGCTAATTTCTACTTCGGCTGGGAATGCATTTTGAGGTATTGAGTAGTTCATTAAATTTTCAATCGCCTCTTTGTGTGTTATTTCTTTCTCATTATAAAAAAGCAAGGATAGACCTTGTTTGCCAGCTCGTCCTGTACGACCTATACGGTGCATATAATTTTCGGAGTAGAATGGTGTATCAAAACTTACAACGGTACTTATATCTTCTATATCTATACCACGGGCAATTACATCGGTTGCAATTAAAATTCGGCTACTGCCGTTTTCAAAACTATCAATAGAATTTGTTCTATGATTTTGTTCTTTACTGGCATGTATTACAGCAATTTCTGATTGGTAGCTTAAGGTTTCAGCTAGTCTGTCAGCGTCTGTTTTTCTTCCAACAAAAACTAATACTTTATGGTGTGTTTTTTTATCTTGTAGTATATAATCGAGCAGATTGGCCTTAGTGTAAAAATTAGGCGCAGCATAACATGACTGACTAATGTTTTCCAAGGGCGTGCCGCTAAGTGCAATGGTTTTTTTAGTAGGGTTTATTAAAAATTCACTCATTAATTCATCTACATAGCTCGTCATTGTAGCGGAAAATAGAATGTTTTGCCTCTTGCTAGGTAAGTACTCAAAAATATTTTTGAGCTGTGTTTTGTAGCCAAAATCAAGCATGATATCTACCTCATCTATTACAAGTTTCTTTATTGATTTTAAACGTAGCACATTTGATAATGCTAAGTCATATAGCCTTCTTGGTGTCCCTACTATTATATCCAGGCCTTCTGCTACGGCTCTTTTTTGCGCTTTAATGTTACTGCTACCTCCGTATACACCTGCTACCCTTACCGTCATGTAAGCGCATAATTTTTCTATTTCTTCTACTATTTGAATAACTAACTCACGTGTAGGCGCAAGTATGATTACCCTTGGCTGATCTTGTTCGGAATATTTTAACTCCTGTAATATGGGTAGGAGATAGGCAATGGTTTTACCGGTTCCGGTTTGGGCAATGCCTACAAAATCCGTTCCACCCAAAATGGACGTATAAGAAGCTTCTTGTATGGGAGTAGACTCCTCAAAGCCTAAATCATCAAGTGCATTTTTTAATTGAGTTCTTATTTTAAAATCTTCAAAACGATTCACACTGTAAAGTAATTAAGAAAAAAGGGTTAGCACGTATTTTTAAGCTACTTATAATTGAGGCTTTGTTTTAATTCCACCATACAGCATAGTTTTTTCTTCTTAATTCAAGGCCCAATGCTTTTTCCAATGCTAATGCCCTGGCTCGAGACCTAACGGGTTTAATGTGACTAGATAAGCTTGATCGTATGTATAATCCGTATTTCTCTACTATGCTGGCAGATAATTTAAAACCTTTTTTGCTTCGCGCACCCGTTTTGTGTTGCTTAAAACGTTCTTGTGGTGTTTTACTTGTCATACCCACATACAAGCATTCAAGCACGCCATTAAATTGTGGATTGGCCTCTCGGAATTTTCTGTTTTCAGAAAAAACTTTTTTATCAAGCTCAATAACGTAGATATGATAAATGGCCATGTTATTATATTATTTCTCCTTTTAATGAAGTGCGTTTTGTAATAATTAGTTCCAAGAGTCTCGTTGAAAGTTGTAAAAACGAATGCTAAATTTAAGTTGCAGTGGATTTTTAAATTGATTAGCATAGCTGGCTACTCCCCAAATGCCAAGGCGTAAAGGTTGCCTTAATATGGTTACTCTTTTTTCTAATCCTACAAAAGCTTCTACGTATCGTAAGTTTCGCTCTGGTGCTATTAATATTCCTGCTCCGGCAGATTCAAATAGTTTTAGTTTATGGAAGTGAGGGATTTTATTTAAAAGTGCTCCATTAAAAGAATGGACATAATGCCCTTCTAAAAAACCTTTAAATAAAGCAAATGTGCTATCCATGGCTTGGAATGAGTTCATTGGGTTAAAAAAGAATCCAGGGTTGCCTCGAGCAATAAACTTATAGTCTACCGGTTCCACATTTACTTCTTTTAAAAAATTACCATATTTTAAATTGTAGCGACTTATGCCAATCGTACCCAGGTTAACTTCTTGTCGTGCGCCAAATTCAATGTAGTCGTATTGAATAATGCTTTTAAGTATGCCCGGGATTCCTTTACGCCATTTTCCATAAAAGGTGGGGAAACGACTTCCAAGAATTACTTTTTCATAGGGTTCGCGAATATATTTTTGCTCAGGGGTGTATGATATTTCTAACTCATTAAAAAATGCAGAGTAGTTTTCAAAGAAGATTGGTTTTTGTACTTCTCTTTCAAAAAATAAAGAATCAATCAAATTATTTATTTTAAGGTTGTGCATACTTCTGCGATAGCCAAGTTCAACTGTATTGCGTATATATAAACCATTTGTCAACTCTCTTCTAAAGCCAATGGTCGCATTATCTTTTAAGTAATAATTTACACGACTAATTAAATTTACAGCAGCATCATTCCAAAAAAGATTGGCAGTGCTCCTGCCTATATCAAAACTTACGGAGCTTCTTGAAAAAGGATCAAATAGATAACTGCCTACTACGCTTCCTCTAATATCTTTATTCCATGGGCCGTAATTAATCTTAGGCGAAAAGTTTAATCGTTTTTTGTCTTTATACTTTTTACTATAGTTAAACCAGCCTCCATATCTAGGCCCGCCAATCGCAATAGGATTCCAAAGTTGTACTAAAGAAGGGAAACGCATATAGCGTTCCTTACGCCAATTTTCAGATGCTTGTCCGTGCCACAGAACGTTTAAGATTCTAATTTTATTATGATCTGCTTCTATACTGTCTCTGTATTTATCGCTGTTTGTTATTTCAAAAAGGCTGTCTCGCTTATGAATAATTTGAATTTCTTCAGTGGTTAAGGGTACTGGCCTTGTTTGATTCCAAAAATTAGAATCTCGCTCATAAGCTTCTATGCTAGTCGCACTTAGTTCTGTATTAAAGTGTTTTTTATTAAAAGTGGTATCGATATTATACTTGCTAAATTGTACAAAAGAATGACCTTGTTTTTTGGCACTTGTAAGGTAGTTGAAATCATAGCTCAACGGCAGCCAAGCCTTATTGTTTATATGTTCATACTTAGCTTGTACTGTAAATTTTTTATACTCGGGCGTTTGATGATTGGGAAAGGATGCAGTTATTTCTTTTATTGCCCACGTATCGTCCTGTATCAATACTTCACCACGCAATAAGGCATTAGAAGTTGTAGAAGGTTTGAATTGTATACGATGATAAAATTTACCTTCATTAAAAAAGTACTCTTTGTACTTATAACGATAGGCCACTAAGCCACCGAAGCTAAAAGGGGATAGGAAGGCAGTTTTACCTAAAGCTCTAATTTGAATTAAATTGTCATAAAAATTAAAATCTCCCTCCGTGCAACTCAGGTAGAAAAAATTTGTTTTATTTCCTTTTATGTTTACCCCTGTTCTTTTTTCTTTGATTTTGTTAGGGTATGATTTTGTTACTTCTAGGTATACTTCTGCAAATTCCTTAGTAGGGCTTTTTTTTATATCGCTTGTTTCAGCTTCTACGGATATAATGGGGTTCTTTTTCTTCTTCTTTATTTTTTTCTTTTCTTCTGCTGTTGCTTTTATGTATGCTTCAAAGCTGTAGCTACCGGCACCTTTTTGGAGTTCCTTTTTATTGGCTATTAGTTTTTTAATAATTTCTTTACTTCTGTCTTTTTTCTTTTTGGATATGACTACTGTCTTTATTTCTTTATTAGATGCTTGTAAAACAAAACGTTTTTCAATTTTGCTTTTTCTTATTACAACAATTGATTTTAGGGTTTTGTGTCCTGAGCCGCTAAGTATCAATTCATATCGACCAGGAGGAAGCATTATGGTAAATTTTCCATCGGCATTGGTGCGTGTGCCCCGCTGTAATTCTTTTACGCGTACATTGATAAAGGGGATAGGTTGGATTTGGCTGTTAACTACCGTGCCGCTTAATGGATAGGATTGTGCAGTAGCCAAAGCAGGCATAAACACAAATACTATGCATAAACATAGTACTAGCTTTAATAGTTTGGGGTAGATAGTTCTCACGAACCAATAAAGTTATTTCATACTAGGCTAATGGGGTCCTAAAATTTGTATAAAAGGGGAATGGATGTGTTGGGCGGTAGGTGCTGAGATAACAAAGAAAGAAGTGCTCAAAAAATTAAAGGGAATCTAAATGTTTTGATTTAACGATTGCAGTGTAGGAGAACTTTGGTTAGTTATATTGCTAGCATCCTTATCATTTATTTCCCATAATTATCATCCCAATCTTTTACTTGTGGGTTTCCTAGTTTGCCAAAACTTTTTCCTACAATCATTGCTACCGTAGCATCGCCTGTTACATTAATGACCGTACGGCACATGTCTAATGGGCGGTCAACTGCAAAAATGAGGGCCAAGCCAATCGCTAATTTCTCTGCGGGTAAGCCTATACTTTCTAATACAATTACTAGCATAACCATGCCGGCACCTGGCACCGCTGCCGAGCCAATTGAGGCAAGGGTAGCCGTAAGTACAATTGTAAGTTGCGCTCCTAATGTCAACGGAAAATCAAGTGCTTGGCAAATGAAAACAGCGGCCACCGCTTGATATAAACTGGTGCCATCCATATTAATAGTTGCTCCTACTGGGCATACAAAACTAGTCACTTCTTTTTCTACGCCTAAGTGTTCCTCCACACGCTCCATAGTTACAGGTAAGGTAGCAGCAGATGATGAGGTTGAGAATGCTAACAGTTGAGCAGGGCTAATTCCTTTAAGGAAAAAACCAATTGGTTTTTTGGTATACAAGCTAACTACTAATAAATACACGCCTACCATAAGTGCAAGTCCAAGGAGTACGGTGCCGGCGTATTTTAAAAGGTTAACTAATAGCGCGGGATCATCTGATGTTACAATTACATTAGCCAATAAGGCAAAAACTGCAAAGGGCGCCATAAGCATAATGACGTCTACCATTTTAAGTATAACCTCATTGAGACCATCAAAAAAGTTGTAGACAGGTTCAGCTTTTTTAGGTTCTACTAAAAGTAAACAAACACCAAAAAGAATAACAAAAAAGATAACCTGCAGCATGCTGCTATTATTGGATGCAGCACTAAAAATATTGTTGGGTACCATATCTACTAAAAAATCCAAGGGGCGACTTTCTATTTGTTTATGCGCTTCATCTATTTTTTTTGTTAGTCCTTCATTTTGTGAGAAGGTCTCCGTCATTTTAGCAATCGTTTCTTTAGGTATGCCATTTCCAGGTTGTAGCATATTTACAACCAACAGCCCAATGGTAATAGCAATAACGGTAGTAGATAAATAAATTAAAATGGTGCGTCCGCCCATTTTAGAAAACTTAGAAATATCTTTTAACTCTCCAATTCCTTTTATTAAGGAAGCAATAATTAATGGGATAGCAATAAGCTTTAAAAGATTTACAAAGATTTTACCTATGGGTGCTATCCAGTTTAGGATAAATTCTTTGGCGCCAAAATTGGCCATGATAAGTCCAAAAATTACACCAGTAAGCATACCAATTAATATTTGCCAATGCAGCGCTAGTTTTTTTCTTTTTGCCATTGGTCGCAAAATACATTTTTATTTGAATGCGAGTGTATAGATGGCAATAAAAAAAACGCCACGCAATGCGTGGCGGTTTTTTATGAAAAATTATGTACGTTTATCTAATTCTATTTTTAAGGTAACGATTGAAGTCATCTCTGCTACTTGAAAAACTAAAACCATTGTTTATTCTAAAGTTGTTTTCTTTATCTACCACTTTATCATAAGCCATTTTAGCAACGTTTAATCTTGAACTTTCAAAGCTCATTGCTTTCATGATTTGAACTAATTGATTTGTGTTTAGGTGATTGTCTCTTACAGCCTGTTCAACAAGGCTCATACGATTACTTTCAAAACCAGCTTCTTCCATGCTTTGTAATAAACTATTAAAGCGTGCGCTGCTCATTCCTGATTTGTAATGTTCCCAATCATCTGTTTTATAATTGCGCTTGTACTGTCTGCGATTTTTGTCGCCGCCTTCATAATTATAATAGGTGTCTTCTTGTGGGTTCATTTGAATTTTGTCTTCCCAATTTTGCTTATCATAGTATCTGCTTCTGTACCAGGTATTAGGCTCATTCCAGGGTCCATTATCATCTAGGCAGCAATCGGTTATAATATCTAATTTTTCATAATCATCAACCGTTACGTAATAAATTTTTCCGGGTCTTGTTCTTATTCTACCTTGATAAATCAAGCGTGCATTTCGTACACCATTTGTTCTGCGGTTTACTACATATACTTTTATGTTATGATTACGTGGAGGTAAATCTTTAAAAGTTAGTATTTTACTTACTTTATTGTAACGGCGACCATTTATTTCCATGGTAATGTTACGGCCTTCCATGTCTCTTACTTTTAGTAAGCTGCGCTCGCGTTGAGCAAATGTTGGTGCTGCAAATAACATTGCGAAAAGCACTAAAATTAATTTTTGCATTATCCTATTGTTTTACGATTTAGGTTGGACGCTAATATACTATTATAGTTTAATACAGCCTTCAAAAAAATAAAGCCAATTCATTATCTAAATAGGCAAGAAGCTAAAATTCCACAAGCCATAGCAGCATTTAAACTTTCGGCTTGGCCTTTATTGGGGATAGTTGTCATGTGATTTGCATTTTCTAACACTTCTTTGGATATTCCATTGGCCTCGTTTCCAATAATTAAAATACCATGCTTTTTAAACTCTGTTTCATAGGCAGATGCTCCATTGAGTACGGCGGCATATTTAGGCAGTTTACTTGAAGCAAGAGATTCAATTAAATCAGCATAATGAACTTGAATATGAAAAATACTGCCCATACTAGCTTGTATTACCTTAGGATTATAAAGTTCCACACAGTCTTTGCTGCAAAGCAAATTTGCCCCAAACCAATCAGCAAGTCGTATAATCGTACCTAAATTGCCAGGGTCGCGTATGCTATCTAAGGCAATATAGTTTTTTTCTTGCCATACAAAATTGGTTTTTACGGGAGTGTTCACAATAGCTAATAATCCTTCAGGATTCTTTTGAAGGCTTATTTTGCTTAAGCCTGAGAGGCTAACTTCTGTTTTGTTTGTAACAGTGTTTAGGCCTTCAAGCGTCTTATATTCTTGCGTATAGTATATATGCACCACCTCAAACTTTGATTTTAATAGTTCGGCTATGCTTTTTTTGCCTTCTACAATAAATTGTGCATGTTCTGTGCGGTATTTTTTAGTGCGTAATGCTGATATATGTTTAATTTGCGCTTTACTGAGCATATATTTTGCAAAATAAACATAGTTCCATATCAAAACGCCTAATTGGTGTACTTATCTTGTTGGTATGTATGGCATCGTCTTGTTCTTACAATAAATATCTTGATAAGGATGAATTGCTTTTGCGCAACAATGAAATTGTAATTAAAGATGGAAATGCGCCAATAGAAAATAAAGTTTCTCTGCGAGACGGGATGTATTCAATTATTAGGCAAAAGCCTAATTCTCATTTAGGAGGCATTAGCAAGTTGCCTCGTTATAAACTTTGGCGTTATAATTTGCGTAATCAGTTTTATAAGGATAGTTCGCGGCACCAAAATATAAGAGAGCGTAAAGTAGAACCACCGGTAATAGTCAACAAAACATTGACGCGCCTTACGGATACTGCCATGAAGCAATTTATGGTTAACAATGGTTACTATTACTCAAGGATAAGCGACACTTTGCTGCAAGGTAAAAACCAAGAAGCAAAAATTGTATATACCGTGCGTCCAGGGAAGCAATATTTTGTAAATAAGATAGTGCATAATATAGAAGATGGTAGCTTGCGTGACTTGGTTAAAAAATCAGAAAATAAAAGCTTTGTAAAAAAAGGAAATGTTTTTAGAAATATTGATTTAGGGCAAGAGCGACAGCGTTTGTACGATTTGCTTCGCAATACGGGGTACTATGCTTTTAAAATAGAAAACATAAGTTTTGAGCCGGATACAATTGATCGCACAGGACTTATTGATTTAATAGATGATCCGATTGGAGTGCCTATTATAAATACCATGTCTAAGCCGCAAGATTCAGTGAATGTGGATATGAATTTTTTTCCTACTAGGGACAGCGCGTTTGATAAGCGTTTTACAATGGATAGGGTATATGTAAAATATAAGGATCCATTTACTAACCAAAATGGTAATGAGATAAAGGAACATATGTATAAGGATTTGATTTTTCAATACTATGAGCAATCTGTAAAGCCTGATATTATTTATCAAAACACTTTTATCCATCCCAATGACCTTTATGCTACAAAAAATATTGAAGCCACTTACAATAGATTAAATCAATTGAGCACCTTTCAATTTGTAGATATACGCTTTGAGCGAAATATGGATGGCGAAAATAAATTGGATTGTTACATAGAGTTGACATTGTCAAAGAAGCGAGATGTGAAGTTAAATTTTGATGTAAGTAATGGTGAAGATTATCTTCTAGGTTTTGGTGGTGGAGTAAATTATAATAGTAAAAACCTATTGCGCGGAGCAAATAAACTAAACTTACAAGCGCAGTACACGGTTGAGTTTCGTCAAAAAAATACTGAGAAAATATCCGATGGTATATTACTCAATGCAAATAATTTTAGTACTTCTGCTAATTTTACGATGCCTAAGTTTTTCCTACCTTTTAAAATTAAAACATCCAAGTATAATACACCTTTTACTATAGTAAGTTTAGCGCACAACAGAATTAATAGAGTAGGTTCTTTTAGGTTAAATAACTCCATTGCTAAATTGGCCTACAGTTGGAAAGAGACCAGTAGAAAAAGCTGGTTGGTTTCTCCTATATTTTTATCTTTAACTAATGTGCCTGACGATCAGTTGGGTGCTGATTTTAAGAAGCGAATTGCCGCATCGCGTTACTTGCAAAATACATACGCAAATAATTTTATACAAGGAGAGAATTTTAGTTTTGAATATCGTTCTTCTTTAAATAATAATGTAAAACAGCTGCATACATTTAGTGTAGGATTTGAAGAAGCTGGTTTGCTTATGCAAGGAGTAAATTCATTAACCCAGTTGATTGCTAATCAATCAATTTCTGATAATATAGCCCATTACGTGCGTGCCGATGTTGATTATAGATATTACCGTAGATCTGGAAATATTGAGTGGGCTTCACGTGCTATGGTAGGTATTGGAATCCCAACTTTTGGTGATATATCGCTTCCGTATGTAAAACAATACTCGCAAGGTGGTGCTTTTAGCAATAGAGGATGGCAGTTGCGTAATTTAGGGCCAGGTAGTACCTTACCCGAAAGTGGTAGCGGCGTACAAATTATTGATCGTACTGGAGATTTGAAACTTGAGTTAAATACCGAGTTGCGTTTTCCGGTAGCCACTATTGGGATATTTGATTTAAAAGGAGCGGCCTTCGTTGATGGTGGGAATATTTGGTTATTTAAAGAAGACTCAACCAATGTGGGTGGTGAAATTCGCTTAAATAAACTTTGGAGTGATATTGCTATTAGTAGCGGCCTTGGATTACGATTAGATTTCTCATTTTTTGTATTTAGGGTAGATCATGCATGGCGATTAAAATATCCTTACATAAAAGAGAACAACGGCTGGGATTTTAACAGATTACGATTAAATGATGGCCAATGGAATGTAGCCATTGGTTATCCGTTCTAAAAAAATATATTTGCAACATTAAATTATGAAAAACGTACACGATAATATTTTAAGCACCATAGGCAACACGCCCTTAATTAAGTTAAACCATGTGGTAAAAGATTTACCTTGTAATGTATATGCCAAGGTAGAATATTTTAATCCTGGCAATAGTATCAAGGATCGCTTAGCTGTGCACTTAATTAAGGTTGCAGAAAAAAGGGGAGTGCTTAAACCAGGTGGTACGATTGTAGAATGTACAAGTGGTAATACAGGTATGGGATTAGCCTTGGCAGCAAGCCAAATGGGTTATAAATGTGTATTCACTATGGCTAGTAAAATGAGTCAAGCGAAGGTTGATATTTTACGTGCTTTGGGTGCTGAGGTACATGTATGTCCAACGGATGTACCAGCAGATGACCCACGCTCTTATTATAAAGTAGCTGCGCGCATTGCAGAGGAGCGCGGAGGGTGGTTGCCAGATCAGTATAATAATTTAGCCAATCGAGAGGCTCATTATTTAAGTACAGGTCCTGAGTTATGGGAGCAAACTGAAGGTAAGATTACGCACTATGTAGTAGCTACTGGTACAGGTGGAACCTTAGTAGGAACGAGTCAATATCTAAAAGAGCAAAACCCAAACATTAAAGCAATTGCAGCAGATCCTAAAGGCAGTATATTAAAACATTGGCATGAAACAGGTGAGATTGATGAATCCCTAGCTGGTGTATATATGGTAGAAGGTGCAGGAGAGGATTTTGTACCCAAAAATTATGATGCAAAATACATTGATCAATTTGTAGAAGTGACAGATACGGAAGCTTTGAATTGTGGAAGAGATATTGCAAGATTAGAAGGTTTGTTTTGTGGATCAACAAGTGGTTGTGCTTTACAAGCTGTTTTAAAAACCAAAGATCAATTTAAGCCAGATGATTTTGTAGTTGTTGTATTTCATGATCATGGAAGCCGCTACGTAGATAAGATGTACAATGATGATTGGATGAAGGAAAAAGGTTTCATGTAAATTATGAAAATAAACACCAACATAATTTTTTATGGCATTTTGATTTTTCATGTGCTATGGTCTTTATTTTCTTTTTATTCTTTATTCTCTGATTTTACTGCTTGGACTTCGTTTCATTTTATACCTTTTATATTACTAGCCTTCACATTAGTTTGGTATGGAGCGTGCCGTAAGAATTATATTTTTGGTTTAATGTATATCGGTTTAGTTATGATTGAATTTTTAAGTCGCGCTGCCTTTAGAGGAAGTTCTTGGGTTGAAAACGTTGTGGAACGCCTCATGTTTCCGGTAGATTTATTATTTGTTGCGGCTCTGTTGCTTTTGTTTAAAAAGCATTTTGGCATATTAAAAAGAGAATCTAAATAATAACTAGCCATGCAGTTCACAGATCAAATTGGGCATGTTATAAGCCTTAGTAAGCAACCACAAAGAATCATTTCAATCGTGCCTTCTCAAACGGAGTTACTATTTGATTTTGAATTAGAAAATGAAGTAATAGGTATAACTAAGTTTTGTATCCATCCCAAGAAATGGTTTGATACTAAAGAAAGAATTGGAGGTACTAAAACTTTAAACATTGAAAAGATTAGGTCTCTTAAACCTGACTTAATTATTGCCAATAAAGAAGAAAATACCAAAGAGCAAATAGAATTATTGCAAAGTGAATTCAATGTATGGACAAGCGATATACATAATTTAGATACTGCAATTGATATGATTGATCAGTTAGGGGTTTTAACAAATTGTATACCTAAGGCGCAGCAACTTATCCATGGTATATTTGAATCTCAGGGTGAAATTAAATCAAATAGTAAAAGCGTGTTGTATAGTATTTGGCATGAGCCTTTTATGGTTGCTGGTTCTGATACGTTTATAAGTGACATGTTATCTGCTGCTGGTTTTGAGAATGTAGTTACGAAGGGCCGTTACCCTGAATTATCGGCTCAAAAAGTAAAAGAGCTCCAACCTGATTTTATCTTTCTTTCTTCTGAGCCATTTCCTTTTAAAGAAAAGCAGCGGTTAGATTATCAAAAACAATTTCCTGATAGCAAAGTGGTTTTGGTTGATGGCGAATTATTTAGTTGGTATGGTAGTCGTTTACTCAAGAGCTTTGATTATTTTCGAGAGCTAAATGAAAGCTTGGCTCAATCATAGATTTATATATGTTGCACTAGTTGCTTATGCTTTCTTATGGTTTGCATTGCATCCTGCCATGGCTTATTTGTTGGATAGTGATGCGGTATCTTATCTTACTATTGCGCATAGAGTAGCCAATGGTGATTGGCTTAATAGTGTAAATGGTCTTTGGAGTCCTCTCAATTCTTGGTTGTTAGTTCCATTTATCAAAATGGGATTTGATTCTTGGTTTGTTGCTAAAGTTTGGAATTTCTTTTTTGGCGGAGTCGTTTTAATTCAAGCGTATTATTTATTTGAGCGATTGCATTTTCAAAAATGGATTCAAACTGTTTTTACATCGGTTCTAATATTTGTAATTTGCTACTTTGCGTATTTTCAAATGTTTGGAGATGTATTGCAATTAATTTTTGCTTTAGCCTATGTGCATTTGTTTGTACAAAAAGATTTTGTGTTGAGTAAGAAAAAAGTAATCCTCGCTGCGCTTATCATGGCTCTAGGTTTTTATGCTAAATCTTATTCGCTCATATTTTTTGTTGTTCATTTTACAGCGATCTGTTTTTTGCTTTGGATAAAATATAAAGAGAAAAGAAGCTTGATAGTAGCTAATTACATTTTAGGGGTTTTGATATCGATTTTAGTTGTTTTGCCTTGGTCATTTCAAATGCAAAAAAAGTATGATGAGTTTTCATTGACGGGCTTTGCTGGCAAGCTAAATATTAGCTGGTACATTAATAGCGGGCGCACGTTTAAAGACGATATAAAATTAATGATACCGCCAGCGCTTGATGATTCGCCTAGTTTTTGGGAAGATCCTTATTTAAGTGCAGGAGAGTTGTCTACACCTTTCTCGTCTTTTCATCATTTCAAGCGATGGGTCATGCGCTTTGTACATACTACCTTGGTTTCCTTGCTTTGCTTTTCTGAGATTAGTTTATTTTTTATCCCAATAGTCTTTATTTATTTATATGGTTTATTTAGGCGTAAGGAACTTGATGTACTAAAACTTAAACTATTACTAGCTTTATTTATTTTGCCATTGGGTTATCTTGCTATGCATATTGAAACGCGTTATGTATGGCTCAATACGTTTTTAATTATTGTGCTGGGGATTTATTTGATTCATGAGTTAGAATGGAGCCAGACTAGAAAAAAGGTCGCATTATTTGTATTCGCAGCTTCTTTCTTACTTAGCCCATTATATTATTTCACACAGCTTAATGGTAAGAACAAAGAGTTATTTGAACTCGCAAGTACATTTAAGCAAAATGAAATTTCAGGAAAAATTGTATCCAATATACATGACGAAGGAAGTTTTTGGGTTGTGTCCTATTTGTCGGGTTTAAACAATTATACAATAGAAGACGGAGATTTTACGCTCGATCAATTGATTGAAGAAATGAAGCGTTATGGCATAAAATATTATTGGCACACTCCATCAAGAAATGGAGATTACACCAATGAGCAAGAAGAGTTTACTGAGAACTTTGATTTAGTATTACAAGAAGGCAATGAACTGCCTGCATTGTATAAATTAAAATATTAAATTTCAGACTTTATCCAGGTTCTTATTTTTCTGATATAATCAAAATAGCCGCTGCCCATACGCATAGCAAAAAATAACAAGGCTACAAATCCAAGACCTAACATAGCATAAGCTGCTTTGGTATAATCTGTTTCGCCACTAAAAAGCATTATGGCACCAGCTGCCATTATAAATACTATAAAAAATAAAGCAATTGTTGGTCCGCCAATATCTATTCGCCTTGGCTTACTTTTTATTTTAATTTTTGTTTTGCCGCCACTTTCTTTGGGTATTAAGTGAGTGATAGGAAGGGTATATACTTTTTCTTCGGCCAGCTCGGTGTGTGGGATTATTTTCATTACACCACCTTTATCCATTACTTCAAAATCTAATCCATGTACTTTGAAATGCTGTCCAATAAGCTTCTCGCGAACTTCTTTTTGTGATAAACTAGTACTAATGGTAGAGCTTCTTCTGAATATCATAAAATTGAATTTTCCTCAATATAAAAAAAATAACTGAGTCTTGCAAGTGCTGTTTTTAACATCTGTGTTATTTTAGACGAACAAATACACAAAATTATGGACACGGAGAATTTAGGAATAGGGTCAAGAGTGGAGCATCCTTTGTTAGGAAAAGGGGTGGTTGTAGAAGCAGGAAGTGAGTTTTATAAAATCTGGTTTAAATCTTCAAATACAGTTAAAAACATTGCAAAGAATTTTGATTTGAAAGTCATATCAGCCACGGAAGGCGGCGATGGTGGTGGCGATGTAGCTTCAATGGCTGATCTTGAAATGGTGATTAATAATATCCTTGATCAACGTGCTGATTTAAATGAGCGTGTAGAATTAGGTGGCAAATGGGATGGCGGTACGATAATTTTAAAACCCGCGAGTGATGATTTACAAAGTAAAGAATTTACTATAGAATCCTTTTTTCATAAAATAGTTATGGTGCGCGATCGTCTCCGTGTTTTGGAGCAAAACATAAATTCTCATAAAGTACTCACGGACGAGGAAAAGGTGCATATGCAGCAATATATTACGCGGGCTTATGGCTCATTAACTACATTTAATGTGCTTTTTAAAAACTCCTTTGAACAATTTAAAGGAAGTTCTAGTAAGGGGTAGTGGTTTTACTCCCTCGTAATGTCATGCTGAAAAATTGTTCCGCAGGACAATTTGTTCAGCATCCTCGGGTAGCACATCTTTTTATCTGTTTTTGTCGAGGATGCTGAAATGAATTCAGCATGACATGAGTACCAAATTTAATTTTGAGTTGTTTCCTTTTGTGTGGAATATTCAACCTTTTCTATTAACTTTGCACCTCAGAACGTAGGTTTTGAAAACATTACTCAATAGCAAACAATTTCAGGTCGTCATAGAGCGGCTCTCCCATCAGCTTATTGAGAATCATCTTTCTTTCGAAAATACATGTATCATTGGCTTGCAGCCACGTGGAATTTATCTTAGCGATAAGATAGTAGCCTACATTGAAAAAACACGCAAGATTAAAATTGAATACGGCAAATTAGATATCACTTTTTATCGTGATGATTTTAAATCGAGTGAACAAATTCATTCTCCTAAGAAAACAGAATTACCTTTTAGCCTTACGAATAAAAAAGTAATACTTATAGACGATGTATTGTATACCGGAAGAACAATCCGTGCAGCGCTTGACGCGATGCTTGATTATGGTAGACCTGCCAAAGTAGAATTGCTA
Organism: uncultured Chitinophagaceae bacterium; assembly: GCA_937981995.1. GTDB lineage: Bacteria > Bacteroidota > Bacteroidia > Chitinophagales > Chitinophagaceae > JAGNRR01. The sequence continues at coordinate 69,211 of CALJNC010000028.1, forward strand.
ACCCTCATTGACAGAAGATTTAGCAGACAGTTGCCTATTCAGCCCGAGTATGTAGGAAAAACAATTGATAGTATTCACTCTCAAAAAGTAAAGGTGTATTGGAAAGAACTTGATAAAAAAGACGAAGTCGTATTATTAAATGAATAAAGGAAACGTCATATCAGTTGATAATTTGCTAGGGATAAAAGACCTGACGGCAGCAGATATAAATTTGATATTAGATACCGCTGTTGGGTTTAAAGATATTTTACAACGACCTATCAAAAAGGTTCCGACTCTAAGAGATACAACTATTGTAAATCTCTTTTATGAAAACTCTACCCGTACGAAAATTTCTTTTGAACTTGCCGAAAAAAGATTGGGCGCTGATATTGTAAATTTTGCAGCTTCTAGTTCTTCACTTAAAAAAGGGGAAACTTTAATAGACACTGTTCAAAACATTTTAAGCATGAAAGTGGATATGGTTGTGATGCGACACTCGGCTAGTGGAGCGCCACACTTTTTATCAAACCATATTGATGCGGCTATAGTAAACGCAGGTGACGGTACCAATGAGCATCCTACACAAGCTTTGCTTGATTCTTTTTCTATGAGAGAAGCGCAGGGAAATTTAAAAGGTAAAAAAGTAGCGATTATAGGTGATATTTCACATTCTCGTGTTGCGCTTTCTAATATCTTTTGCCTTAAAAAGTTAGGAGCTAAAGTGGTTGTGTGTGGTCCTCCCACACTGATACCCAAGCATATCCAAAGTTTAGGCGTAGATGTGTCTTACAATGTGCAAGAAACGCTTGAATGGTGCGATATAGCTAATGTGCTGCGCATACAATTAGAGCGTCAGGATATGCCTTTATTCTCCTCATTGCGCGAGTATGCATTACAGTTTGGTATTGATAAAAAAATGCTGGACGGGCTTAAGAAAGAGATTACCTTAATGCACCCCGGACCAATTAACCGAGGAGTTGAATTAAGCTCAGATGCGGCCGATAGTGCTCATTCTATTATCCTCGATCAAGTACAAAATGGTGTTGCTGTGCGAATGGCGGTTTTATTTTTGCTCGCGCAGAAGAATAAGAGTTTAGCAGATTCTTTGGCATAAGTCCTAATACCTTACCCTGCCATTGTTGGTGTTATCACCAACAAACATTCGCAAAATTAACTGTTGTTCATAAGACCAACAGTGGCGTGATAATCACTCACTATTCCGTACTTTTGCAGCCTATTTATGGGCATTTTTGATAAAATATTTAAGCGCAATAAGGAGCAAGAAGTTGCTAAAGAAACCTTGGATGCAGGTTTGGAAAAAACCAAAAAAGGATTCTTTGGAAATTTAACCAAAGCAATTGCGGGCAAGAGCAAGGTAGATGAAGAGGTGCTCGATGCCTTAGAAGAAGCGCTGATAACAGCAGATGTGGGCGTAAAGACCACGGTAGAAATAATTGATCGAATAGAAGAGCGTGTAGCCAAAGACAAATACTTGGGCACCGCAGAACTAAATCAACTCTTACAAGAAGAGATGATGAATATCCTAACTGATGCACCAAGTCAGGAATATCAGAATTTCGACTTGCCCGCTGACAAGAAACCATATGTAATGCTTGTAGTAGGTGTAAATGGAGTTGGTAAAACAACTACGATTGGGAAACTTGCTTACAATTTTAAGCAAGCGGGCAAGACCGTTGTTTTGGGTGCAGCCGATACGTTTAGAGCAGCCGCTGTAGAACAATTAAAAATTTGGAGCCAACGAGTGGGAGTAGATATTGTAGAAAAAGGTATGGACGCAGATCCTGCTTCTGTAGCATTTGATACAGTAAAAAGCGGTGTAGCCAAAGGTGCTGATATTATTATAATTGATACTGCAGGACGATTGCATAACAAAGTGCATTTAATGGATGAATTGAATAAAATTAAACGTGTTATTCAAAAAACAATACCTGATGCACCGCATGATGTTATGTTGGTTTTGGATGGAAGTACAGGGCAGAATGCATTAGAGCAAGCTAAACAATTTACAGCAGCGACAGATGTGAAATCCTTGGCCATTACAAAATTAGATGGCACCGCAAAAGGCGGTGTGGTTTTAGCCATTGCGCATCAGTTTAATATTCCGGTAAAATATATTGGAGTAGGAGAGCAAATGACAGACTTGCAAGTGTTTAATAAAGCAGAGTTTGTGGATTCGATTTTTTCATTAAATGATTAATGTTGAATTTTTAATGCTTAATTATACTCAGATTGTGCTAGAAATTTTTAATGTTGAGCGTGTAATTTTTAATTAATTCAATTATGAAACCAAATGTCGTTAAGGAAAAGAGTTTTGCATTTGCGCTTGAAATAATTGAACTTTATAAGCATTTGAAAGCAGAAAAAGAGTTTGTGATTTCTCGTCAGATTCTACGCTCGGCTACAAGCATTGGTGCAAATATAGAGGAGGCTGGTGCTGCAATGAGTAAAAGAGATTTTATTGCTAAAATGGCTATTTCTTCTAAAGAGGCAAGAGAAACTAATTATTGGTTGAGGTTGATTGTCGAATCAAAAATTACTAAGTACAACGAATTAAATGAATTGCTTAAAAGTTCAGAAGAACTCATAAGATTATTAACTTCAATTATCAAAACAGCCCAAGCCTCACTAAAAGATAAATAGTAAACAGTCTAAGCATTAAGAACTAAGAATTATAAAGAGCCATTAAACATTAAGCACTAAAAATTAAACATTATTTAATTGAAGACAAAAAAACATACAAAAGACAAAGTCAATATCACAACATTAGGTTGTAGTAAAAATATGGTGGACAGCGAGGTGCTCAGTGCGCAGCTAGATGCTAATGATATTGAAGTGCAGCACGAGAGTCCTGAGCTGGATTATAATATATCGATAATTAATACTTGTGGGTTTATTGATAAGGCCAAAGAAGAAAGTATCAATACGATATTGGAGCATTTAGAATATAAGAAAGAAGGACAGCTTGATAAAGTGATGGTAACTGGTTGTCTGAGCGAGCGTTACATGGGAGACTTAGCCAAAGAAATTCCTGATGTAGATAACTGGTTTGGCACAATGGAATTGCCTAATATCTTAAAAGCTTTTGAGGCAGATTATAAAGAGGAATTAGTTGGCGAACGTTTTTTGGCAACACCTAGCCACTATGCTTATGTAAAAATTAGTGAAGGGTGTAATCGCACCTGTTCGTTTTGTGCAATTCCCTTGATGCGTGGTAAGCATGTTTCTAAACCCATTGAAGAATTAATTACGGAGGTTGAACTTCTTGTGAAAAAAGGCGTGAAAGAAATCATGCTAATAGCGCAAGAGTTGACTTACTACGGATTGGATATTTATAAGGAGCGTAAACTCTCTGAATTACTCAAAGCATTTTGTGCCATTGAAGGTTTGGAATGGATTCGATTACATTATGCATATCCTCATAAATTTCCTGTGGAGATTATTGATGTAATGCGTGAAGAACCTAAGATTTGTAATTATTTAGATATGCCCTTACAGCATAGTGCTGATGATTTGTTGCTTTCTATGAAGCGTCAAATTACATCGGGCGACATGTATGAGTTGATTGATGAAATCAAAAAACGGAATCCGGGAATTGCTTTACGTTCCACTTTTATTGTTGGTTATCCTGGCGAAACTTTGGAGCATGTTGAGCAACTCAAAGAGTTTTTAGCCAAAATTCGTTTTGATAGAGTAGGGGTGTTTACTTATTCACACGAAGAGAATACGGGCGCTTATGATTTAGAGGACAATATTCCTCAAGAAGAAAAAGAACGTAGGGCTGAAGATGTGATGGCTTTTCAACAGGAAATTGCCTTAGAAAAAAATGAAGAAAAAATAGGACAAACCCTACGCGTAATTATTGATAGAAAAGAAGCGGGCCGTTATATGGGGCGCACGGAGTTTGATAGTGTAGAGGTGGATAATGAAGTAATTGTGAATACAAAAAATGATTTGCAGCCGGGTGATTTTGTAATGGTAAAAATCAACAAGGCATACGATTATGATTTAGAAGGGGAACAAATTATTAATGTTTAATTTTAAATGCTTAATGATTTATGGTTTGGATTCTATTAATCAAAATAAGCTTGAATTAAACTTTGGTAAAAAGGCGCAGCAATTAAAAATTAATAATTAAACATTCTAATGAATATTATCCAAGTAAAAAATTTAGTAAAAAAGTATGACGACTTTGTAGCCGTTAATGGTATTTCTTTTGATGTATTAGAAGGTGAAATATTTGGTTTGCTTGGGCCAAATGGCGCAGGAAAAACTACCACGCTTGAAATTATAGAAACGCTTCGTGATAAAACGAGCGGAGAAGTAATAGTAGATGGTTTTAGTATTGATAAAAATGCAGAAGCGATTAAAAATATTATTGGGGTGCAATTGCAAAGTGCGGGATATTATCCTAATTTGAATTTGAAAGAATTGATAAATTTGTTTGCCGGCTTGTATAATATCAAGGTAAATCCTATGCAGGTTTTAGCCTCTGTAAATTTAGAGGATAAAGCCAAGAATAAATTTAAGCAACTATCTGGTGGGCAAAAGCAACGATTTTCGATTGCTACTACTTTGATTAATCAACCCAAAATTGTTTTTTTGGATGAGCCTACAACTGGCTTAGATCCTCAGGCGAGGCGTAATTTATGGGATTTAATTTTAGATATTAAAAGCAAAGGCACAACTATCGTTTTAACCACGCATTATATGGATGAAGCCGAAGAGTTGTGTGATCGTATAGCAATTATTGATACTGGTAAAATTTTAGAGATTAAAACACCCGATCAGTTTATTGATGATTTAGTAGCTACAGGCTTTGAAAAAAAGAAAGCCGTAAAGCTCGCCAATTTGGAAGATGTGTTTTTATCTTTAACGGGCAAAGAATTAAGAGATTTTTAAATGAGATTAGTAGCAGTTTTTTTAGTGTGTGTTTTGTTTTTATCGTCTTGCGATTTAAATAAGTACACTAACATTTTTATTGATAATAAAAATGATTACCCAATTGATGTAAAAATCATAACCAATAATATTGTAAGTGATTATCATGTAGAGGCAAACTCAGATCATGAAGAACTGCGCAAGTGGACGGATATTGAATTGAAAGATGGCGCTTGGGTAGTTACAATAAAAAATTCAAATACAGGTAAAGGACAAACCTATGAGCATGGGCACTTTTATAAAGGTGAGTTGACTACAACTTTTATTATACGTAATAAAGGTGGGCGCGTAGAGTTTGAAGCAAACGATTAAAATATTTTCAATGGGATTAAATAAAGTAGTAGCAAATGCCGATGAAGCAGTGCAAGGAATAGAAGATAATATGATGCTCATGCTGGGCGGATTTGGACTTTGTGGTATACCAGAAAACTGCATTGCAGCTTTGGTAAAAAAAGGTGTTACAGGATTGACTTGTATCTCTAACAATGCAGGGGTAGATGATTTTGGTATCGGCTTAATGCTTCATGGTAAGCAAGTAAAAAAAATGATTTCTTCTTATGTAGGAGAGAATGATGAGTTTGAAAGACAGATGCTTAGTGGCGAGTTGGAAGTAGAATTGGTGCCACAAGGGACTTTGGCTACAAGATGCATGGCTACTGGTTATGGTATGCCCGTGGTATATACTCCTGCAGGTGTGGGTACTGAAGTTGCTGAAGGAAAGGAAACAAGAACGTTTACAATGTACGGCGAGGAAAAAGAATATCTTATGGAGCGTGCTTTTGAAAGTGACTATGCAATAGTAAAAGCTTGGAAAGGTGATGAGCATGGCAATTTGATTTTTAAAGACACAGCAAGAAATTTTAATCCCTTAATGGCAATGGCTGGTAAAATAACTATTGTTGAAGTGGAGCATTTGGTAAAACCCGGCGAGTTGCATCCTAATGAAATTCATGTACCAGGGATTTATGTAAAACATATTTTCCAGGGGACTGATTACGAGAAGCGAATTGAGCAACGAACAGTACAAAGTTAATTTGATGATTTGGTGATGGGTTGATTTGGTAATTTTGTTTGGCCTTATTTTTTGGGAACATTTGTCTGTACATTTCTAAAGCCCTAACTAGAAAAATTGAGGCAAGAAAATTATCAAACCCTCAAATTGACTAATTACCAGTTTGACTCTTCCAGATTTTCCAAATCTCTTCTGCTTGGATTTCAAGCATTTCTAAACCATTTTTTATTTGGGCACCACGAGTTTCGCCTTGGTTTAAAAATTCTGATTTGTCAGGATTGTAAACTAGGTCATAACAGTAGTGGTTCGAAGATATAAATTCATAAGGGATGTCAATGCAATCTTTAATGTTTGGGTGGGTACCCAGGGGTGTAGTATTGATTAATAAATGGTGGTTTGTAAGAATGGCTTTATTCAATTCTTGATATTGGAAATTGCCATTGCTTTTTTTTCTGCTTACAATTTGAAACTCAATTTTTAATTTATTTAAAACATATTGAATCGCTTTTGACGCACCGCCGGATCCAAATACAAGCGCTTGTGGACTTTCGTCAGTAATAAAATTTATAAGTGATTTTTCAAAGCCAATGACATCCGTATTATGTCCAATCCATTTTTTATCAGCTGTAATTTCTACACAATTTACAGCTTGAATTTTTTTAGCTTCTGCGCTTAGCTCATCTAGTAAGGGAATGATTTTTTCCTTAAAAGGAATCGTTACATTAAAGCCCGAAATGTTTTTGCTGGTTATCGTTTCTTTGAGATTATTTAAGTTCTCAAGTTCAATATTTTCAAAGGAGGCGCTTAGCTTTTCATCCTTAATTTTCTCATTAAAAAACTTTTTTGAAAACGAATAATCAAGTCGTTTACCTATAAGCGCAAAGTGCTTTTTACTATCCTCTATTCGCTTTTCACTACTCACTAATTACTACTTATCCAAGTACATATCAAAGGTGTCACCACGCAATCCAATACGCATTGCTTCTAAAGGAATAACCTCGGTAGGTGCAATATTTCCAAGGTTTACATTTTGACCTACAAGCTTTAAAAAATAAAGTTGTTGTGCTTTTTTTGGAGCTTCCCAAATGATTTTTTCTTCAGGGATTTTTGTTAGAATTTCTTGTACTAATCCTTGTCTTACTTCGCCATCTGTTCTGTATATACCTACCGTTCCACTTTCTCTTGCTTCACCAATTACGTAAGAACTACCTGCATTGATTTCTGCTTGCATCAGTTCTATCCATTTGTAGGGCGCCATAATGTTGGTTGTATCCTTGCTGCCTACTTCACTAAGTACGGTTACTTGCTTTGCAAAGCGCGTAATGTATTCGCACTTTACTTTATGATCAATTTCCATACTGCCGTCAGAAACTTCAATGTACTCTAAGTCATATTCTTTAATGATTTCTTCATACACATCTAGCTGATTTCTTATAGCAAATGCTTCAAAAAGCGTACCACCGAAATAGATAGCCACACCTGCTTCTTTATATACTTGAATTTTCTCTTTAAGCTTAGGTGTAACGAAAGAAGTACCAAAGCCAAATTTTACAACATCTACATAAGGTTCAGCTACATCTAAAAAATCTTTTACTTGATTAATACTCAGGCCTTTGTCCATTACCATAGTGATACCATGCTTTCTGGGCTTAGAATCTCGAGTAGGAATTTGAGATAAATTAAAATTCATGGGTGCAAAACTAACGAATGTTAAATTTCTATCGTCTCTTAAAGGTCAGTATGTGCTAGGATGTTGATATCTGTTGAAAAAACGACTCCTATTAGTTTGTTAAATTTCAGGCATGTGCTATATTTAAACTCAAGATTGTTGTTATGATAAAAAATTATTTAGTTAAAGGATTATTGTCGGTGTTCTTCATGACTTTGAGCTTTTTGAGTTTCGGTCAAAGTATTAATTTAAATACGATTACACCTGCCACTCATCCGTTAACAATACCAGCTACCTCTACAGGTTATCCCGGTACAAATGGATCCAATGGAATTACGTTTGTTATTAATAATACGAATCCATATCCCGCAATTTTGGATACAATTAAACAATGGTTTACCGTGGGAGGAACGAATACTTACAATCTTTGGGTATCTGCAACTTCGCTATCTGGACCAAGTGCTGCAGCTGCACCAATATGGACAAATTTAGTTACAAATGCAAGTGTTGCCACCGTAGCCAATACGCAAACACCTTTGTTTTCGAATTTGAATTATGTGATTCCTGGAAATACTCGGCTAAGATTCCATATGAATGGAAATAATATAAGATATGCGACTGCAACGGGTACTTTGACAACGCCCGACTCTTTTAATAATAGTGGAGTAGCTCTTTTAGTTGGTGATTATCAAATTGCTAATCAAAATGTTGGTATTGGTGGGAATACTTTTGCATTTCAGCCAAGAGGATTTGCCGGAACTGTAAGCCTTTCTTTATTAAGTACGGCATGTGCTGGCCAGCCCAATCATGATACTGTTACTGGTAATTCAACGCCATGTCCGGGAGTTACAACATGTTATGGATTAACTGGTAATAACCCAAATTCAGGTTTAAGTTATCAATGGTTTCAATCGGCAACATCTGCGATGGGTCCTTGGACACCAACTAATTTAAATGATACCAATTCATTTTTCTGTACGGTGCCACCGCAACCAGGCCCTACTTGGTATATGTGTGTGACTACTTGTGACTCATCTATGCTTTCAGATACGGCAACAGCAATTTCTGTTTTACCAGCAACTTTTAGTCCATTTAGTCCCTGCTATTGTGGAAATAGTTCATCGAATTTTACAACCTTAGAAGATATTGGTCAATTTAGTATTGGTACTTTAATAAACCCCGCAATTGCCCCGGCACCCCAAGCAGGTAATGCAACTTCGGTCAATCAGTATTCAAACTTTGATACCCTTACGCCAATACCAACCTTTATACAAGGTCAAATGTATCCAGTCTCAGCGCTGCAAATTTCAAGTAGTACGTTCATGGCAAATAGTTGGTTTAAAGCTTGGATAGATTATGATCATAATACAGTTTGGGATGACAATCCGGCCACTGAACAAATTATTAGTAGTGCATCTAATGCCGCTAATACATATGCTCCGTCGGGAATGTTTACAGTTCCTGGTTGGGCAACACCTGGACTAACTCGTTTAAGAGCAGTTTTAAATCGAACAACAGTTGCCACTCAAGTGCTTCCTTGCGGTGGATATAATTTTGGAGAAACTGAGGATTATGTAGTAAACATTTTAGCAGCTGGTTTGCATGACCCTGCTGTAACAAATATTAATGTACAACCTAGTGCTGGATGTATGGATAGTAATGGAACGGTTGTAGTAACCTTGGGTAATTTTGGTAGTACCATTTTGGATCCATCAATTGATAGTTTTCAAGTAACATTAAATGTAGATGGACCCTCAGGTTTAACTACTTATACTCAAACTTATACTGGTTCTTTAGCACCACAACTTTCGCCATTTAATGCGAATAGTGGTTTTATGGTTTTTACTGGAGTAAATTTATACGAAGGAGGATGCTATAATATTAATACGGATTCAATTACTATGTTGACTTCTTCAATTAATACCAACTTAGTAAATGATAGTTTATTTGCTGCAGTGCAGGTTTGTAACAGTAGACCCAATGCAGTTGATTATAGTTTATGTGTAGGTGATACAATTCCAACAGGTCAAGGTTTAGGAATTATTAATTGTCCTACAGGTTATGTTCAGGATAGTGTAATTATTCCTTTGACAGTTGGTTTTGCAGGTAATTTACCTCCTAACCCAACGCAGTGTGCTGCGCTTGGTGCAGGTGCATTTGCAAGTGGAGCATTGCCTACTTTACCACCAGGGGCAAATATGTTAGGTGGAGAAATTAGTGTAAATAATTTAGCTCTAGCTGGATTGACATTTACAACGGGTCCTAATTTAACTCGTTTTAGTTTATATGATTTTACGGCACCTGCACCTTGGGTACCTGCTAATATTTATCATAATGGTTTGGCAGGTAGTGCGCTAGCGTCTTTACCATTTGGTTGCTTTAATTATTTAAGTACTCCAAGTGGAGTAGATTTAAATACGATGTATACTAATGGTGTACCTAATACACCAACAGTTGGTCTGGGCCATTGGAGTACAAACCGTTGTACAGCGACAAATATCTCGGCTAATTGTGGAGGAGCTACAGTAGCAACCTTAAAAATAGTTTATGAATATATCCCAATGGGTATTAGCTGGTACGAGCAGCCAAGTGGTGGTATCAGAATTAGTGATAGTAGTTTATTAGATCCTTTAACTACCGCAAATGGTATTGTAAGTAATAGTAATACAGGAGGTACCTACACTTTTTATGGTGCATGTGCTGCAGATACAAATTGTAGAGTAGAGGTAGATCTGAATATTACAACAGTTGGTTTTGATAGTATAACTTTTTCAAATATTAATTGCTTTGGAGATAGTACTGGTTTAATTGAAGTTTCTGCAATTGTAGGATCCGTACCGGGTACTTATTTATATTCTGTAATAGGTCCGGTATCTGATACAAATACTTCAGGTCAATTTCCTGGTTTATTAGCAGGTGCGTATGTAGTTTCTATAATTGATACAGTTACAGGATGTACAAGTCTTGATAGTGTGATTACGCTTTCGCAACCACCAGCATTAGTAATTGATAGTATTGCAAGTAGTATACCAACTTGCGCACCAGGAAGTGATGCAAGTATGAATGTATTTGCCAGCGGTGGTACAGGTACTATGCCATACGATAGTATGAGCAGTGACAATGCACCTACTATAATAAATAGTAGCACCTTTAATAACTTAGCTGGTAATGTAACACACTTAGTTACAGTGTATGATCAAAATGGTTGTACCGATACACAAAGCCATACAATCCTAGAACCAGTAGCACCAAGTTTTACAAGTGTAACAAGTACTAATGCTTTATGCTTTGGAGATACAAGTGGAACGATTACAGTAGCAGCCGCACAAGGAAGCGCAGGTATTTCAACTTATGGTACAGCACCTTTGCCAAGTTTAACGCAAGGCACGGCAGGTAACTTTACAGGAGCCGCCGCAGGAGTTTATACCGTAACGGTTACCGATAGTTTAAATTGTACAGCCGATAGTGTAGTAACAATTACAAGTCCACCACAAGTAGGATTTGCAAGTGCCGCTGTGGATAGTACAAATTGTAATGGAGATAGTACAGGGAGTATCACCGTATTAGGAACCGGTGGTGTCATGCCATATACCTATAGTATAACAGCACCAATTGCAGTAGGTCCAAATACAACAGGAAGCTTTACAAATTTACCAGCAGGTACTTATACCGTGCGAGTAGCAGATAGTAATGGCAACTGTACACATGATACAATGCTAACTATTTTAGAGCCAGCCGTATTAGTAATAGATACAGCCAGTGTAACACATGTAGCTTGTAATGGAGATAGTACAGGAGTGATAGTAATGACGAATACCGGAGGAACAGGTGGTGTAACGTATAGCTCACCCACAGCAACAA
>CALJNC010000029.1 GCA_937981995.1 uncultured Chitinophagaceae bacterium
AATGCAGGAGCGTAATTCGAATTACATACAATTGTGTATTCAAAACAATGTTGACATAATTCCTACGTTAATTAAGTATCAGAAACCCAATGAACATAAGTATTTGGTATTAACCATGTAGCTTATTTCCTATAATTAATAATATGATTATGCAAGTAATGATACTAAAGCACATACACCAAGAGCAAGCATTCCCATTGCTATTTTGAATAGGAAATTTTTTAGTTTTTCTTTAGTTGTTCTGTGCTTAAAATAGTACTCGTACATAACTGATAGAACTTGTAAACGATACAAACATAAAAAAAACTCTCGGAATTTCCAAGAGTTGATTTTGTTTTCAAGTTTTCAGTCGTTGCCGTCTGAGTTGCACCTCTGCATTGCTCTTTGTTCTCCCGACAGCACAAATATAAAATAATTATTATAAAATATCCAAATAATAGTTATTCAATTAGGGTAGGTTTTTTTTCGAATTGAAAACTTTGGGTTAGCGTTCTCTTTTATCTTCGGGAACTTCCATAAATATAGGAGCATTGATATAGTATTCTGTTGTAGTTACTTTTTTATGACCAATATGTATCATTAAGTCGTCAGCGGACATACCCTCTTGTGCTAAACGCTTGATATAATTATACCTAAATGCATGACAAACAGAATGATTTTTATTTCCGTTGAATATTAATTTAGGAAATTCTTTTCTCATATCGTGCCGGAGCATGTCATAAGTAAAGTAAAAGTCATTAGTATTATTTATGTATTTATTTAGTAGATTTTCGGGAATTAGTTCAATATTTATTTCTCTAGTTTTGTTCCACTTTAAAGTTTCAAGATATATATATTCTCCACGTTTGTAAGTCCAACGTTCGGGTAATAATGCTTCACTTATTCTTATACCAGTATTATAAGCTAGTTGAAAAATATCATTTCTTTCTTGCCATTGTTGGTTCAATCTACCTAAAAAATCTTTACATAAATTATTGAGTTGTTCCAGGTCTATTTCTTGCATTTTGCTTAGCTTGTTTTTTTTCTCTGCGTTCTATTCTTCTTGCTCTCATTTCCTCTCGTAAGTCGTTTAAGAAAGGTATTAGTACACCCGTTAATACTGGAATAATTATTTTAAGTATCAAATCAGTTTCTGGATTGTTTGTTATAGTAGTCTCTGCTATTGACGACCCTACACCTATACTTGTACCCGCACCTAATAATATTGTTGTTGCTGTTGTTCTCATTACTTTATTTATTTAGTTAGTATTATATATATTTATTTTAAAAAAAAAGGAGCGGAGCGGTGAGGCTCTACTCCTAATTTTTAATAGTGAAAAATCCTAATTCCTAGAACGATTGACTAGTAGATACGTCAGTACCAGTTGCTTTTTTGAAGAAGAAATAAACAACAACGTCAGAAGCATTGGCACCAATCAATTGAGGAAAGTTTTCGATAGTAGCAGTAGAATTTCTAGTATCTACATTACTAACTGAACCACCTATACCAGTATTGATATCATAAGCACCTATACATAACTGGTCGTCAGCAAATGCATTAACACCATTTGTATTATCTGCCCATACTATTTCTACGTCTCCAGTTATAGGATCAAAACTTGTAGTTGAAGTAGTAACAGGAGCAAGAGAACCCTCTGCAACATTTACTAGTAAATATTCTGTTTTGGTAAGAGAAGTAAATGCACTAAGCTTATCTAATGCTTTTCGTACCGCTACGTTAGAAGTAGTGATTTTAGTAGCTTGAGCTTTAAACCCAATACGAATAATAAGCAATAGGGCAGAGAACATTCCTACCATTTGCTTAAACTTACTACGATTTTGTTGCTGTACTGGCGTGTTAGCGTCATTATAGCCACTAGGACGTCTTTTTACAACATTCTTGTCTTTCCACTTGCTGAACACTAGATTATCTACTTTCTGCTTGATTTGCCCTAAAGGCGATTGAATTAAACCCATTTTTAAATATAATTTTTATGATTAGATACCAAAGTTAATGACAAAATGACATATTAACCAAATTATACTAATACTAATATGACACAATGACATACTATAGAATGTATACTGGTTATGTAGTTGGACTGTAGGGGTTGTATCTACGGCCATAGAGCGTTCATACTTTCGGGTCTCCGCAAAGGTCTTCAATAGGGCTTTAACTGGTAAAAATCAGGTGTCGAATTTTCAAGAAATAAATCAGAGGTCAAAAAGTCAGAGGTCAAAAATCAAGGTCGGAATAATCAGAGTTAAGCTGTGCGAGACTGGTTTTCGGGCTTGCCCGAAGACCAGCGAGTGCATGCCCGCGGCAGGCGCATAGGTTTGAGTTCGGGTCGAGGGCGTTTCAAGATACAGAGCTAGGAAACTAACTAGGCTAGGGCAACACAGAAATGGCGGCAACCGCTGTGGGGAGGCGAAAGGGCTTTGCCCCGCCGACACACAGCGGTAGGCAGTACCGCCAACCGCCCCGAGGGTGCGAGGCTCGTCCCGAAGGGCGAGTCTCGTCACCCGCAGGGATGCGGGAATAGAGGCGGGCGGATAGATACGATATTTTTTTCAGGCTTGAGCGTAGCGCCTGAAAAAATAGCGTAGCTATAACCGACCGACTGCCCGTAGGGCGCCATATAATACAACACACGAGCTAGTACACTTTGCTGTTTAGATAATGTTAATCTTTGAGGTTTATTAAACTATTCAATTAATATTTCTTCGAATATATTAGGGTGTTTTCGGGCTACCCAAGATTCTAAATTTCTGCTTTCAATGAATTTTTTTAGATTAGCTTTTGATTCGATTGCTCCAAAGAAATCACTACCTCTTAATTCTTGATTATACTGGTACATTTTTTTAATGAAGATTTTATCACTCCTAGTACTTTCTTTTTTATCTGATATTTTTAGAATAGTATGCGATTTGCTAGAGGTGTTTAATAGTCTTACTGGTTTCATTCTATCCTTTCTACTCTTGCCGTCATTCTTTACAAATTGGAAATATTTATCTATTAATGCGCAATATAGGGAGTTAAGTATTTCATGATTGATTACCTCTAAAGAATTTAAATTTATCAATTCACCAGTTTCGAGATTTACGAGGGTGTTTTTGTTTGCCTTTAGACTAAATTCTAATCTCCAAATATCTTCGGACTTATCAAGTTTTTGTTCTATCCATTTTTCATTAATCCACGGCTTATACTTTACATTTTCCATTTCTTTTGTTTTGTTGTATAAGTAGTAGTTTATATCAGATAATTTAGAACCAAATGCTAGGTAGGTTGGGGTGGTTTTAGTTCCTTGCTTACCTCTGATATTGAAGTTTACTTTTTCTCTTTTTAAGTATTCACTATTGAAGAAACGATTAATAAAATTTTCGGGTTTTATGCGAAGGTCAAAACGATTGAAATCATTAGCAATGTCTATCCTAGAAATACCTTGAAATTCTAATTGTAATGCTTCTAAAATTTGTTCTACTATTAATGAAATATCACTATCATAAAGTAAATTATTTTCAATTTTTAATAGTGCTAGACGTTCATGTAAGGCAGTAGATTGTGGTTCACTTGCTATAGTAGCTACCTTATTATTTCCTTGGTATATTTCATGTATAGATTTAAAGTTTCTAGTTGAATATTCTAGTTTATCTATATCTAAAAAATCACTTTCTATACTATCGATAGGAAGGGTAGTATAAGTACGCAGTTGTAACCAGTCTAAAGAGGCGTCAATATTCAATTCTGTAGCGTTTTTCTATGAAAAAGCTTGTCAAATTAACTGGCGTATCACTTAACGCCAGTTGACAAAGATTTTCTTTAATTTCCTATTCTGAATATTGCTTTACTTCGATTCAACCAACCCTTAAGAAACTTTCTTAGTCTTGAATTTCTTCTAGCTAAATTATAGTAGAATGAATTTCTTTTTTTATACAAACAATGTTCTGTAAGGTTAGGAAGTTTACTAGTAGTAATTATACCAAATATGCCGTCAGGATAAGCACCTATACAAGATTGTAATATTTTTACTCCACGCTTCACACCAGTATTAAATACTATATCAAAGTACTTTAGTTTACAATTATTTTTTACAAGGTTTACTTTGGCGGGTAGGTAGTATTGGGTGAATGCTAAAAAACATGCTTCTTGGTATGTCATTGCTTTAAAGTCAGCAAGATTATAAAAGTGTCTGAAATTATTATTGTAGCTGATACCATACTTAGTCCAGCCACCGCTATCACCTTTGACTTTATGTAGTTTTTTGCCACCCTCCCAAAGTAGAGTGTGCTTAAATATATCAGTTTGAAAGTAAGAGAATTCAAGTTTTAATTCACAAGGAATATTAATTTTTGTTTTCATTAGAATAATAGAATTTTAGGTTAATAAATTTTGTTGATACGATTGTAGAGATTGTCCAGTACTTTATCTAGTGCTTGTAATTCTAGTTTGTACTTTCTTCTTTTCCTTATGTATAGACTTTTGGTAATGTAATTTTGAACGTATAGGTTTTCGTTACGCTCTTGGTCTGATACAATTTTTAAACGATAGTCTTTTAATCGCTTGGGTAGGGCTTCTAGTTTTGTTGCCATTTGTTAAATATTTAGGTTCACATTTAATTAATGTTTACTAAATTCTCACGTTATTGTAAATCAATGAATTGTATTATAGGATTAACTTTTCCTATAATTAATATTATGTTCAATTGTAAGTAGTCTAATGTTAGCCACACTTCGTTTATCTTAAAAGCAACTCCCTTATCTTTACAATTCAATTTATCAAAATGAAAAATATTCTTTCCATTATACTCATTACGGGTTTACTAATTACTGGAACCAATGAGCTTTCAGCGCAAAGAAATATGGGTTATCACGCCTATTCTTATGACGGTGGATTTAGAGTTCCTAATAATTTAAAAAGTTATGCTCGAAATAAAGCTAGTAATAAAAACAACGCTCGTGTTATAAGTTTCCGTCAAACGAGACCGACAAAATCAGCTAATAAGCGCTACGCTCTAGAAAAAACAATTAATAAGAAGCCTTCACATGATAAAAAACCTAGCTGTGGCAAGGCTGCTTCATGTAGCAGTAAATCAAAAAAGCCTTGTTGTAAAAACAATACTAGTTGTCAAAAAAGATCTTGTAAAGCAAAGTCTAATTGTTCGGGGCAAAATAAATGTTGCAACAGCAGTAAGAAACATAATCCATGGGACTATTCAGATCATTCTGACCTTAGAGATGTGCCCAATTTAGGCAGGAAAGGTCACTCTAGAGCAAATTCAAGAAACGCCTGCTCTACCGGTAAATCTTCTTGCTCAAGTAAGTCTTTTAGTAATGGAGCTAAAAAAGCATGTTGCAAAGACAAAGCAAGCTGCGCTAAAAAAGCATGTGCAAAAGCAAAAACTGCTTGTAAGCCAGGTTGTAAAAAAGCTTGTTGTAGTGTACGCGCTAAAGATGTGCAGAAATGTCCTAAAGGTTGTACAAAAGCTTGTTGTAAAAAGCGGCCAAACAAAAGCCGTTATAATAGATACTAATGCGGCACCTTGAACGAGCGCTTACCGATACCAATGATTGGTGGCGATATTTATTAAATTTTATTCTAACATTTATAGTTGCTTCTTCTATAGGAAGCATTCCTTTACTTGTTGTTTTTATGATTCATGAGTTTAAAGGAGGAGTTGATTCTTCATCTCTGCAAACAGCAAGTGAGCGTATGCTAGATTTTGAAGGGATGGGTATTTCTAATAATATTGGATTATTGCTTATGCTTCTCCCCTTTGTTTTAAGTTTTGTTTCTTTCATTTTTGTAATGAAATGGTTTCATACTCGAAACTGGATTGAAGTAATTAATGGGCTAAAGAAAATCCGTTGGAAGAAATTTGCAACGGGTTATATCGTTTGGTTTTCAATGTCTGCCCTCTTTTTGATAATCAGTTATATGGCAAGTCCTGAAGATTTTGAATTGCAGTTTGTCTGGTCTCGTTTTTGGCCACTTTTGTTAATTTCTGTCTTGCTTATTCCCATACAATCATCATACGAAGAGATTTTATTTAGAGGATATTTGGCACAAGGCTTTGGCGTATGGACAGGAAGTAGATTCGTAGCAATTCTAATTCCTTCTATCCTATTTGGACTTATGCATTCCATGAACCCAGAGGTTCAGGAATATGGCTTTTGGCTTACTATGCCGCAGTATATAGGTTTTGGTGTAATTTTTGGTATTGCTGCCACACTAGACGATGGAATTGAGAGTGCTGCAGGTGCGCATTCGGCCAATAATACTTTTTTATCTTTATTTCTTACCTCTGAAGCGTCTGCTTTAAAAACCAACGCAGTTTTTAAACAAATAAACGTGGATCCAGAATCAGATGTTTTCTCACTATTATTTTTTGGAGTTGTATTTCTAATCATCCTCACTTTTATATACAAGTGGGACTGGACAATATTGAAGAATAAAGTAGTTAAAACTGACCCTCCTGAAAACACTATTTAGTCCAAAAACCAACAGCCTCTAAAATACGTAGTATGAGTAATGAAAAAATACTCATAGCTGCAACAAATACCGCAAGTGCTCCTGTATAAAAAGTAACTGCAGAAATTGTTTCTAAACTTGCCTTGCTTGTTTCAGGTGTTACTAAGTATTTTGATAATACCATAGAAAGTACTAATACTAGCACACTGATAAAAAATACAATGCGTATCAACGGTTTTTTACTTAGTACGTAACTGCTCATTTTGTCTTTTTCTTAATGCTTCTCTACTTTTAGGTCTTAGCTCGCTTTTCCATTTAAAGCCAGTCAAGAATTTATCTTTTGCTTTTATTTTATCCATTGGATAAAAAGTGCCTTTGGGTTTATTGTAAAAAACAATTCTTTGAATTTCTTTTTCTTTAAAAAGAATTTTAATTCTAGCCCCTTCTGCCCTATTCAATCCAATAAACTCTTTTGCCTCGTTTGACGCATAATAAATACTTTCTGCATTGCCCATTACCAAGGCATTTTGGATCTCATTTTTATCAAATAATGCATCAATATTCTTTCCCTTTATTTGATTGTACATTTTAGGGTAACCCGTATCGTCTACAATATAAGAATTGTTTCTTAATTCTGTTTTCCGAACATTGCCATTAGCCATAAAAATATTTATGGTATCCCCTTCTGCTTGCTGGTTGTTGCTCCATACCACCGGTTTTTTGAATAAATTAAAAAGAGAATCAGACTGTTTGTATATCATGCTATCGCATACTGCTTGCATGCTATCACCATAAATTTGTACTCTATTATCACAAATGATGAGTTTCTTATCTTCTAAAGTCTCTGGTTGCCCTTGATGCAA
Source organism: uncultured Chitinophagaceae bacterium (assembly GCA_937981995.1). Classification (GTDB taxonomy): domain Bacteria; phylum Bacteroidota; class Bacteroidia; order Chitinophagales; family Chitinophagaceae; genus JAGNRR01. The sequence goes on from CALJNC010000029.1 coordinate 7,312, forward strand.
TAAAGTATAGGTTGATTTACCCTTTCTAATAAAACGTTTCTGTAAGTTGCTTGTATCAATCTGACGAAGCGAAATCATCGTATCTGAAATAATTAGTATGGTATCATTATCAGTAATTGTTGTAAGAATTGGATTTTCAGTTGCCAATAAAAAATCATTTAACTCATTAAACTCCACTTGTCCTGCCGTAAGTTCAATATTTTCAGTTGTATCTACATACTTAACTTTTCCCTTGGCTTTAACATATCCTGTATTTTTATTATAATCGGTGGCATCGGCATATAATACAGTGTTTTCATTTTGATCAATTATAATTACGTTTCCTTTTGCACTTCCTGTTCCCTTCTCTTTATTGTATCGAGTGGAGTTGGCGTATAAAATAGTATTATCAGTTTCATTAATAATAGTCACTCGGCCCTTGGCACTGCCGCCTCCACTCTTTTTATTATAATTTGCTACATTGGCATAGAGCGTTGTGTTTTCATTTTTATCAAAAATTACTACTTTACCACTTGCCTTACCCGATCCTGTTTTTTGATTATAAATTAATCTGTTGGCGGTAATGATTTGATCATCATTATTTATAGTTGTACGACTTGTAAAATTTGCTTTACCACTTTTTTGATTATAAGTACCACCGCTTGTTTCTATCATGGCATCGTTTCCATATACCGTGCTTTCATCTAAGAAAACAATTTTTTTACTATTCGTGTTATATGTAAGTTCTTTAGATTCTATATCACTATCAGGGTTTGTAATAAATACATTCCCTTTAAAGTATGATTGCTTTGACCTTCCATTATATTTTCCATAATCACTACTTATGGTTGTACCATCAGATACTAATTGACCACCATTTTTATAAATGCCAATTTTACTTCTGAGATTATAACTAAGGTCATCAGTAATTAGGTTGCTTCCATTATCATAAACCTGCACATTTTCTTTCATAAATGCTTGGGCAGTATTCCCTATATATTCAACATAGTTTGCCTTGGCAGAAGTATTACTACCGCGCAATATTTTTACATTTCCATATGCTTTAATCCTATTACTTATTTGATCCAAAAAAGCACTGTCACAAGTCATAGTTATATCGCCACTTTGCACGCGTACATTACCTATCAATTTATTTATATAATGATCGTCTTGGGTTTTAATTGCTTTTAAATCATCTGCATGTACAACTTGTATTTCAGTTGTATTTGCCTTAGTAGAATCTGAAATTATTTGTTGTGTATTATTTAATGAGTCTATTTGAGCATTCGTATCCATACTAAAAAATGCTACTGATACAATCAGAAGCATTCCTTTCAATACATTATAGGTATACTTTTTACTTATCAGCATTAGGTGCTTTTATAGGAGGCGATGCTTTTTTCTTACCTCCAAAAAGATTTAGATTGACGTAACGATAGGGTCTGGCACTTAAATCATACAGAAGGTTATTCATAGTCTCGCTTGTATTCTTTAGGTTTTTGTACAGCTTATCATCGTTCATGAGTAAAGCCATGCTGCCCTTGCCCGAATTTACTTTGCCTAGTGTAGCTTGCAATGAACCTAATGTTGTGTTTAATTTAGTTACGGTTTGCTCCAATTTTATTTTACTAAAATTTTGGCTTGTAGTTTCTAAATTAGAAAGCGTACGATTAATCGTACCGTTGTTTTTATTTAAGTTATTCGTAAAGCCGCTTAAGCTCTGGGATGCACCACTTAAGTTGGAGCTTATTCCGTTTAAGCTGTTCATAGCATTATTAATATTTCCTTTTTGTTTACCTAATGTGTTTGCTAGGTCATTAAACTGCGTCATTGTTTTATCTAATGAACTAATAGAATGTTTAAGGTTGCGTTGCGTAGCTGGGTTTAAGATATTTTTAATCCCATTTACGGCTGTATCAAGGGAAGCTAATGTGCCTTTTATTTCAGCAATCATAGGGTCAATTTCATTTCCTACCTTATCCATTAATCCAACTTGTACATCTCCTGCAATTGTTCCTGATCCGTCTAAAAATTCTTTTGAATTTCCTATGTCTAACCTAACCGCCTTAGTACCTAATAAACCGTCAGATATAATGGAAGCTTTTGAATTTACCGGGATATTAATATTTTTATCAATAGCCATTTCCACTGTAATGCCTTTTGCAATATCTCCATCTGTAACGTACATATTACTTACTGAACCTACATCAAAACCATTTAAGGTAATTCTATTTGCAGGTTTTAAGCCACCTACTTCTTTATATATGGCCGTTACTGTGCGCTTACTCGCCCACATACCTTTTCCTTTAAGGTAGTTATACCCTAGTATAAAAATTGTAATAGCTACAATTCCTAAAATTCCAATTCTAACCTCGTTTGGTATTTTCATAGGGTTTGATTTTAGTTGCTACGCGATGCTCCTGTTTGTTCTACTTCCGCTCTATATTTTTGTATAGCAAAGAAAATAGCATTAGCGCATTTGTTTTTACCTACTGGACTATTAAGCATAGCTTCTTCGCTTGGGTTGTTTAAAAAACCAAGCTCAACCAATACGGCAGGCATGGCTGTACCAGCCAATACTTCAAGTCCTTTTTGTTTTACACCTGCACTTTTTCTTCCCTGTTGCTGAAACTCCTTTTCAATATAGCTACCTAATAGGATGCTACTTGCCAAGAACGTTTGAGAATACTGCGCTATTAAAATTTGATTTAAAGGATCTCTTGTATCTAATAAACCTTTGTCAGCTACAAAATTACCAGCATACTCTCCTATAGCCCCTTCTTTCTGATCTGTTCTGTGCAACCCTAGAACAAATGTTTCAGTTCCATTTGCTGTTGTTACTCTTTTAGGACTAGAGTTAATATGAATGGAAATAAACAAATCTGCTTTAGCATCATTTGCCATTTGGTGTCTTTCCTTTAAAGGAGGATACCAATCAGATTCTCTGGTATATAAAACTTGCACACCACTCATTTTACGCTTAATATTTTCACCTAGAATTTTAGACACATCAAGTGCAATATTTTTTTCGTAAGAATATTGTCCATGACAGCCAGGATCTTTACCTCCATGACCAGCATCAATTACAATTTTACGTATTTTTTTTACTGCCGGAGCAGGTGTTGGATTGGCCCATAAAAACATACTACCTAGCACAATGAGTGTAGTGATTAATGTTACGGCTGATATTATTTTTAGTTTCAAAGTCATTTGTTATAAATCCTTTAACCCTTGCAGTAATACGTTTGCCATTTAAGAGCTTACTTTTACTGCAAATTTATTTGATTGCGTAAAGTTAAATCATTCAAGGTATTGGTGCGGCTAACTAGCAGATTTATTCTGTTAGCGTTCTTGTTATTTGTCAATGTTTTAACACGTGCACAAGGTGTGGATTCGCTAGTTTCGGATACAACTTCTATTGCTAAAACTGATTCTTTGGCAAGTACTATTCCTATTGCGCAAGGGGACCTGGAGGATCCTGTTATTTATGAGTCCTATGACTCTATTGTTTATGACGCCAAGAATAAGCGACTCCTACTCTATAGAGATGCTCAGATAAAGTATCAGGATATTGTAGTTGACGCTAGTTTTATCGAATATGTGCAAGATTCAAGCACTATGCATGCAAAAGCCCTTGAAGCTGAAAAAGACTCTGTGGATAAACACTTGCTTACCAAGGCAGAGGAAAAGACAAAATTTAAAGAAATGAAGTTCAACTTTAAATCGCAGCGAGCCGTTTTAAGTAATGCATATAGTCAATACGGCGAAGGTTTTATAAAAAGTGAACACATTAAACGTAATAAAGATCAAAGTATTTACGGAGCAAATAATATATATACCACCTGTAATTTAGAAGATCCACATTTTGGCATTGCAGCCAAAAAAGTAAAAATCATACCTAATAAAGTAGCGGTTAGTGGTTCGGCTAATTTGGTAGTTGAAGATATTCCCACGCCACTTTATTTACCCTTTGGGCTATTCCCACTTAAAAAGGGACAACGCTCTGGTTTTAAATTGCCAACTTATGATATGAGTCAAAATTTAGGTTTTGGATTACGCGGCGGTGGTTACTACTTTGCTATCAATGATCATTTAGATTTATTGGCTCAAGCCGATGTTTACTCATTAGGTACGTATAGAATTGGTGCTATCAACAATTATGTATGGCGCTATCGTTTTAGAGGAAACTTACAATTTGATTATGCCTATAATAAAATAGGGAATGAATTTGAAAACTCTGCTGGCAATACTTCTAAGAATTTTATAATGAGATGGTCTCATTCACTAGACCAAAATGTAAAACCAGGAACCAACTTCTCAGCCAATGTAACCTTTGGTACCAGCCAATACTATACTAATAATTCATACGATGCTAGTAGATATTTAAACAATAACTACTCGTCTTCAATAAACTACTCCAAAACATGGGCGGGCAAGCCATTTAACTTAAGCGTAAGTGCCCGACACAATCAGAATACACAAACGGGACTAGTAAATGTAACCTTGCCAGAGATTAATTTTTCTGCCAATCAATTGTTTCCTTTTAAGTTTAGAAAAGATGTAATTAAGCCCAAGTGGTACGAGAAAATTACTGCGAGTTATCAACTGGCGGCAGTGAATGAATACGAGTTTATTGATACACAATTAAACCTCCAAAATATAAATTCTAATGATTTTAGGAATGGTATTAAGCACAGTGTGCCTATTACAGCTACCTATAATTTGTTTAAGTATATCAATGCTAATTTTGGTGCAAATTATAATGAGTATTGGTTTTCAAGAAAATCGTTCCAATCATTTAATTTTCAAAATGATGCTTTAGATACAGTCATTACGAATGGTTTTTTTACTGCCAGAGATTACAATGTAAACGCAAATTTTTCTACCCGGATTTATGGTATAAAATTATTTGATAAAGGACGTGTAAAAGGTATACGACATGTAATGACGCCAAGCGTAAGTTTTCAGTATAACCCTGATTTTGGCTTGCCTCGTTACGGCAATTACTACGAAACGTTTACCAATAGTGCTTACTCTAAAAACAAGCTATCTTATTTCGCAGGTTCGCCGTATAATGGCCCTGCAGTAGGCGAAGTGGGCGGCATTGGTTTTAATTTAGGAAATAATCTTCAAATGAAGATTAAGTCAAAAGATACTACTAAGCCAGATCAAAAAGTAAACTTGATAGATGGTTTGAATTTTAGTACGTTTTATAATATGGCAGTTGATTCTTTTAATTGGAGTAACTTAAATATGTCTTATAGAACGACTCTTTTCAAAAAAATAAATATTGCCGGTGGAGCAAGTTTTAGCCCTTATGGTATTGATACTACTACCCTTGTACGTACGAAGGATTTTTATTGGCAAACGAATAAAAAAGCACTACGTTTTGAAAGTGCTACAGTAGCTATTGGAGCAAGTTTTCCTTTAGGTTTAAATAGGAATGCGCAACCTGATCCTAATCAAAATAATACCAATCAGTTGGCAAATAATGGAATTGATTACGGTGATTATGTTGATTTTAATATCCCCTTTACGCTTCGTGTAAATTACAATATGCGCTTTAGTAAGTTGTATGAGATTGACGACATTACGGCTGCTTTTAAAGATAGCCTCGTTTTTGGTCAGGATTTGAATTTTTCAGGCGATGTGAATCTTACTTCTAAATGGAAAATTGGATTGCAAAGTGGTTATGATTTTATAAATAAAAACCTAAGCTTTACTTCTATTGATATATTCAGAGATATGCATTGCTGGGAAATGCGCATCAATGTAATTCCTTTTGGGTATCGAAAAAGTTATAATTTTTCTTTGAATGTAAAAGCTTCTGTTTTACAAGATCTAAAACTCAACCGAAGAAGAGACTTTAGAGATAATCTCTAGTCTATTGAGCGTCCTACAAAGTTTAAGGAACGTGTTTTACTTCCATTAATTATAGAGTCGTAAGTAGCATCGTCAAATACAAGATCGCCAGCAAATCGAGTAGCTCTTGAGCCAAATATTCCAAGCACATCTTTACCTCGTACACCATCGCGTGATAGATTCGTGAAAAATGGTTTGATTTGATCGCTTGTTAATCCACCCTGCGCATTATTCACGTCAATATACTTTTGAATAACTGTATCACCTCCTATGAAATACAGCTTGGTTGTATCTACCCTTCTTACAACATTAGTTGGTGCAGCTCCTACATTTGCATTGAGCAAGGAGTAGAATACTAGGTTTTCCATATTATAACTCATTGCTGCATTGGTACGAGGAATAGAGGTGCCTAATGGCATATCAAAGTGTTTTTTTACCGTGTCCTTTGTTACAAGATTTATATCATCATAATAAAACTGGAGTAAAATATCAAACAAGGCTGCTCTCTCAGGTGCCTTCCAACTAAAAATATAGTTTTGGTTAGGATCAGCAAATTGCAATTGAGCATTTGCTGTAAACGGTTTAATTATAGTAAAAACATTTTTTGTAGTATCAATAATTCCTGTATTAGCTGTTATTACACTGCCGCTTTCATTATTTTTTACAATTAATTTATATTCTCTTTTAGGGTCAAGGCTTGCCGGGAAAATATAAGCGTAATTAGGGTTGCTTGCAAAATCGCCCTCTTCTTTTAGTATAGGTTCAGGCAAGGTGGCTAAATCTACTTTATTACAGGTAAATGTATTAGACAGGTTACCGTTGTTATATTCTTCAACTTTTACATCTAAGTCATTGTAGTAGATTGAATCTGGATTAGCGGCTAATATAGTATTGTCCTCCGTTTCGCTATAAAAACCTTTAGTGATTTTGATATACTGCATACCTCCTGCATTACCAGCATCTAACAAGCCGTATATTATGGTTACTTCCTTATAATCAGCACCTACTTTAAAATCACTATCGCATGAACCAAGAAACAATAAAGTAAGCAGTAAGAATCCTAGATTTTTCATCGGCACAAATTTAAGCATTTTTCACCTAGCTAAAAGTGAGGGTGTTACATTTGTTAGCAAGTTTTACAATTTTATGAGTTTTAGCAATAAAATAAAAGAAATAGGCGCACAAGCAGTGCAAGCGCTTTGGCAGCAAACAGTGGATTTAAATGATATACACGTCAATGAAACCAAGCCTGAGTTTGACGGTGAGTATACATTGGTAACCTTTAATCTTGCAAAAATTGCCCGTAAAAAGCCTGCTGAGATAGCTGAAGAATTAGGTAAGCATATTGTGGATACCCATTCTAAGGTATTTACATCCTATAATGTGATTAATGGTTTTTTAAATTTATCGCTAACTGATAGTCTGTTACTAGAGTTTGGAAAAGAAAAAAGCCTTGATACAGCAGTTTGTAATGACAATAATACTAGCGGTAAAATTATGGTTGAGTTTTCCTCACCCAATACGAATAAGCCGCTCCACTTTGGTCACTTAAGAAATAACTTTTTGGGTGATAGTGTTTCTAAAATTTATAAGGCTTATGGTTATGACGTATGTAAAGCCAACTTGATAAATGATCGTGGCATTCATATTTGTAAGAGCATGATAGCTTGGCAAAAAGAAGCGAACAATGAAACGCCTCAAAGTACAAATACAAAAGGTGATCATTTTGTAGGGAAATACTATGTAAAGTTTAATGACTTGTACAAAGCCGAAATGAAAGAACTTGTAGATAAAGGCGTATCAGAAAAAGATGCCGAACGTCAAGCACCCATATTTTTAGAAGCACAAGAAATGCTACGTAAGTGGGAAGCTGGAGATGAAGAAACGGTTTCACTTTGGAAAAAAATGAACGGTTGGGTTTATGAAGGTTTTGAAAGCACCTATGATAGACTAGGCATTTCGTTTGATAGATATTATTATGAGTCTGACACCTACTTATTAGGTAAAAAAGAAGTTGACGAAGGATTAGAGAAAAAAGTTTTCTTTAAAAAAGAAGATGGTAGTGTATGGATTACTATTAAAGAAGACCCATTGGATGAGAAATTAGTACTTCGTTCTGATGGCACATCAGTTTATATTACCCAAGATATTGGGACTGCTCAATTAAAGTTTGAGCAGGAGCAAATGCAAAAATCAGTTTATGTAATTGGAGACGAACAGATTTATCATATGAAAGTATTGAAGTTTATACTTGAAAAACTTGGCAAGGAACATGCGGCAGGTGTGCATCATCTCTCCTATGGTATGGTAGAACTACCACATGGTAAAATGAAGAGTCGTGAAGGTACTGTGGTAGATGCTGATGATATGATTGATGACATGCTTGCCATTGCTCAAAAAAATACCGAAGAGCTAGGTAAGGTTGATGGCTTTACACCTGAAGAATTAACCCAGCTATATCGTACGATTGGCTTAGGTGCATTAAAGTTTTATTTATTGCGTGTGGACCCTAAAAAGAAAATGATTTTCAATCCTGAAGAAAGTATTGATTTTCATGGTTTTACAGGGCCTTTTGTACAATATACTCATGCTCGTTTAAGTTCTATTCTGCGTAAAGCAGATGACTTCTCAGCAGAAATGGATACGGCATTAAATATCGAAGAACGTAAAATGCTTACGGAGCTTGAAAAGTTTAGCTCAATCATAGAACAAGCTGCAATAGAATATAGTCCTGCATTAATTTGTAACTACGTTTATCACATTGCTAAAAGCATGAATAGCTTTTTGAATAGTCAGCATATACTTACCGCAGAAGCAGATAGTAAAAAAGCATTAAGAATAGCCATAGCAAAAATTACCAAAAAAACGATTGCAGAAGGTTTATCTTTATTAGGAATTCATGCCCCTGAAAGAATGTAAAATTAGAATATGAAAAAAATCAATCTTGTAGCCATAGTTTCCATTTTAGTTGGGTCATTTTTTTTGATTCAAAATACTTCCTTTCAATCTTTAATAGAATTGCGAAATGAAGAGTCTGCACGAAAGAAACAATGGGAGTTTGAACAATTGCGAGACCCTGCTACTAATAAAATTCCTAGCGGTATAAAATTCAAAGAAATTAATTTTCTTAAAAATATGCCGCAATCCTCTTTTAAGCGAGGGCAAGAATGGCGTTTGCGTGGCCCTTGGAATGTAGGTGGTCGTACACGTGGCATGGCAATAGATGTTTTAAATGAAAAGCACATATTTGCAGGATCAGTAAGTGGTGGAATATGGCAAAGTAAAGATGGAGGCAATTCATGGAACAAAGTTTCTAGCCCTAATGAGCACCCGGGTATTGTAAGTATTGCGCAAGATACAAGAGCAGGTTTTGAATCTATATGGTACGCTTTAAGTGGAGAAATTACAGGCACATCAGCTGGAGGAACACGCGCATTTTACTTAGGCGATGGAGCATTTAAATCTACCGATAATGGCAGCACCTGGACGCCTATTGCAAGCACGGCTATAGGTGTGCCTGGCAATTCGCTTTCAAGTGTAATCCAAGGTGGTTGGCGTATAAGAACCTCTCCTACTGATGGCTCAGTATATATGGCAGTGTATGGAGCAATTTATAAAAGCAACGACCAAGGTGATACTTGGCAAGCTGTTTTGGGTAATGGAAATAATTCTTATTATACTGATGTCGCAGTTTCTAATACCGGTGTTGTATATGCAGCTTTGAGTCATTTAGGTAACAATACAAAAGGTTTTTTTAGATCTATGGATGGCGTAAATTTTACGGATATTACACCCTCCTACCTAAATGGTTACGAACGAACCGTTATTGGAATTGATCCGAATAATGAAAACACGGTTTACTTTTTATCTGTTCTTACTTGTGATAATTGTGGTGGCGCACCTTCGGCAAATTATCAAGGAGCTATTGAGTATGAAAGTTTCCAACGTTACACATATAAAAGTGGCGCTGGCTCACCTGTAAATAATGAAGGTGAATGGGCCAATCTTTCAACTAATTTGCCTTTGTCGGATACTGATCCTTTTGATAAATTTAATTGTCAAGGTGGCTATGATTTATGTGTTGCTGTACAGCCTGGTAATTCTAATAATGTAGTAATAGGTGGTACAAATGTTTATAGAAGTACCGATGGTTTTTCCACACCCAATAACACTCAGCAAATTGGAGGTTATGGCGTAGGTACTGCCCTCCCCTTTTTTGAAGTGTACCCTAATCATCACCCCGATATTCATGGATTTATTTTTTCAAAAAGCAACCCCAGAATATTGTATACCAATTCGGATGGTGGAGTGCATAAAACTACAGACTATCTAGCACCTAATGTAAGCTGGCAAAACAAAAGCTATGGATACGTAACCACACAATGCTATACCGTAAATATCGATGAGAAAAATGTGGGCAATCAACGCATGATGATTGGCTTGCAGGATAACGGTAATTACGTTTCCTTATCAGACAATCAACAGCAGGAATGGGAACTACCTTACAATGGTGATGGTGCGTATGGTTTTATTTCCCCTAATGATGATTATATAGTTACTAGTAAGCAACTAGGTCGTATTGTAAAGCTCAATTTAGATGAGCGCGGCGATATGATTCGTTATAGAAGAATTGACCCTGATGGAAAAAAAACTAGCGATTACTCTTTTATCAATCCATTTGATGTTGACCCTAATGATGAAAACTTTTTATATCTGCCTATTGGCAAAAAACTTTTTCGCTTGGATAATTTAAAAGATATAGAAGTAAATAACAATCTCAATCAATTAAAAGACACTTGGTTTGAAATGCCCGATAGTATTTCTACAGCAGGTTATGTGCAAGGTACAAGTAGTACCACTGCTAAAATTAGCTGCTTAGCTATTTCAAAACAACCGGCAAATATCGTTTATGTAGGAACCAATAACAGAGAAATTTGGCGCATTGATAATGCAAATACTGCAAATCCGATATGGACTTTAACTAGCATTATAAATTTATCGCCAGGTGGAAATGTAAACGATATTGCCATTGATCCAGAAGACGCAGATAAGGTGCTTATATGTTACTCAAACTACGGAACGCTTAGCTTAATGTATACCGAAAATGGCGGCAATGATTGGACACGTGTAGGCGGCACGTTGGAAGGTTCTTCAAATCCTACAGGTGCTGCTCCTTCCATTCGTTCAGTAGCCATACTTAAAAAGCCTGATGGTGGACGAGTTTATTTTGCGGGTACGAGTATTGGATTGTTTAGTACGGAAGGTTTCTCAGGGCTTACAACTCAATGGAACCAAGAAGCTCCAGACTTAATAGGAGCAAATATTGTGGTTGATATTAAAGTACGTCAAGAAGATGGCTATATGGCTATTGGTACGCATGGTAATGGTGTGTTTGAATCCTTTTACTTTTCCGATGAAAATCCTAGTACGGGTGATTTGCAAGTTATTAGCTCAGTCCTTTTTCCAATGCCAGTAAATAATACCTTGCAATATTCATTTGCTACTGGTGGCGATGCTACTATTGAGCTAATGATTACTGATATGGCCGGACGTTTTGTAATGAATAAAACAATTGGTTTGCATGCAAAAGGAGAATTCAATTATTCGCTTGATGTAAGCGAGTTCCTTTCGGGTGCTTATCTGTTTGGTATTTTTGATAAAAACACGGGAGCCGGTAATTTTCAAAAAATAATTATTCAACATTAAAATGAAAAACTTTTTTGTTCTATTTCTTGTTTGCATTGTTGCATTTTCTTCTTGTAGAGAAGAATCCTACTTGCCCAAACCAAGAGGTTATTATAAAATAGAATTTCCCAAAAAAGAGTATACGCAATTCGAAAAGAAGGGGTATCCTTATCAATTTGAATTTCCTGCTTATGCTACTATTGAAAAAGACAGCTTATTTTTTGATAAAAAAACAGAAAATCCTTGGTGGATTAATATTGATTTTAAATCCCTAGGCGGTAAAGTATTCATAAGTTACAAGCAAATAACCGGAAGTGCAAGCTTAACCAAAATGCTAGAAGATTCATATCAACTGAGCTATTATCACACCAAAAAAGCGGATTACATTGATGACCCTGTTTTTCATACTGATAATAATGTACATGGAGTATATTATAATGTTGGAGGAAATTCAGCATCAGCATTTCAGTTTTATGCAACTGATTCTGTAAAACATTTTTTACGTGGGGCATTGTATTTCGATGTATCTCCTAATGCAGATAGTTTAAAACCAGTAAGTGAATTTTTAAAGGACGACATTCAACGAATGGTTGAATCTATAAAATGGACGCGATGATAATTGTAGACGACGTATTAGTAAGCAATGATATATTGGACAAGCAATTTGTTTGTGATCTTACGCAATGCAAAGGTGGCTGCTGCGTAGAAGGCGATGCAGGGGCTCCTTTAACCAAAGATGAGTTAGCTGAGGTACACACTGCTTTTGAAGAAATAAAGGCTGAAATGAGCCCCGAAGCATTGGCAGAAGTAAAGAAAAACGGAACGCATACACGAGATGATGATTTTACGTATGTAACGCCGGTAATAAACGAAGGCATTTGTGTATACGGTTATTACGATGACAAAGGGATTGTCAAATGTTTAATTGAAAAAGCAAATCGTGAAGGTCGTTTATCTTTTAAGAAGCCTATCTCCTGTCACCTATTCCCTATTTTGTACACCAAAAATGAAACTGCTGAATTTATAAACTACCAGCCACGAAAAAAGCTATGCGCACCTGCATGCAAACTAGGTGAAAAATTACAAGTGCCTGTTTATCAATTTTTGAAAGAGCCATTAATACGCAAGTTTGGGGAAGAATGGTTTAATGCCTTGGAGCATATTGATAAGGAAATGCGTGAGTAAGAATAGCTAAGAACTACTCATTAATTTTATAAGGTGAACTGACAGAATTTGCACCAATATGTGAAAGTCTATTCATGATTATCTCTCTATCTAAAGTGCAGATTCTTAAAAAATCTAAACAGTAATTTTTTAAGCTAAATTCAGGATAGCTATTTAGTGAATTAAGAATAAATTTAGCATAATCTTCAATTGATATTAAGGTAAATTTCTCAATGCCTGTTTTAAATTCCTTAGAAGAATTACAAATAAAACCATTTTTACCATGATTCAAAAAACGTATATTTTCTCCAATAGGACTAGCCAGAACAGGAATCCCAACTGAAAGGCATTGCTTAAGTTTAAAGGCTGATTTACTTCTATTAAACTCAGTATTTAATAAAGGGGATACGCCTACAGTAAATTGTTTAATTAAATTATAAATGGCTAGTTCATCATGCCAATTTAAATTGATTTGAATATCCAAAATGACATTTGGATATGGCTTAAATATTTTCTCAATTTCAACCCGTTCTTCTTGCTTCTCAACTCCCAAAAGCATTAATCTAACCTTTGTATCTATCCCAAGTAAAGCTGGAAACAATATTTTTTTAAGGCTTTCGCTATGTGCTTTATAATACCCTATCCATCCAATTGTAAAAATGCTTTCTCTGCTTGTCTTACTTACGCCATGGTTTATTACAGGGGAGGTCAATAAGAACGAATTGTCATTAAATTTTTTAGTGTAATTCACTAAGGTTTGACTTCCTGCAGTACAAATTGAACAATGTTTCATAAAGAAATGAACATTCTTTGGTGGTCGTCTTGTATGCTCAGCATCATCAATGTCATATATTGTTTGACGTTTTCTAATGAGTAATAATAATTTCAATGCATTAGCATAAATACCGAAACTATAGATTTTTTGAAATACGATTATTGAACCTTTTTTTCTAAATAGCAATACGGATAAATAGATATAAACAAATTTCAATATCGTTTTTAGTTGGTAACCTGGTACAACAAATGAATAATTGATATTATGCTCTCTTTTCAATTTATCCAATGGGTATATTGCCCTATATCTTACACTAGGTTCATCTTTATTGAAATAAGCAAACCAATAAATATGTGAAATATCATTGAAGTTCTCATTCATTGCATTGGAAATTTTAAGAAAGTTGTTGTCATAATATGGGAGCTATCACAAGATAGTACTTGTTGTTTTAATTAAAGTTGAAAAACAAAAAAAAGCATTGGTAAACAGCAATGTATGCAACCATACTTAGTACAAATAAGAATATTATCGGTTTCTAATTGTATAAAGTATGAATCTAATAGATAGTAATTTAAAAAACCCTCCACAAGAATGCGGAGGGCCTATAAATAAAGGTTATTTATTTAAACTATTGAACTACAAATTTTACAACTTGTGTTTTATTTTCTTTTGTATCAACAAACTGTGCTACGTAAAAACCAGCTTGTAGTTTTTGATCTAATTCAATGTTTGATACTCCCACGCTTAATCTATCTAATGATTGAGTTGAAATTACTTTACCTGTAAGATCTAAGATACGAATCTCAATATCTTGCATGCTTTCTTCAGCAACAACTTTAAAATTAACTGCTTGATTTGCTTTAGCAGGATTAGGATATACTGAAATGCTAGCTAATTTATCTTCAACATCATTTACAGCATTTGGAGCTTGGAATTTCTTAAGGATAATTGTAAAATCCTTAGAGTAACTACCATCATTTGCTCTGATTACAATCATTTGATCTCTTGTTTCATTTGCATTTGGTGTCCAACTAAATGTTCCGTTTACCATATTACCATTTCCTGTAGGGCTGTATGTAAATGTTGCCGCATTTGTATTCAATAAGTTACTAAAGGCAGTCATAGTTAAAACATCATTATTGTTTTGATCCATTGCTCCTATGGTAAAAGTAAGAGGAGACCCTGGGTAGTAATATTGATAGTTGTAGCTTGAACTGGTATTTTGATTATTCACTCCAAAACCAGTTATAGGAACAAATTCAGGTATTGCAACTCTTCGTCCTCCTATAGAATCTGGAGTTACAATATATTGCATATCACGAATTGAGTTCCCAATTTCAATACCATTGCGATATTCAGTTACTATAAAAGAAGCCACAAAGTTCCCTTGTAAGTCTGGCGTCCAATCTAATTGACCTGTTACATTGTTTAAAGTAAATGGTCCTGTTACAGCAGCTGATGGAGTTGTATAGCCACCACAATATGTATAGGCACCTGTAGCTTGATTTGCAGCACATACCGGAGTATCTATTTGCCAAGCAATACTATCTGCATCCGGGTCAAAAGGTAAAGGATTATAAACCCATGGTGTGTTTACTGGTCCAAAAAATACTGGAATAGCTAAGTAACGAGGGCTTTGATTTGCAGACATATTATCATAGGTATACTCGCAATGAATAATCATACTTGTTTTTTGAGTTAGATTAAGGATTGCATTATTTCTACAACACTCATTTGCATAAAAACGATACTTACCATTTCCGTGTAACGCAAATATGCTATCTAATAACATGGCATCGGATTCATAATTATACATCTCTACACCATAAGGAACACCAAGTAGTAAAAAACCAGAGTTAGCCGTATTCATAGGCATAGTCAATGACAATCCTGGAGGAGCAGAAATTGGATCCCAAGCACTTGTAACTGTATTCCACTTAAATGCGACAAAGTCTGTTTGTGTGTAAGCAGGGATTCCTAGTGTATCTCTAAAGTTTTTGTGTTTTAAAATGTGTTTTCCATTAGCATCTTTCTCAACCCAAATATCTCCACCCATAAGGTGAGTAGCATTTGAAGTGAAAGAGCATACTAGTAAAAGAGTAATTGCTGTAAGTAATTTTATTAGGTTTTGCATAGTTAAAAGTTTTAGTTCATATAAAAGACGCAGTCAATCAGCAGAACGTTGGCTCAATGTATAAAAAATAATAAGAAAAGTTAAAATTACAGATCATATTAACCTATGTTAATGCGCTGGTTACTAATCCGAAAGAATGAAAATTAGGAGTCAGCTCCTTCAATATACTTACCTGTTATACCTTCAATTGATCCAATCATATGATTGCTATTTAATAGTACTTTATCAATTTGCTTTTCGCGCTCTTTCCAAATTTTTTCCATTTGCATTCGCTCCCTATCAATACCAGATTTTAATGATAAGTAGGCTGAGTTAATGGTTTCAACTTGTTGTCTAAACTCATTGCTAGTAAAGTAGTTATATAGCATTTCCTTTTTCTCTCCTTTGTTTTCTTGGCTATTTTTCGCTCTTGCTACACGTAAAATTCCTTCTCTTAATGACTTTACCAAACTGGCTACCTCACTAAACCTACAAATCCACACTCCATCATGCTCATCAAACATTTCTTGTTCCCTAGGCAAAGTTTGTGTTACCAGTACGCTTACATCACCTTGGTCGGCAAGTGTGTCTTCTTTTAATTTTTGAATCCAATCTTTTTTAAACTCTTTGGTACGCTTACTTTCAAATACAATTTTACCCGCTACTTTGCCTGCGCCATTTTTTACAACCAAAATGCAATCTGCTCCTTTGCGTCCTTTACCAATTTCATTTACTTCATCGTAAGGAAAAGAGTCTCTAAGTAACTGTTCAAGTGCAAGCTCCATTACTTCGCCTTGGGTTTGCATACTCCCCTGCTCTAACTTTCGCTGCGACTCTTCGGTAAGTTTCTTTTGATCGTTTAATTGTTTTTGTAGTTTTTGAATTTCCAATTCGCTTTTTTCTCTTTCTCGAGAGAGAATTTTCTCGCTTATTTGCTGTGTAAGACTTTCCTCCATCTTTAGTTTTTCTTTCTGAATCTGCAAGGCCACCTCCTCATCTTTATCTTTTAGCTGTTTTTCAAGCTCCATTTTTTCCACTTCTAATTTTTGCAAGGCTTTTCGCTTTTTGCGCTCCTCTTCAAATTTCTTTTCAATCGCCTTTACTTTATCCTCTTGTTCTTTTTCAGCAGCGTTTTTCAGGTCTTTTTCACGCTTTTCTAGCTCACCTTGTAAACGTTTTTTAAATAATTCATTTTCGTTTTTCTTCTTGTCTTCAAATTCCGATACCATTTGGTCAAATGCAGTCTGTTTTTGACGCAATTCTTTATGCAAACCTTCTTTTAGGTGTTTTTCAATATCCTTAGTTAAAACTTCGCTTAAATCATAGGTTTCACGGCAATGTGGACAAGTAATCGATTGAGACATAATTAAATTATTCTTAAAGTAAATTTAGGCAAAAGTATTATCATTACTTTAGCCAAAGTATCCACCATTATTGTGCAAAAGAAAATTGAACAACTCAAGTACGTTATGCAGTTCTTCCCACTGCGGCTCAATTTTTTTGTGTTTCTTTTTTTTATGGTACTTATTTATCGCTTTGCTAATCAGCCCGCGGCAGATACATCCAGTTTTCATCATTTCTTGATACTCATGAGTAAGATAGGTTTTGGGATTTTAGTACTGCTTTTAATAATAAGTCTTTTATCTACCATTGCTGCTTGTTTGTACTTTATTAGGCATAGGGAGTATTTTCATGTAGAAGTACTGAATAAACAAACTGAAAAGAATACTCCTGTTATTGAAGTGCATACGTTTATGCAAAAAATATTACGCCCTTTGTTAGGTAGCATACATGTGCGTTATGAATATAATGAGCATCACCTTTCCCCTAGTTTTGCTATGAGCAGAGAAAATAGCTACTCATTTTTTCCTACCATAGGACATAGATCTAGTATTGAGTTGCCAAATATTAAAGAATATAAATTAGATGCGGCCTTGTTGAGCTTTCAGGATCTCTTCAGGTTTTTCTCATTTACATTTAAAAATGAAATTCAATCACGTTTTATAAATCTTCCTCATACAATTGAAACTAGCAAACCTCAGATTGACCCTAAATCAACTGAAACCGATGATGTAAGAACAAATAAATTAAGAAAAGTATCTGGCGAATGGCTTGAGTATAAAAAATATGAAGCTTCTGATGATATTCGTAGGATTGTATGGAAGGCATTTGCCAAAAACAAAGAACTTATTGTACGAAAACAAGAAGTGCTCTCCCCTTATGCGTCGCATATTAATTGTTATGCAAGTTTCTATAATGAGCAATCAGTTTCACAAATAAGCGGCGATGCGATGGCTGATTATTACAAAAATTTTGTGTGGTCTTTTTATCAAGAGTTATGTGAAACTGAATATCAAGTAAAACTTCATTTTGAACAGTTAAAACCAGGAGTTACAGATAAGGCTCTATTAGCTGAGCAGATTTCTCAGGCCTCTTGGCAAGATGAAGTAACACCCAGTCAATTTTTTAATTTAAAAAAAGGAAGTGTGCTTTTGTTGCATAGTTTATTGCCGGTCTATGAGTTAGAAAAAATCATTACGGCATGTGATAAGAATACGCTTGTGATATATATTGAGCTTACGAGTTTATTTAATGAAGTAAATTCATCTTCTTGGTTTAGTCGACTTTTTCTTAAACCTCAAAGTCAGCAAAACGATGATTTGATTGCTGATTGGAGGACGAATCCTGCCCGAATTAATTTAAGAAAAGAGAAAGAAAATAAAAAGTACATTTTGGAAAACAGCCTTGCGCAAATCGAAATAATAAAGTGAAGAATATAAGCACCATACAAAATAGACACCGATTGGCACAGCTTGTGTTTTTGGTATTGCCCACAATTTGTGTGGCAGGTTTTTTGTTATGGCAGGCTAATTCTTTTTATAGTATTTTGAGTAATCAGTGGCTTTCACAACTTGTATATTTTGGTTTAGGTATTACCATTGGTAGCCTGTTGTATAGTACACGTTTGCGTTTTGTTACAAGTTTTGCGTTACTTATTCTATTCTTCTTTATTGCGTATCGTTTTATTGAAACTTTGTCGGTCAATGAGTTAGACGCTTTCTTTATCTCAAATCAGTTTTTGGTTTTTGCAATTCTTTTTTCGTTGGGTGTATTTATGGGTTGGGGTTTGCAACGCTATGCATATTTCTCTATTATCGTTTCAGCGTTTTTCTTCTTATTTAGCATTTACTTACTTTCCAAAACTGGGGAGTTTACAATGGGCAAAATCATATTCGTTTTAATACCCATTATTTTTTATTGTATTTATTTGATTTTTACTGCCAATGAAATGTTTCGCTTTGAAAAAAGTAGGATGTTTAGTTGGGGGAAGCTATTAAAGCGTTTGGGTTTATTCTTCGCATTTTTCCTTTTGTTAAGTACTGGCGTTCTGCTACTTATGAAAAACGAAATAAAGGATACTATAGAACAATACGGCACGGCGCAAGCCAATGATGACAACTCCATGCTTAAAAAAAATAAGGATGGCACAGTAAAAAATCAAGACAAGATGAGCATGAAAAAAAATAACAAGCGGGGTAATCAGCTTGTATTTTGTGCTTTTATTGATAATTTCTTTGAGGGTTCTGATTTTCCGAATCCGTTGTACATGACATCTTATTATTTTACAAAGTTTGATACACTAACTGAAACTTTTGAGCGTGACCCGCATATGCCGTATAAAGATGAGTTTACACCTAACCCAGATAAGATTCCGTTATTTGCAAAAAAGAGAAGTAAGAACGTATTAGATAGTACCTTAAGCTATAAACAATTAAAAGAAGTAGAGGTGGAAGTGTATAAAAAATTACTTGCCGCTGATGCTTTTGTTGCGCCCTATACAGCCTATGAAGTGCAACCTATTACAGTAGAAAAAGATTTTCAGGATGAATACATTTATGCGTATCGTGCAAAATGTAGAGTATCTAAGTTAAATAGTGCCTACTTTATTTATAATACCGACGACCCAATGATTCAAGGCTTTCAAGAACAACGATTTGAAGAATTGCGCAAAGCCAAAGACTATAAAAATATTGATAAGCGTTTCCTTGATTATTATACTTTCTTTCCTTCTTCAGCCAAGTTTAATCGTTTTAAAATTATAGCTGATAGCTTAGATGCTGCAAATGAAAAAACGATAGATAAGGTAATAGCCATTCGCTCATACTTCAAACAAAAAAATCCATTAGGCGAAGCAGTGTATTCCTATTCTGATAATCCGGGGATACCCGGTTTGCCAGGTGCTTCTAAACTAAGCACTTTTATGTTTGATACAAAAAAAGGTTGGTGTACTTATTATGCGGGTTCAACCCTTCTTATGTTACGCGCCATGAATATTCCTTCGCGTATAGCAGTAGGTTTTTTAACGGTAGACCGTAGTGATAATAATAAAGGTTGGTATTGGTTTTATCAGGATCAAGCACATGCTTGGGTTCAAGTGTATTTTCCTGAGTACGGCTGGTTAGATTTTGATATGACCATAGGAAATGACGAAGCACGAGAATCCAAAACACCTGATGGTACACCGCCCATGCAACCACCTAAAGCAGTAGTTGTAGCCAGTGGAGAAATTAAAAAGTTAGATACCTTAACTAAACGTATCAAAATTCAATCCAATCATTTTATATACAAGGACAAGGAATTTGAAAATATAAATCAAGCATTTGATTTCAATGTAGGCAAAGCCAAAATATGGAAAGACTCCGCTCTTATTAAAATAAGTGATTTAGTAAAGAATGATTATGTGATTGGTGTTAGCTATAACGAGAAGCTAGGTGATTATCCTTCTAAAGATCTATCCAAAATTATAAATCGCTTACCTAGTCCTTTAGAAATTGATGAAGTATACCTCAAAACTAGAAAAACTGAATTAGGGCCTAAAAAAGAAGAAATAGATAAAATTCCGCGCAGTGCAAAATCAATTATTTTAGGAGTATTTATCGGTTTGCTTTTACTAGCAGGTTTCATTCTTGCTATGCCTTATATTATATTAAAGGTATACGCTTGGCGCTTTAAAAAAGGAAAAGGTTTAAAAGAACGTTCTTACAGGTTCTTTAGATATTCAACTTATTATTTAAACCAATTAGGATATCCTCAGGGCAATAAAACATTAAACGAATTTGCTAGTGATGAAGTAGAAGCAATGTTTTCAAATAACTATTCTGAATTTGCTAATCATTATCAAAAAATTAAATTCTCGTCTAACAGCACCACTGAATGGCAAGATGACCATTTACAATCATACTTTAGTACTTTTACGAGTAGTATAAAACAAAACATACCCTTTAAAGAGAGGTTCAAGAAATTCTTACATCTTTCAAGAACTTTTAAATATTTTTTATCTTACGCAAATAATTAGCAATATGGAACATACTCATGAGATAGAACCAGAACAAGTAGTTCATAATAAGCGCTCAATTGATCAGCTTAAAGGCAATCTTGAGTTAATTATCAAAGGAAAGTCCGCACAGGTTGACTTGGTAATTACATCACTTGTAGCAGGTGGCCACGTTCTTATGGAAGATAATCCTGGAACGGGTAAAACCGTCCTAGCTAAAACTTTAGCAGCATCAATAGGTGGCGGTGCACAGTTTAAGCGTGTTCAGTTCACACCTGATTTATTGCCTATGGATCTTTTGGGGAGTTTTATTTTTGATGAGAAGAATACAGATTTTGTATTCAAAAAAGGACCTTTATTTTGTAATATATTATTAGCCGATGAGATTAATCGTGCTTCTCCCAAGGTACAATCAGCATTACTTGAGGCTATGGCAGAAAGTCAAATTACGATGGGTGACCAAACCCATAAGTTAGAGGATTTATTTTTTACAGTGGCTACACAAAATCCTATTGAAATGGAAGGCACCTACCCCTTACCTGCTGCGCAATTGGATCGTTTTTATATGAAAATTTACTTTGGTTATGTAAATGAAGAAACGGAATTAGAAATCTATTCAAATTATCAGAATATTCATAACAAGTTGCGTGACTTACAATCAGTTATAAATTTACAGGATGTAATCCAAGCCCAACAAGAGGCTGCAAACATTGAAGTACACCCTGAGATCATTAAGGCAGTAAGCAACATTGTAAGAGCTACTCGTGTGCATCCGGGTGTTCAACTTGGTGCATCTCCTCGTAGTGGTATTATTTTCTTAAAATGCTTACGCGCCTATGCCTACTTAAACCAAAGGGAGTTTGTTGTAGAGGATGATATCAAAGCATTGTGTTTTGCAGTACTAGAACATCGCTTAGAGTATAAAAGTAAGGATGGTAAGGACGCTGCTCTGCAACAAATTTTAGATACTGAGTTAAATAGATTAAACGGACTTAAAATTTCGTAATTATTGAAAACGCTTTATTCCATATTTATTCTTTTTGTACTTTGTGTCCAAGGTGTGCAAGCTGCACCTAATGCAGAAAAACGATATGAAATTGATGCCAAGCGTTTAGGAGTATATTATAATAGCGAAAACGCCTTGCCACGTGCACGTGAGTTTAAACGTATAGATAGTACGTACTACGTTGGTTGGATGTATGAAGGCACCTACCGCTACGAGCGCGCTGCTGATTACCGAGGATTTAAACTGGCTGCTGAGCAATTAAAAAAATCATTAGATCTCTTATATAAAGATTATAAAAAAGAAATTAGTACCCGTACGGGCATGCCCGATTTATTTTATCGTCATTCTCAATTACGAAGAGATTTTGATTATATGATTTATCTTTTGATGAATTGTTATAGTAATATGGAGCGTCCACAATTGGTATGGGACCATTTACAATGGAGCAAAAAAATCAACCACCAACAAGAAGATTATGCTGATACGTATTGCTTTCTTGCATGGACCGTACACCGCAATCGATTTTATAAAAGCGATAAGTTTCCATTTCTTAAAAATTCTATTGAAGAAAATGAAGCATATGCAAATAGGCTTTTGGATACAGCAAAGATCAAATTAGAGAAAGATGCTATACTCAATAATAAAATATTTGGAGGCGATTATTTTGGGAGCCATATAAGCTCAGTATGGCATTATCGCTCAATACTATACAGTTATCAATTAGATATTGAAAACGCTGAGGATACTTATAAAAAGCTTAAAGAAACATATTACTTTCCTGAGAATAATTATGCCACCTTCTCAGCAATACAAGGCAAATTTAGAGAAGCAAGTTTTTATTACAATCAAGCAAAAAAGTTTGATGAAGGCGATAAACGTTTGAATGAGTCCTTCTATTATTCTTCTATTTTAAACATTTATCGCGCCTTGCCTAAAGATGCTATTCAAGAAATTAAAGATATTATTTCAACGAATGGTACTACCCCAGGTTTTGGATGGTACAACCTAGCATTGGCTCGAGGATTAATTTATGACGGTCAATTAGCCGAGGCAAAAAATAGAGTATTAAAAGCGGAGCAGTTTAAGGAAATACATAGAGGTACTACCCTAGGCCAAAGTCATTATGATTTTACAACTGCTCTTTTGCAATTGAGTATTAAGCAAAAAGAAATAAACGATATAAAATTCATGAATGCGGGTTGGTGGTTTAATTTTTCTAATCTTACAAGATTAGCAGGATTAAATGCAGAAAAGTACGGTCTTCAATTTTTAATCATAAATCAATTGGCTGCTAATCCAGAGCGAGAGTTGGTGATTTATAAATTATTCTCTACCGAGAATACTGTTTGCTTTGATGAGATATGGGAATTAATAAACGGGTTTTCGATTAACTTTTTTATTAAAAAATATAGTCAATTTGCTAAAGAGGATAATCGCCCTAAATTAAGAAAATACTATCAATACTTTATTGCAAAACTGCATATGGAAAAAGGTCAATACAAAGAGGCTTTTGATAATTTGAAAGAAATATTAACCAAAACAGAGATAGATGTAGAATACGAAAACCTATTCCTGAGCAGAGTATACTTGGCGTATGCTGAATGTTTAACAAAAGCAAATAAAACTGATAGAGCAATACAATACGCACACAAAGCGTATAAGAATTACCCGCAACTAATACCTTTTCAAAGACAAAGAGTAGCCCTGCGCTTACATGCAAATGCCAGTACAAGTATAGAGAAAGATGTTTTAAAAGAATTAAAGGATATTAATGTAAACTGGATAGATAAAGGAAATCAACTGAAAGACGCGATCGACGTTTATATTAAATTTGGAGCTAATCAAGGTTTCCCTACTATAAACTTTGAAACGAGTTATGATAAAACTGTTGTTGTAACCAATAAAACCTTCACGTATAAAGATCCACAAAAGGCAGCTAACGAATTAGCGCATTATTTATTTAATATTGGTAATGTTGAAAAGGCCTTTAATATGAACGAACCTACGGTAGCTTCTTACTGATTGTCTGGGTCCCAAGCGTCAAAAAGAGTTTTAAGAAATAGGTTTTCTTCCTCTGTAATTACATCATCGGCTTTAACTAGATCCATTGCAAATTGCAAAAACTCATTACGTTCTTTTTCGTCGGCTTCGCTATAAAAAAAATCCATACACTCTTCAAATCGAGGCATCCAATCGTCAGGCGTAAGTTTACTAACCGATGTATCCAATGCTAAATCATCGTACTCTGCAGCCCACATTTTTTTAATAAAGCTTTGAATTACTACTTTCTCTTCCTCTTGAAATTCATTATCTACTGCTGATAAAATCATCAGCATATTATATCCTGCTTTTGCTTTGTTCATTTTATTTCTTCTTAAGAATTGCTTGGTAAAATTAAGTCTAAATGGGTGTATTTCATATCAAAACGATCAGCTAATGATTTATGCGTTAGCTTGCCTTCGTAGGCATAAACAGCATGTACTATATTCATTTTGCTTAAGATCATTCGTTGAAAACCTCCTTCATTATTAAAAGCCTCTAATATCAAAGGCATAATTATATTACTAATCATTTGAGATGCAGTTCTTGGTACTCCAGATGCCATATTCGGCACACAATAGTGCGTTACATCATACTTTGTAAATGTAGGGTCCTCATGACTAGTCATTTGAGAAGTTTCAATACATCCACCTTTGTCAATATTTACATCTACAATCACCGATCCACTGCGCATTTGTTGCACATTTTCTTCTGTTACTACCATGGGTACAACGCCTCTTTTTGGTTTTACCGCACCTATAAGTACATCCGCTTTAGATAAAGCATTTTGAAAAAACACATTATCTAAAATGGAAGTATATATATTATGCTGCAAGCCTTTTTGAAGACGCATTAAACGATTTACACTAGTATCAAATATTTGCACACTGGCACCTAAGCCTATTGCTGCTTTGGCCGCATGCAAAGCCACTAAGCCAGCACCCAGTATAACAACCTTTGTAGGCGGCACCCCGGTTACTCCACCCAATAAAATCCCTTTTCCTCCATTATTTGTATTGAGTAGTCCCGCTGCGGCTTGTATAGCATACACTCCAGCAATCTGACTCATAGATTGTACTATGGGATAATTATCGTTTTCATCTTTTATATCGGCAAGCGAAACGCCTATAATTCCTTTATCAAGACATTTTTGCAAATGCTCCTTACTCATTTTAGGAAGATGCAAAGGCGATAAAACAACTTGCTTTGGTTTCAAAAACTCTAACTCTTCTTCTGATATTGGTGCTGTTTTAATAATAGTATCTGCTTCAAAAACTTCCTTTTTGCTATAGCAAATTTTAGCCCCAACTTCAGAATACTCACTATCGTCATAGCTAGCGCCCTCTCCTGCTTTGGTTTCTATCCATACTTTATGACCATTATTAATAAGAACTGATACTGCAGCTGGTGTGAGCGGTACGCGCTTTTCTTGGTAGTGCAATTCGCATGGAATGCCAATAAATGAATCCTTTCTATTGGAAAGAAGCTCTAATGATTCTTCCAATACATTATAACTATAGGATACATCAACTATTGGTTTTTTTCCTTTGCTCATTCGGCTTAAAGATAAATGCTTATAATGAAATTTTCAAACCGTCTGATGCCAAATTAATACCCTTCGGTAAACGGCTATCTTCTTCCTCATGCATGCCAAGCTTATGACTAATATGTGTAAAATAAGTTTGCTTAGCATTTACATCTTGTGCAAGCTCAATTGCTTCTTGCAAAGTGAAGTGAGAAATATGTTCTGTCTTTTGTAAAGCATTTAATACTAATACTTTAGAGCCTTTTATTTTATCTAATTCTTTTGCTTCAATTCTATTAGCGTCTGTTATATAAGTAAAGTCTCCTATTCTAAATCCTAGAACTGGCATTTTATAGTGCCATACCATTATGGGAATAATTTCTAAGTCGCCAATTTTAAACGAATCATTTTCTGAGATTTCAATTGTTTGAATAGATGGTACGCCAGGATATTTTTTATTTGCAAACACATAATCATACTCTATTTCTACGCGCTCAATACATTCCTTGCGAGCGTATAAATCCATATCCTTTTTCTGCTTAAAATTGAATGCTCTTATATCATCTAAACCTGCCAAATGATCCTTATGTGAATGAGTTAAAATAACAGCGGTTAATTTTTGAACACCCTCTCGTAACATTTGCTGCCTAAAGTCAGGGCCAGTATCAATAATGATACTTGTATTATCCGATTCAATTAAAACCGATGAACGCAAGCGTTTATCTTTAGCATCAGAACTTTTGCAAACTTCACAATCACATGCTATAACGGGTACACCCTGCGATGTGCCAGTTCCTAAAAATGTGATATTCAATTTCATATTGTAATGGTGAAACTACATCCTCTATGACTTTGGATGCGCTTTCTTGTGTACATTTTTAAGTTTTTCAATCCCATTGTGCGTATAAATCTGAGTGGCAGCTAAACTAGCATGGCCCAATAATTCTTTGATAGCATTAATATCAGCACCTTCATTTAAAAGGTGTGTGGCAAAAGTATGACGTAGCACGTGCGGGCTTTTTTTGTTTAGGGTTGTACTACTTTGCAATATTTTTTTTACCTCGTTGTAAATATATTTTGGGTACAAAGGTTTGCCATTGGGTAAAACGAGTAATTTATCATTTCCGTCAATTACTACTTCGTTACGTTTTACTAAGTAATATTTTATAAGTTTAACCAATTCGGTACTAATGGGAATGAGGCGCTCCTTATTTCCTTTACCTATTACTCTTAGTTCTTTGCTTTCTATATCAGTTCGATTACATGTTAGGTTAAGTAACTCGCTACGACGCATTCCTGTTTGGTACAATATCTCAATGATTAGCTGCGGGTTTAATTCCGCTATAGTTTCTGCCTGCTTGTCCTCTGATGCTGTTTCTAATACCTCTTCAATTTTATCTTCTCTAATAAAAGTAGCCAATCGTTTTTCTACTTTAGGCTTAATGATATTAAGCATAGGCGAAACCTCAATTTGATTTAAACGGTGCATATGTTTAAAGAATGAGCTTAATGATGACATTTTTCTATGAATACTTTTAGGAGATACGCCTTTCTCTCTTAAGTCTGCAATCCATGACCTAATATGGGTTCGTTTAATTTTTTGAATCAATAGCGCATCATATTCGGCCACCATATAATCTCTAAACTGCTCCAAATCCTTTTTATATGCAGTTACTGTATTAGGAGAATACCGCTTTTCAAAACGGAGATAATCAATAAATTTTGATTGGAGATCTTTCATTTAAAATGTGAGACTAAGCTAGTTGAGCTTTGTCTATAGTAAATGTACGTTTTGATAAACTCAAGAAGACAAAAAAAATCCTCACCCATGTGGGTAAGGATTGTATATCATTGGGGATAAAGTTATCCTATTTTTTAATTTTACCAGACTCCAACTGCTGCACATAAATTGCCTTAAGCACTTCATGACGACGCTTTACAGATGGTTTAGTGAAATGCTTATTCGCTCTCAATTTCTTGATAAGTTGCGTACGATCCGCTTTTTTCTTATACTTTTTAAGTGCACGGTCAATGCTTTCACAGTCTTTAGAATCTATTGTTAACATAAAAAATCTCTTTTATTAATCTTTAAGGAATGCAAATGTAGGATTTAATTCGATTTTGAACAAAAAAAGATAATTAAGTTAATTGCTCTCAAATACTATAAATTCCTAGCTTTTATCAAATAATTAGTAATTCAACAAGCAATAATAACTTTACCTTTACGGCAGGAATGAGACAAAGCATTTTATTCATTTTACTTTTTGCAGCGGCTTGTAAGCCATACCAAGACCCTGATCCTATAACAGACCCTAGGATTAATAACCCCTACTGCAATGTACCTTCTGCTATTAATTACAATTGGGGTTTTCCAGGTATACCTGATAACTCTACCTGTATTTATGCTGCAGATTTATTTCAAGGAAATTACATTTGGCGAGATACAATAAGAGACGGTAATGGCGCGGCCATTTCATTTGACTCAGTGTTTGCTACTGTAACCAAAATAGATTCAAATCGCCTAAATATCTCTGGTCGCTGTGGCTATGATTTAAAGCTTACAGCCGATCGTTTTTTGAATATTGTAATTGATAGCCTTGATGGTAATGGTCAAAAATTTTGTTCCCCAACAGATACTATTATAGGCTCAGGATTAAAAATTAGCTTTTCTGATACCACAAATTTCATATTGAATTACAGAATCGAATCTGACTCAGTCATCTCAACACACGAAGCTATTTTTATAAAACAATAATCATGTTTACAGGTATTATAGAATCTTTAGGTACAGTAGAAGCTGTAGATAACTCAAACGAGCAAGTAGTTTTAACTGTTTCCTCTACCCTTACGCCGGAGCTAAAAGTGGACCAATCGGTTGCGCATAATGGAGTATGCCTTACTGTTACCTCTTTAAACGAAAATCAATTTACTGTATGCGCAGTAAAAGAAACCATGGATAAAACTACTGTTGGCAATTGGCAAAAAGGCGATACGGTAAATATTGAACGTGGTATAAAATTAAGCGATCGATTAGATGGCCACATTGTACAAGGACACGTAGATACAGTTGGCAAGTGCATTAAAGTAACAGCTGATGGAGAAAACAGAGTGTACACTTTTTTGTTTGATACTTCTTTTGCTGCCTTGATTGTTGAAAAAGGATCAGTAGTTGTAAATGGTGTAAGCCTTACCTGTTATAATGTAACGAATAATAGTTTTCAAGTAACCATTATTCCATTTACCTGGCAACATACAACCTTTAATTCTTTAAATGAAAACGATGCCGTTAATTTAGAATTTGATATACTAGGTAAATATTTTCAAAGACATTTGAGTTTACACGGAAGCACGAAGTAGACACCAAATCATTGAAAAATAAAAATAATAAACCTTCCTATTTCTGAATTAAGCAGAATAGCTAAACAATATTATAGAGCCTATTAACTGATTAAGATTAGACAGTCTAAGCTTCAAGTCAAAATCTTTAAAAGATTAATTTATATTTGAAGCTGATATGCGAAAAATATTCTACCCGATTTTTATAATTCTATTCCTAATCATTGGAGCAATAGCGTTCTTCTTTAGCTTAAATGCTCTTTGGGCGTTGGTACTAGTTGTCCCACTTTTTATTATGGGGTTATACGATATGTATCAATCCAAGCATGCTATTCGTAGGAATTTTCCTGTAGCAGGACGTTTGCGTTATTTGTTTGAGAGTATTCGCCCTGAGATACAGCAATACTTTGTTGAAAGTGATACAAGCGGTAAACCCTTTAATCGTTTAGCACGTAGCCTTGTATATCAACGCGCTAAAAAAGTAAGAGACACCGTTCCTTTTGGTACACAGTTAGATGTTTATAAAGCAGATTATCACTGGATAAACCATAGTATTTCTGCATTAGACCCTCATAGTTTAGATCATAATCCAAGAGTAGTTATAGGCAGCTCACAATGCGAAACACCCTACCCTAGTAGTTTATTTAATATTAGTGCCATGAGTTTTGGCTCTTTAAGTAAAAATGCAATTCTTGCTTTAAATGGCGGAGCCAAAATTGGATCGTTTTTTCATAATACAGGAGAAGGAGGATTGAGTCCGCATCACTTAAATCCTGGAGGAGATATTTGTTGGAATATTGGTACCGGTTATTTCTCATGTAGAAATTCCGATGGAACCTTCAACTTTGAAGAATATAAAAAGCGTGCTACGCTACCCAATGTAAAAATGATTGAAGTAAAGTTTAGCCAAGGTGCCAAACCTGGGCATGGTGGCATTTTACCTAAGGAAAAAGTAACTGATGAGATTGCAGCTATTCGTTTAGTAGAAAAAGGAGACGACGTTATATCCCCGCCTTATCATTCAGCATTTACTACGCCTAGGGAGTTTGTACATTTTGTAAAAAAACTAAGAGATGGCAATGGAGGTAAACCTGTAGGATTTAAAATCTGTATCGGTAACCGTAGCGAGTTTATTGCTATTTGCAAGGCCATGGTAGAAGAAAAAATCTATGTTGACTTTATATCAGTTGATGGTGGCGAAGGAGGCACGGGTGCAGCTCCATTAGAGTTTACCAATTATGTGGGTATGCCTTTAAAAGATGCTATTGTATTTGTACATGATACCTTAAAAGGTTTTGGAATAAAAGATCAAATAAAAATCATTGCTAGTGGACGAGTAACAAGCGGTTTTCATATTGTGGATTGTTTATCGCATGGTGCGGATATATGTAATTCGGCTCGTGGAATGATGTTTGCTTTAGGTTGTATCCAAGCCTTAAAATGTAATGACAATGAATGCCCAACGGGTGTAGCTACTCAGAAAAAACATTTGGTAAAAGGATTAGTGGTAACGGATAAAAAAGTACGTGTAGCAAATTACCACCATGAAACGGTTAAAAGCGCGGTAGAACTTATGGGAGCTGCAGGGATTGACCACCCAGATAAAGTGGGCCGTTTTGTAATGTTTCGTCGTGTAAGCAGAACTGAAGTAGAAACGCTTGAGCAAACCTACCCTGAAGTTGAAGTAGGATGCATGTTAAATGAAGATACCGTGCCGGAGAAGTATTTATCTTCTTGGAAAGGTGCTAGCGCAGATCGTTTTAAAAGCTATCGTTTAGTTGAGCAAGAAAAAGCTATTATGGAAACTGCTTAATTAATACCCAAACACCTCTTTCAAATTGAGCTCTTTTAAGCTGCCGTAGTTTTCAAGCACATCTAAATCTAAGTTCTTTTTAGAACCTAAAACACTCAAGGTGTGCGCCTTGCCTGCAATTTCATCTTTATGAAACTTTTTTACATCAGCTATTGTCATATTACTTACTTGATCAAAAGTGTTTTTGCGTAGGTCATAATTTACACCTTTCTTTTGAGCGTTTAAGTAACTAAATAAAATGCTTGATTTATTTATTCTACTTGTTGAAATTGAGTTTAAAAGCGATGCTCTAGAATTACTAAATAGTTTTTCTGAGGCAGGAAGCTCATCTAATAAGGCTTGCATCGCTGTAATACTTTCTTTCATTTTATCAGATTGGCAACCTACATACCCAAGCATATAAAAAGGATCATCTTTTTTGCTTGGCGTACCATAAGATGCATAAGCTGAGTAAGCCAATGCTTTAGATTCTCTTATATCCTGAAAAACAATTCCACTCATGTTCCCTCCAAAGTATTCATTAAACATTCTAACCTTTGGTAGTTTATTTACACTAAACTGATCATTGGTTCTTATCCAAGTAATTTCAGATTGTACCATATCATAATCTACTAGATATACCTGGTTCTCATTTTGCTTTTGATAAACAAATTCATGTTTAGCAGGAATTCGTTTTTCTGGCTGAAACGTTCTGTGATATCTACTTAATATGCCTGCTATATAATCAGCACTTTTAGGGCCGTAGTAAAGTACTTTGTGCTTGTAATGAATTAAGCTATGGAGTATATTCACCAACTCCTGCGCTTTTAAATTATCTAGTTCTTCATTGCTTAAACCATAATTAAAAGGGTTATCAGCACCATACATTGCATAACTGCGCATGCCGCTTTTAATGGCACTCTTGCTTCTTTTGGCGTCTTTTCTTTTCTTTTTAATACTAGAAACCATTTCCTTTAAAGCTGCCGGATTCGATTGGCAATCGGCCAATAATTCTTCAAATAACAATAAGGCTTCTTTATAGTTTTCTTGTAATCCGTCAAGGTATACATAACTCTCTTCTCTACTTGCGCTTACGCCAAAGTCACAGGCTAGCGTATAAAACTTCTTGCTCACTTGCTCAGCACTATACTTACTTGTGCCTAGGTATTGTAAGTAATCCATAGCAATAGGCAGTAACTTATTATGATGGCTTCCCATTTCAATATAATAGTACTGGTCAAACAAATCATTGGTTTTATTTTTTACTGCTAGTAACTCTGATTCTCTTTTGCCTGTAAGAATAGTAGCTCGATCAATGTCTTTGTCATAGTCAACATAAACTGGTTTTATTTCCTCTGTTTTGGTATTGGCAATTTTTGTTACAAATTCTGATTGTGCATCTCTATTTACAGTAACTGGAGTAATAGTTGGCTTATCTACCTTGGTAGCGTTAGGGTCTTTTCCTATCTTTTTATAAACACATACATAATTATTCTTAAGCCATTTTTTTGCAAATGTTTGAATTGACTGTTTATTAATCTTACTCATTTCTTGGAGAAGACTCGCCTCTTTTTTCCAATCTGAATCTGTTATAAAAGAGCCTAATAAAGAATAGGCTCGCCCACTATTTCCTTCATATTGTTGAATGTTAGACTTTTTATAATTACTAAGTACGGCGGTAAGAATTTCATTATCAAAGTCACCCGTTTTCAATTTGTCAATCTCTGCTAGCATAAGCGACTTTACTTCTTGTAAACTTTGCCCTTGTTTTGCTTTTCCTTCAAGGTATAAGATACCATAATCTTTAAGTACATAAGCACCACCACCGGCTGAAATTACTTTTTGTTTTTTAACCAAGTTTAAATCCATTAATCCCGCCGTTCCATTGGATAAAATACTGCTCATTACATCAAGCATCATTGCCTCATCACTATTTGCTCCTGGGAAACGGAATGCCATGGTCAAATACTCAGCATCGGGCCCATAAATGGTTGACTCCTTAGGTGAGCTTATTTCTTCTTCTGGTTTAAAAGTATATACAGGAACTTTTTTAGGTTGCATATAAGAAAACGATTTATCTATTTTAGCAATCACCTCATCTGCATCAAAATCACCAGCCATAATCAAGCACATATTGTTAGGCACGTAGTACGTATAAAAATATTTTCTTATTTCTTTTAACGAAGGATTTTTTAAGTGTTCAATAGTTCCAATAGTTGTTTGTAATCCATAATTATGATTAGGAAACAAGTCAAGAAACAATTTCTCAAAAACCTTGTCGCCATCGCTATCCAATGATCTGTTTTTTTCTTCATAAACAGCTTCAAGCTCAGTATGAAATATTCTTAGAATTGGTTTACGATATCGCTCCGCTTCGATAGCTAACCAACGATCAATTTGATTTGTAGGTATATCATTGATGTAAGCCGTTTGCTCAAATGAAGTAAAAGCATTTGTTCCTTTGGCTCCTATCATAGCGCTCATTTTATCAAATTCATTTGCTATTGCATATTTTGATGCTACGCCTGATACTGAATCTATAGCTTTATAAATTTTCTTACGAGCAGTTTCATCTTTTGTAGAATTATATTGCTCGTATAATTCATCAATTTGATCCAAATACACTTTCTCTTTATTCCAATCTAAGGAGCCATATTTATCTGTGCCTTTAAAAAGCATATGCTCCAAATAATGGGCCAATCCGGTATGATCGGCAGGGTCAGATTTACTTCCTGCTTTGGTTGCAATAATCGTTTGTATGCGCGGCTTTTCATGATTTTCTGATAAGATTACAGTTAGTCCATTTTTAAGGGTATAGAACCTTGCATTTGCGGGATCATTATTTACATACTGATACGAATATCCATTGGCTTCTTCTTCCTTCCAATTAAATTGTTGGGCAAATAGGTTTACAAATAAGATACTAAATACAATTACAAGAAAGACTTTTTTCATTTTGATAGAATTATGTCCTTAAAAGTATACTAATCCTAATAAAAAAACGATTATAACAATTGGAACTCTTTAATTTAGCACATAGCTATTTATAATGCAAGCATGAATAAATCTACCCCCATAATAAAAGAAGACGACTGAGAAGTTTCTCGATTGGTCAATCCTATTATTGGAGCGATTAGTTTATTTGTAGCCGCTCCTTTATTTATTTTATTGCATCGTTATATTCCAAACCCTTCATGGCCTTATAATATTGATCGTTTGATTTTGGCTATTCTTACTCTTCTATTTGTAATACTAGTTTTTAGAAAAGTACAAGGAGTTGTAATTGCAGGATTTCTTGCTACCCTTTTGGGTTTAACCTATGCTCAATTTACTAATCGGTATTGCTTTGAAGATTTATATGAAGATTATCGTGCTATGTTATATTCTTTAAAAGATAGTCCGCATCCTGAGGAATTTATAGCTACTAATTTTACGCCATTCCCTAATAAATCTAATTTTCAAGAAGGCATTAATTTTCAAGATTCTACAGTTCGAAATTTTGCTTTACGCGCTACAAGTAAACATTTTGTAGAATATCAAAAAAGACTTAAGCATCGAGTAAGCTTACAATGCTTTGCAATTTTTAAGGAGATAAACAACAATTGGAATTATGTAAATGATCCTAAAAGCCGTGAGTATTTAGCGAAAGCTAGCGAATCTATTGAACACTTATCAGGCGATTGCGATGATCATTCAATACTTATGGCTGCCTGTATAAAATCTGTGGGAGGCACGCCACGCTTAATTTATACTAAGAAGCATGTATACCCTGAAATTTTGATAGGTTCACAAAGTGACATGGAAGCATTGAATTATTTGATAAGAGAAAAACTATTTAAATATGAGATTGGTCATAAAACACTCCACTATCATATTGATGAGCATAATCGTATTTGGTTAAACCTAGATTATACTGCTACCTACCCAGGAGGTCAATTTTTAAATGAAGAGGTGTTAGGTGTCCTCAATTTAGAATAAGAAATTTCCCAAAACATTCACAACTCCCTATTTGTTAATGCCGCTTTCGTACTTACCTTTGGTGCTTTAAATTAGAACAAATTATGTATCCAGCAGAACTAGTAATACCAATGAAAGAAGAGTTGACCGATAATGGTTTCAGCGATTTGAAAACTCCAGAAGAAGTAGACAGTGCACTTAAGCAAGAAGGAACAACCCTTTTAGTAATTAATAGTGTTTGTGGGTGTAGTGCAGGTACTGCAAGACCCGGCGTATTACATGCAGTAAAAACTTCTGAGAATAAGCCAACACAATTGGCTACTACTTTTGCAGGATTTGATAGCGAGGCTGTAAGCCAAGCACGTCAGTATTTATTGCCTTATCCTCCTTCTTCTCCTTGTATAGCTTTGTTGAAAGATGGTGAGCTAGTTCATATGATTGAACGTCATATGATAGAAGGTCGTAGCGCTGAGATGATAGCTAGTAATCTTACTGCTGCTTTTGATACACATTGTAACTAACAAGTATGTATCCTGATTTTCACTTTCTTTTTCAAGAATGGTTTGGTGTAGACTGGCCTGTTCTTAGTTTGTTAAAAACCTTTGGTTTCTTAGTAGCCATGGCTTTTTTAGCCGCTGGTTATATTTTATACCTAGAGTTAAAAAGAAAAGAAGACGATGGCTTAATTCCTTCGACAATTGAAGAAATTACAATAGGACAAGCTCCTACGCTGCTTAACTATGTATCAGCAGCTTTAATTTTCTTTTTTGTAGGTTTCAAGCTAGTAGGCTTAGTGGCAAATCATGCTACTGCTTCACGTGATCCATTAAATTTTATTTTTTCTTTAGAAGGCAATTTAATTGCGGGTTTAATTGCTGCCATTGGTGCCGTTGCTTTTACTTACTTATCTTTTAAAAAGAGCGATGAAGGCAAAGGGCCAATAACTAAAAAGGTAAGAACCTTCCCTAGTATACGCGTAGGCGATATGGCGGTTTTGGCAGCCGTATCTGGTTTTGGTGGTGCTAAAATTTTTAATACGTTTGAGGATTGGGATCAATTCATGAGCGACCCTTTTGGTAGTTTGTTTTCAAGTAGCGGACTGGCTTTTTATGGAGGTTTAATTGTAGCTACTGTTGCATTTTACTTTTATGCAAGAAAATATAAAATTGACTTCAGGCATTTATGCGACGCTGCTGCACCTGCCTTAATATTAGCTTATGGGATTGGAAGGTTAGGCTGCCAAGTAGCAGGAGATGGAGATTGGGGTATTTATAATAGTGCGTACAAATTACAAGATCAAAAAGTAGTTTCGGCTCAAAAAGGTGAATTTGAAGACTTGGTAAAAAAACACCCCGAGTATTTTTCAAGAAATTTAAATAATACAGATGAGGTTGAGCATCGAGCATTTAGCGTTAGCTGGCTTCCCGTATGGTTTCAAGCTTATACTTATCCTAACAATGTAGCAGGCGAATCTCAAAATTATAGGATGCCCGATTGCGAAGGGACCTATTGCAGTCAATTAGCGGCACCTGTTTTTCCTACTCCCGTTTATGAGTTTTTGGCAGGCGTTTTAATTTTCTTAATTCTTTGGTTGAACCGAAAGAAAATGAAAGTTCCATTAACCATGTTTGGTATTTATTTAATTTTTAATGGTGTAGAACGCTACCTCATTGAATTAATGCGGGTAAACTCAGAATATAGCAGTGGTTTTTCACAGGCTGAAGTTATTGCAATGAGCCTCATATTGGGAGGCGTTTTATTGCTTGTTTTCCGTAAGAAAATTGATAGCCTTATTAGTGCAAATGCAGTTTCTGAAAACTAGCTTTGTGATTCTTAGTGCTTAGCAAACTTTTTTTATATCATTTTAAAAATTACACGGAAGCATCCTTTGATTTTTCGCAACCAATATGTTGTTTTTATGGCCCTAACGGTGCTGGTAAAACAAATATTCTAGATGCGATATACTACCTAAGTTTTACAAAAAGTTACTTCTCTTCCTTTGATCATCAAGTAATACAAAAAGATCAAAAGGGAATGTATACCAAAGGTATATTTGATAAAACCCAAATAGATTGTATAATACGCGAAAACGGGAAAAAAGAAGTTAGCGCTAACGGAAAACAATATGAGCGGTATGCTAATCATATAGGTAAATATCCCGCTGTAATTATAGCTCCTGATGATATTGATTTAATTAATGGCTATAGTGATACTCGCCGAAGGTTCATAGATATCTTACTATGCCAACTAAAACCAACGTACTTAAGCCACCTAGTAGATTACAATAAATACTTAGCACAACGAAATGCTTTATTGAAGTCTTCAAAATCAAAAGCGATAGATTCAGTTGTACACAACCATTATAAAACGGAACTTTGCAGATTAGGAACACTTATTTACCAAGAAAGAAAAGAGATCATTGAAGAGTTAACGCCTCTTGCCCAAAAGTTTTACTCGCAAATAGCTAATAATAAGGAGAAGATTAGCATAAGCTATAAAAGCCAATTATCAGAAGGTGCAATGCATGACTTACTTGACCAAGTACAAGAAAAAGATTTTGCTACTATGCGCACTAATGTAGGTATACACAAAGATGACTTACAATTTGAGATAAATAGCTACCAAGCAAAAAATCATTCTTCTCAAGGTCAAAAAAAGAGTTTTCTCTTTGCTATAAAATTTGCTGAGTTTGCCTTACTTAAAAAAGATTTAGGTAATTCGCCAATATTATTATTGGATGATATTTTTGAAAAATTAGATGTTGAAAGGTCACAACACCTAGTAAATTTAATAACTGAGTTAGATACGCAAGTATTTATAACTGATACACATAAAGGGAGGTTAACTAATGCCTTTGAGGGGCATAATAATGTTCAGTTTGAATCTATAAAATAAAACTACTAATCGCCAAATTCAACTACTGGGTTATTAGGGTTCGGAGCTTCTTTATATAGTGGTTTCTTTTTAGGAGCTACCTTTTTAATAGTCTTTTTTGCCTTGTTATTTATTTTCTTTTTAGCATTCATACGCTCTGCATATTTCTGCGCTTCTGTTTTTCTTTTAGACCTTTGAATTGCTTGTTGTGCTTCTTTTTCTTTGGCTATTCTTGCTTTTTCAGCATTTGCTG
The DNA here is from genome assembly GCA_937981995.1 of uncultured Chitinophagaceae bacterium. Lineage (GTDB taxonomy): Bacteria > Bacteroidota > Bacteroidia > Chitinophagales > Chitinophagaceae > JAGNRR01. Next base: position 45,008 of record CALJNC010000029.1, read on the forward strand.
CTTCTAGCTTCTTAGCTTTTTGCATGCGCTGCAATTCGGCTTTTTTCTTAATAGCTTTTTGCTCAGCTAAATTGTTAGTTGTAACCTCAGATGAGGTATTTGTAGAATTGTCGTTACTTACTTCTTCTTTACTACTTTGTTCAACCATCAATTCCTGATTTATTGTACTATCAATAATTGTATTCGTTCCCTCATTTGCAGCTAAGGAATCACTTGCGGTTAAGTTTTCTACATTGTTTGAATCTGCTACCAGTGGCGCAGTGTTTATTGTTTTTTCAATACTTGAACTACTAGTAGCATTTGTATTTGACGTAAACGCTTTTTTCCATAAAAGATAGCCCATTATAGACCATAGTAAAATGTTGCTTATAAGTAAAAGCCACCCCAACGATCCAAAACCTGTTGTCTTTCGTTCTTTTTCTTGCTCTTGTTCAACGTCTGTTTTTAGCATTTTATGTTTGTATAATAAGTCTCCAATTTGAGTTTCATGCTTTGCTATTGATGACTGAAGCGCTACTACTTCAGGCGCTTTAATGGCTATAGCATCAGACTTGCTTTTTTTTACTTCTACGTTTTTGGAAACTTTTTGCGTTAGTTCTTGTAATTGATTTTTAAGCTCTTCGATTTCATTACGGTGTTTTTCAATCGCGTCAAGCATTTTTTTATTGTCAAGCCCAGGAATTGCAAATCCCCCTTCCTCACCTTCTTCCACATCAGGATCTTTTGATTCTAAAAACTCAGTCATGAGTTCTACGAGTCGTTGATCCTTTTTCTTATCTGACATAGTTCGAAATTAAGTAATTCTTTGAAAGTCAAGCCCTTCAATTGTTTCTATTTGTAAATTTAAGGTGAGTTTCTATTTTATCAGCAACTAAAAGCGTAAAGTCTCCTTGATTTTTAAACCAAGTCAACTGACGTTTGGCATAGTTTCTTGTGTGCTGTTTTATTTTATCAATTGCTTTTTCTAATAACATATCTCCTGATAGATGCGCAAATAGTTCCTTATACCCTACTGTTTGCAATGCTTTCATTTGGCTATGTTTTAAAAGCCCTTCTGCCTCTTTTAGTAAGCCATCGTTCATCATTATATCTACCCGCTTATTGATTCTTTTATATAAGATATCACGCTCCATATGAATAGCGTAATACTCAATATCAAACGATCTTTTTATCTGCTTGTTGCTTTTAAATTTTAAAATAGATTGTCCATGGCTTTTATAAAAAATTAAGCCTCGCAATAATCTCATAGGATTATTGGCATCTATGGCCTCATAATATTCAAGGTCTGTTTTTTTTAACTCGTCCTGTAACCACTCAAGTCCTTGTTTTTTATATTCTAGCTCTATTTGATTTCTAATGTCAGCGTCAACTGCTGGAATATCATCCATTCCATTACACAAAGCATTAATATATAGCCCGGTTCCTCCAACACAAATGGCTGTATCTTTTTTTGCAAATATTTCTTCAAGCTTTTGTAAACCATAACGCATAAAAGTACCTGCGGTTACTTCATCTTGAATAGAATGTGAATTTATGAAATGATGGGTTGCTGCATTTAATTCTTCATGCGAAGGTTTTGCCACTCCAATATTTAATTCATTATAACATTGTCTGCTATCTGCAGAAAGTATTTCGGTATTAAAATGTTGTGCAAGTGATATGGCTAAGGACGTTTTACCAGATGCTGTTGGCCCTCCTATAACTATAAGCTTATTTTGCTTTTGCTGGTTCATCGCCTAAGTTCAAATCTCCTAAAAAATCATCGGGCATATCCGGCATATCTCCAAGATCTTCCAATTTACCAAGGTTAAATTTTTCTTCAATTTCAGCGATCCCATCTTTCTCCTTGCCCTGAGCTCCAAAAGTTGCCGGTGAAACTCCTTCTTCTCTTATGCACCTAGGAAAAGCAGAAGTCTCGGCAGGGTCATCGTTCATGCTTATAAGTTCTATTTGCAATCCCCACTTTTTTTTATGCTCTGTTTTGTAAACGAATTTTTGATTCTGCTCATTTAGCAAAGCTCCAATGGGAGTTTTTTTCATGGATAAAGCCTCTGCACCTCTAATGTTTTTTTCAACCAAGGAAGATACTGCCTGATTCAAACGCCAAGTATCATCGCTTGTATAAAGTACCGCCTCCATTTTAGGCGGAAAAACAAAACTCTTTTTAATTATCTCATGAAAATCATGAAAGCTCTGTGAGTGCAATATTTCAATATCGCGCTCTACATTGATGTCATCATCCCAGCGAAGGTTGAATTTTAGTAGTGGCATTAACACAAAAGTAATGAGTAGATAGTATTTAGTAGCGAGTATTTAGTTTTTTATAAACGGAGACTAAAATAAGCCTCGAAAACTCAAAAGCTAAGCGGCCCAAACTTATATAAACCGCTAATCAAGTTTTATATTTGCAGCCCCATTCAATATTATGAATAAGGATACATTATTAAAAGCTTACAGACTCATGATGACAGCCAAGGCAATGGCTGATTTGTATGATGAAAATAGACAAATAACTAAATATGTACACTCCACTAGCCGTGGCCATGAGGCAATTCAGTTAGCTACTGCTTTTCATCTTAAAGATTATGATTGGGTAAGCCCTTATTACCGTGATGAAAGCATTATGCTAGGTATGGGCTGGAGGCCTTATGAATTAATGCTGCAGCTTTTAGCTAAAGGCGATGATCCTTTTACTGGTGGTAAAGAATATTATAATCACCCCAATGCTAGACGGGATGGATATCCTAAAATAATACATCAAAGTAGTGCCACCGGTATGCAAGCTATACCTACTACTGGCCTTGCACAAGGTATAAAATATAGAGAAACACAGGACTTAAATGAGAATAACGACAAACCCGTTGTTGTTTGTAGCCTAGGAGATGGCAGTGTAACGGAGGGTGAAGTAAGTGAGGCTTTTCAATTTGCAGCTTTGCACCAGTTACCCATTATATATTTAGTACAGGATAATGATTGGGGCATAAGTGTAAGTAGCGATGAGGCACGTACAATGGATGCCTATGAATACATACAAGGCTTTATAGGTATTGAACGATTGCAAGTTGACGGTAGTGATTTTAAGAAAAGCCATGAAATCATGGAAACGGCTTTTCATTACGTACGTGAACAAAGAAAGCCAATATTGGTGCATGCAACAGTGCCTTTATTGGGTCATCATACTAGTGGTGTACGCAAGGAATGGTATCGTACAGAAGAGGATTTAGCAAAGCACTATAAAGATGATCCGGGCCCAAAACTTAGAGAAGAGCTTATAAAAGCAAAAGTATCGGTAGAAGAATTAGATAAAATAGTTCAAGAAGAAAGAGATTTTGTAGAAAAAGAATTTGAAAAAGCAGTAGCGGCACCCGAGCCATTGATAGCAACTGCTACACAAAATATATTAGCCCCAACAGAAATTACAGAAGAGCAAGGTGAACGAAGCCCTGCCAATGGCGAAAAGGTTGTAATGGTAGATGCTGCCTTACATGCCGTAGAAGAAATTATGCGCAAACATCCCGAATGTTTGTTTTATGGTCAGGATGTAGGTGGTAGATTGGGAGGCGTATTTCGCGAAGCTGCTACATTAGCTCAAAAATTTGGCGATGAGCGTGTTTTTAATACAGCGATTCAGGAGGCCTATATCATAGGTTCTACTGTGGGTATGAGTGCGGTGGGCTTAAAACCTATAGTAGAAGTTCAATTTGCAGATTATATCTATCCTGGTATAAATCAATTAGTTACAGAAATTAGCAAAAGCAATTATTTAAGCAATGGCAAGTTTCCAATTAATATGGTATTGCGCGTTCCTATAGGTGCATATGGTGGCGGTGGTCCATACCATAGCGGTAGTGTAGAAAGCATGGTAGCCAATATTAAAGGAATCAAAGTAGCCTACCCTAGTAATGCAGCAGATTTAAAAGGTTTATTAAAAGCAGCAGCTCAGGATCCAAATCCTGTTGTGTTGTTTGAGCATAAAGGTCTGTATTGGAGTAAAGTACCTGGTACTGAAGAAGCCAAATGCATTGAACCAGCAGAAGATTACATTTTACCTTTTGGTAAAGGAATAAAGCATTTAGAAGCCTCGCAGGAGAATATTGATAATGGCGAAAGCCTTTGTATAATAACCTATGGCATGGGAGTACATTGGGCCTATAATGCAGCTAAGCAATACCAAGGTCAAGTTGAAATCATAGATATACGTACCTTATACCCTCTTGATGAAGCGCTTATTTTTGAAAGTGTCAAAAAGCATAGCAAATGTATCGTACTTACCGAAGAGCAATTGCGCAATTCGTTTGCTGAGGCTGTTGCTTGCAGGATATCACAGGAGTGCTTTTATCAATTGGATGCCCCAGTTAAAACAATAGGCTCTAAAGATGTACCCGCCATTCCTATGAATATGTCTTTAGAAAGTGAAATACTACCATCGGCTGAAAAAGTAGCTATTGAAATAGAAAAACTACTGAACTATTAAATATGATTATTATTGAAAGTCTCGTTGTTTTGATTGCTGTATTTGGCGTAAGCTATCTCAGTAATATTCCACCGGGCTTTGTAAATGTAAAAGTCATTGAATCTTCTTTATTTAGAGGGTATAAAAATGCTACAAAGGTTGCATTGGGAGCTGCAGTTGCCGAGCTTACTTACGCTGCTGCGGCATTAATCACATCTGTTTATATTCAAAAATTCCCTGTTTTAGTTTTTGTACTAGGCGTTTTTATTACCTGTTTTCTATTTTTTCTTGCCTATAGGTATTTTACTGGCAAATCATATGCCGAGCAAATTGAGGACAGTAAAATAGATTTTAAGGACGATAAGAAAAAACGGAATAATTATTTCTATGGATTAGGAGTGGGAATGCTTAATCCACAAATGTTTCCTTATTGGTTTTTCTTTTTTACCCTTACGCTACCAATTTATCCTATACAATATGAAAGCAGCTACTATATAGCCATTATAGGTGCTGTAACTGGTGGCTTTGCTTTGCTATGGACTTATGCTTTGCTTGCGGCAAAATATCGCAAACAAATATTCTCAGTTTTTGCTAAGTATCCTATCAATAAATATGTAGGTTGGATGTTTTTAGTGCTAGCAGTGACTAAAATAGTTGAGATGTATATCAATTATCCTGGCAAGGAAATCAATGATATTTTAGCTAAATTGTTTTAAGCATGCGCTCAATAATTCAACATTTACGATTCCCCTTTTCTTATTTGTTGTTGCCAGTGTTTTTAATGGGGCTCACTTTTACCTATCCATTGGTTCTTGATAAAATCCCTGTTGTAATTTTACTTTTTGTCATATTACACCTTTTGGTTTATCCAAGCAGTAATGCTTACAATTCAACCCAGGATAGAGATGAATCAAGTATTGGATTAGTTAAAAATCCATTGCCTATCAATGAAAGCCTAAATTGGATTTCAGCAGTCATGGACTGCGTAGCAATTGGACTAGCTTCGATAATTTCAGCTAAAGTTGCCTTTTTATTTTTAATCTATATTTTGGTTTCTAGGTTGTATAGCTATCGTAAAATACGATTAAAAAAATATCCAATTATTGGTTTTTTAGTTGTGTTTATTTTTCAAGGAGCTTGGGTTTACTTTATTACAATATCGTCTTTAAATGAATACTCGTTTCAGTCCACTCAACATTACTTTTTTGCTGCGAGTGCATCTTGCCTAATAGGAGCAATTTACCCTTTATCACAAATCTATCAGCATCAAACGGATAAAGCCGATGGCGTAATAACCATTAGTTATATGTTGGGCAAAAAAGGTACATTTATTTTCTCAGGCATCTTATTTTTATTAGGAGCCGCATTATTAATATATCCCGTTTATAAAATTGGGGACCACATACTACCATTAATATTTATTGCCTTTCAAGTTCCAAGTTTAATCTACTTCAATTATTGGTTTTATAAAGTGATAAAAGATGAAAGCGAAGCTAACTTTAAGAATACTATGCGCATGAGTTTATTAAGTGCTACCTGTATGAATGCTTTTTTTCTTTTTGTATTTATTGCCAATTAATTGAAATTAAAAGCAATTAAACTCGTCTATTGTAATCATTGTACTTATAAATCTTTAATTTCTCATCTTAAATCAACCATTGGCATATATAAATAAAATAGGAACCGCTAACGCACCTTTTTTGCATAAGCAAACAGCTATCAAAGATTTTGCAATTCAGCAATATAATATCCCTGATGAGCATATAGCCAAGGTGAAGCGCATGTATGACAATTCTTGGATTGATCAGAGATATTCTGCCATAGGAGATTTTACGAATAGTAATGGTGCACCCGTTTTATTAAAAAGTAAAACTCAAGAAGCAAGTACAAAAGCACGCATGGATATCTTTTTTGATGTAGCACCAAAAATGTGCGAAGAAGCAATCCGCACGATACTTACAGATGATGAATTACAGGATATTACCCATCTTATTACTGTTAGTTGCACGGGACTTTCGGCTCCTGGTTTAGAAATCATATTATTAGAACAACTAAATCTACCAACCAATACTACCCGCCTTGGTGTTAACTTTATGGGTTGCTATGCTGGGTTTCATGCATTAAAACTAGCTAAGGCAATTTGTTCTGATCAGGCCAATGCACAAGTACTAATAATAGACGTTGAGCTTTGTACGCTTCATTTTCAAAATGAATTTACAATGGACAATGTAGCCTCTACTCTATTGTTTGCCGATGGCGCCGCTGCCACACTAGTAAGCAATAAAGAAGATAGTAGTTTATATAAAATGGAATCCTTTTATACCGAAGTAGCACTTAAAGGTAAAAAAGATATGGCTTGGCATATAGGCCCTACTGGGTTTCAAATGACACTGAGTAGCTACATACCTTCAATTTTAGGAGAGAATATTTTACCACTACTAAATAACGCAATAGAAAAACCTCAAGAAGTAACCCATTGGGCTATTCATCCGGGAGGTAAAAAGATTTTACAGGAGTTTGCCAAAGCGCTTTCTTTAAAAGATGAAGACCTAAAAACGAGCTATGATATCTTAAGGCAATACGGCAATATGAGTTCTGTAACTATATTTTATGTACTTGAAGAAATGAGCAAAAAGCTAAAAGGTAAAAATAAAAAAGTATTTGCAGCGGGATTTGGTCCCGGCCTAACAATTGAAAGTGCTGTATTAAGTAGTATATAAATTGAAATTAGCTAATCGGTCATATAAAAAAGAACTGCTTGATCAAGACGACATTCCGTTTGAAGATATTAAACAGAACTTAAAAGAACTAAATATAATTAATACTTTATTGGGTGGACACAGCATTACCCTAACCGGTATAAAAGAACTTTTACCAAATACAAATAAAGAAATTCATATTGTAGAAATTGGTTGTGGAGGCGGCGATAATCTTGCTTACCTACAAAAGAATCTTAATGGAAACTTTAAGTTTACAGGGATTGATATGAAAGATACATGCATTGCATTTGCAAATGAAAACTATCCAACAATCAACTTTATTGAAAGCGATTACTCCAAAGCCAATTTTGATTCAAAACCTGATATTATTTTTAGCTCCTTGTTTTGCCATCATTTTACAGACAGCGATTTAGAAAAGCAATTCCAATGGATGCAACTAAACAGCCATATTGGTTTTGTAATAAATGATTTACAACGTAATTGGTTAGCGTATTATTCAATCAAATTACTCACTAAATTTTTTTCAAAATCATACCTCGTAAAAAACGATGCCCCTTTATCTGTTGCACGTGGATTTCATAAAAATGAATTAAGCCTTTTGTTGACAAAAGTAGGGATTGAACAATCTAGTATAAAGTGGAAATGGGCATTTCGTTTTTTGGTCGTTGTCCCATCATAATTGTATTTTTGAGCGGTATGAAAAAAATAGCAATTGCTCTATTCCTAATTTTTACTAGCCTTCAATCATTCTCACAAGCAAGTGATTTAGGTGCTTGGTATTCTTACTTGGGTACGTATGATGTGCATAAACGTTGGAATGTACAAGCCAATACGCAGTTTCGTTTTTATAATACACTAGGCGATTGGGATCAATTTTTAATACGTGTAGGAGCTAATTATAAGCTAGATAAAAAAGGCAAGTATCAAGCAGGCCTTGGTTTTGACTACTGGTACAATGAAGCTTATATAGGCACAACGGATCAAAAAATAGATTTCACAGAAATGCGTTTATACGAGCAACTTGTAACACGTCAAGATTACAAGCGATTCTATTTTCAGCATAGGTATAGACTAGAAAATATTTTTAGAGAAAATCAAGATGTAAAATTTAGATTTAGATATATGTTACAAGTACGTATGGCCCTGAACAAGAAACGTATCCAACCAGGAACATTTTATGCTGCGCTAATTAACGAGACTTGGATTAATGCCAAAGGCCCTACACATTTTGATAGACACTGGTTACAATATACTTTAGGGTATCAACTTAATAAAAACTGGACTTTTGAGATTGGTAATCAAACACAATTCACCGGCAATGGTTTTACAGACAATCGATTGCAATTCTGGGCTTTTCATAACCTAAACCTTATGAAAAAGAAAAGATATGAAAAACCGGGCAACTTATAACCTTAGTTAGAGGATACTTCTACGCCTTCGCCAGATTTTTTACTAATTGCATATTTATCAGCCGCACCTATAAAGGCTACAAATAAAGGGTGCGGATTTTCAACCGTAGATTTATACTCAGGGTGAAACTGAGAAGCTACAAAGTAATTATGATCAGGAATTTCAATCATTTCTACGAGATCTGATTTAGGGTTTTTTCCTATTGCAAGCATACCCGCTTCTTCAAACTCTTTTAAATAATCATTATTAAACTCATAACGATGACGATGACGCTCAGTTATAAATTGTCTTCCGCCATAAATATCAGTAATTTTTGAACCTTTTTTCAATTCACATTCATAAGAGCCCAATCGCATGGTTCCTCCCATGTTTTTAATATTTTTTTGCTCTTCCATGATATCAATTACCGCATGCTCAAGCTCTCCTTCCATTTCTGAGCTATTTGCTTTTGCGTAACCAAGTACATTACGAGCAAACTCAATTACAGCACATTGCATGCCTAAGCAAATACCAAAAAACGGGATATTGTTTTCTCGCGCATATTGTATGGCATCAATCTTGCCTTGAATACCTCTGCTTCCAAAACCTGGAGCAACTAAAATTCCGTCTAAGTGACCAATTTCCTCACGAATATTTCCCGCATTTACATGTTCAGAATGTATGTAATGTACATTCACCTTTACCTCATTTTGGGCACCGGCATGTATAAATGATTCTAATATTGATTTATAAGCATCTTGTAGTTCAACATACTTTCCTACCAATCCTATCTCAACTGTTGTTTTAGGGTTTTTAATTTTATATAAAACATCTTTCCAACTATCTAAATTTGGCTCATGACCAAGATCCAACTTTAATTTATCCAAGCAAATCTCGTCTAAGCTTTCGCGCATCATATTTAATGGCACATCGTATATACTTTCAGCATCAGCAGCTTCAATAACCGCATTGGCTTTTACATTACAGAATAAGGCAATCTTGCGTTTTAACTCAGCGTATAAAGGTTGCTCCGTACGACAAACAATTACATCAGGCAACAAACCAATCTCAGCCATTTGTTTAACAGAGTGCTGTGTTGGCTTGGTTTTCAACTCTTTAGCTGCTTTCAAATATGGAATAAGCGTCAGGTGCAATACAATACACTCCTCATCGCTAAGCTCCCACTGCAACTGTCGAATGGCCTCTAAATAGGGTAAACTTTCAATATCACCTACAGTACCTCCAATTTCGGTAAGTATAATATCATAATCACCACTCTTGCCTAATAAGGTCATGCGGCGTTTAATTTCATCTGTTATATGAGGAATTACCTGTACCGTTTTGCCCAAATATCCTCCTTCACGCTCACGGTTAATTACCGTTTGATAAATACGACCTGTAGTTACATTATTAGCTTGGCTAGTTTTAATATTTAAAAAACGCTCATAGTGCCCTAAATCTAAATCTGTTTCAGCGCCATCTTCTGTAACAAAACACTCGCCATGCTCATATGGATTAAGCGTACCTGGGTCCACATTGATATAAGGGTCAAATTTTTGAATAGTAACCTTATACCCTCGCGCTTGCAAAAGCTTAGCAAGCGAAGCGCCTAAAATTCCTTTTCCTAATGAAGAAGTAACACCACCCGTAATGAATATATATTTAGCCATAGCAAATCGATTTTATGACCTAAATATTCCGCTTTAAGATTGCAGAAAAATCCAAAGGTCATTCAAAGATAATCACCACTAGGAATCTTAAAGAATTATTAATTAAGAAATGGGGATAAGTGGATTTGAATATTAATGAAATAACAAAATTTATAGTTTGTATGAGTGTTTAACACGTACACATTTATTTAATGACACATTCAATTATTAATTCAAACCAAGCCCGAACGGCTTTTTAAAGAATTAGAAAAAATATCATAAAAGTGATATGGCCTTAACTGTGGCGGATAAGGAATAATAATCATTATTTCTAACTACTTTAGCATCATAAAATGTTTCTTACATGAAAAAGAAAATTAAATTCCTCCTATTCCTTTCTATTAGCCTTTTCATAGCAAATTCAAGCAATGCACAGTTAAACCAAGGTTTACTTGCTCACTATTGTTTTGATGGCAATGCTACTGATGCAGCTGGCACAAAACATGGTACGCTAATGAATGGCGCTATAGGCACATTAGATAGAGGCGGCAATCCTAATGGTGCCGTAAAACTTGATGGGATTGATGATTTCATTCAACTTCCATCTGATCCTTGGATAACGGGAGATTTTTCCTTTAGTGGTTGGATTAATATTAAATCAATTGGTTCTTGGCCACACCTTTGGGGTTTTGGTAATGGAACGAATGCACAAAATATTTTTTTATCCTTAGGCCAAGGAACTAATAATACACCTCATTTTACAACCCATGGTTGTACCAATGGTGGCATGCTAGACAGGATTGCTGTTACTAGCGCTTCGCCATTAAATACTTGGTTCCATATTGTAGTTACAATGAGCGGTAATTCGGTTTCTATTTATAAGGATAATGCTCTTTGGGTTAATGGCACTAGCTCAATTCTCCCCTGTGCTGCAGTTAAAGATTCTTCTTTTATAGGCAAAAGTAATTTTACGTTTAACAATAACGCATTGGTGGATGCCGATATTGACGATTTTAGATTTTATAATCGAGTGCTAAGTGCTCAAGAAATTACTCAATTAAATGAATTGGAAGCATCCAATAATTGCGGCCCAAGCTGGCCTAATAGTTCTTCTACTATTGATAATACTTTTAAAAATCATGCTATTCACCCTAACCCAAGTACAGGAAGGTTTTCAATAAAAATACCAGAACATACTCAAATAGAAGATCTAAGAATTTACGATCAAATAGGTAAAAGCATCCAATTTGAAAGATTTGGTAAGGATGTAACGATATCATCTACCCTAGCAAAAGGAATCTATCCTGTAAATATAGTTTTGAGTAATGGCGCAAGCTTTACTTCTAAGTTAATGATTCAGTAAGCTTTTTGGCTAGTTGCTAACTAGTAGATAAGTTGCTAAATCTATGATTTGCTTTTTAAAATTATTGCCTTACATTAGAGTTTATAATGTCAATACCCATACAATTACCTGAAATTGATAAACAGCTAGAGGTAAGCAGAGACTTAGCAACAAGTGTTGAAACACAAGCGCAGGTTATAGTTCATTGTAATTTTTTAGCCATGAACCCTGGTGATGGATATCGCATATGGCCTACAACCTTTCTTGTAGATCAAAAAACGGGTCATAAAAGCAAGCTCGTACATGCTGAGAATGTATGTTATTACCCACAATGGCAATTTGCACAAAAAGCAGGTTGGCATAGTTTTACCTTAGTATTTGAATCATTACCTTCTTCCTGCGACTTATTTGATCTGATAGAAGAAATTCCTGAGGATGGTGCTTTTAAAGCTTTAGGCATACGCCGAAATAAAAGCGATGTGTACAATGTAGAAATTTAAATGAAAAAACGAATTGTAGTTTTAAGTGGTGCAGGCATAAGTGCCGAAAGTGGAATACAAACATTTAGAGATAGCAACGGCCTTTGGGAAAACCATAATGTACAAGATGTAGCAACACCGGAAGCCTTTGAAAGAAATCCCGAATTAGTTCTTCGATTTTATAATGAAAGAAGAAAAAATATAGCAGAAGTAAAACCCAATGCTGCTCATACAGAACTTGTAAGATTAGAAGAAAAATATCATGTAGACATTGTAACACAAAACATAGATGATTTGCACGAACGTGCCGGAAGCTCTCAAATAACCCACTTACATGGTGAAATTTTTAAAATGTGCAGTGTTATAAATAAAGAGACAACCTTTCCTATTCAAGGAGATATAGAACTGGGCGACGTAGCACCAGATGGTCATCAGCTAAGACCATTTATTGTATGGTTTAATGAGGCGGTTCCTATGATGGATGTGGCTAGTACCCTTTGCCAAAAGGCCGATATTTTAATAGTCGTAGGAACAAGCTTACAAGTATACCCTGCCGCTGGCCTTGTACATTGTGTAGGTGCACAGGTACCCGTATATATTATTGACAAAAATATCCCAAGTGTAAGCGGCGTGTCAAATATTACGACTTATGAAGAAAATGCAAGCACTGGCTTGAATAAAGTTGTAAATTTGTTGCTGGCTAAATAAGTCGTAATTTTATTATTCATGAAAAAAATTTATCTAACAATATTTGCTTCAATTTTCTTAGGATTGATAAGCTGTACCCCTAAAATATATTCTCAAGACAAAGACACTATTATAAAAGAGGCATTTACTCAGAAAGAAATCCCTGGTCAGGCCGACGGGAAAGTTCGCACTTATTTGAAAGTTAACTTTGATTTAAAACAAGGTGAAATTATACAAGTTGACAGTGTAACATTTCGTGGTGTAACCACCCCAATTAATACTCCGGCTCGCAGATTAAAAGTGCAATTAAGCCTTGCCCAATTAAAAAATAAACCAACTTCTGGAGCAGAAGAAGCCATTGTTTATTTTACCAAAGACGGCAAAGCGTATAAGCGCGTATTATCTTCAGTAGGTTCTAAAGAAGACTTATTCTTACCATAAAATATAAAGATTGAAAAGAGTACTAATTATTCTATGCTTTTTTAGCATACAAGCGCAAGCACAGCAAAAGTCATATAAAGATATGATGAATGACAAAACAGTAAACTTTTATACTGTATGTGAAGAAGCTGAAAAATATTTTGAAACTATAGATAAAAATAAAAAAGGGAGTGGCTGGAAACCCTATCAGCGGTGGAAGGATGCCAATGAGTATAAATATTACCCTGATGGTGATCGTAGTACCGAAGATCCATTTTTTGTAAAAAAACAATACAAGAGTTTTTTACGAAACAATCAATCGTCAAATAAACTATTTCCCAATGGATGGAATGAAGTAGGCCCTATTACAATTGATAGCATTACTGGGCATTACGCAGCTGGCTTGGGCCGTATTGAGGATGTGCACGTAGCACCTAGCAATCCTAATGTTATATATCTTGGTTCAAGAAGCGGAGGATTTTGGAAATCTAATGATGCAGGTGTCACTTGGACAGGCGGCTCAACTGATTTCTTATTTGCAAGTGGTGTAAATACCTTAACTGCTTCTCATACCAATCCTGATTCTGTAATGATTAATGTGCGTAATGCACAAAATGGTATTTCGCATGGCTTATACAGAAGTTCTAATGGAGGTAATACTTGGACACAAACTAATTTCAATCCTACTGTTTTAGGCTTTGGAGGATTGGGTTCTTATTTTGTAATACATGAAATAACGTACCACCCGCGCAATGCAAATGTGTTATTTATAGGTACTTCAAATGGAGTTTTTAGGTCAGACAATGACTTACAATCATGGACACAACTATATGCAGGAAATGATATTACTGATTTTGCTTTTCATCCTACCGATGATAATATCGTATACATTTATAATGCTGACAATCCTTATAAAGATGTAATTCTTAAATCAACCAATCAAGGAATTAGTTACTCTCAGACGGCAAGCTTAGCCGGCAATAACGGAACTACGAATTTAGAAATTTCAACAAGTGCTGATTGCCCTAATTGCCTTTATGCCGCAACAAGTAATGGCGTATGGAAATCATTAGATACGGGAGCAAACTTTAATTTCATTAGTAACCCTGGGCAAACTTGTCGTGGCTTTGCAGTAAATGATTTAGATACATCTAATATGATTTATGGTTATTTAGATTTGGAACGAAGCGTAAATGGTGGCGATACCTTTAGCCGAGTAACAAGATGGTCTTTAGGAAATACAAATGGATCGGGCAATGGCTTGCAAACAAGCTATCAAACAAGCACGGATTATATTCATGCAGATGTAAGAAATGCCAAATGCTTAAATGGAGTATTTTATGTGACTACTGATGGATTTTTATGCAAAAGCACAGACCAAGGTTTGACTTGGAAAATACTTAGTGACGGCATAGGCATAAGAGAAAATTATAGAATTGGAGTAAGTCAATCAAATCATGATAAAGTAGTAATTGGTTCTCAAGACAATGGTACAAGCTTTAGCATAAAAGATGGTTGGGTAGAATTTTATGGAGCAGACGGTATGGAAGCCATAGTACATCCTTTAAACGAAGATTGGTTTATGGGAAGCGTTCAATTTGGCAGCAGAAGACTTACCAAAGATGGAGGAAAAAGCCAAACAGGTGCATCTCCCGCAGGTAGCAATAGCGGCGACTGGATTGCCCCACTTGCTTTTGACCCTAATAATCATATGGTTGTTTATGATTTTAGAGATGCTGTTTTTAAGTCTGATGATTTTGGTACTAGTCATACTGCTCTTAGCATTCCCTCAAGTTTTATTGGGACGATTAAAAATGCCGCAATAGCTGAAAACAACTCTGACATCATGATTATAAACAGAAACGCTAGTACTGACAAATCTGTTGATGGTGGTCTTACATGGACTAGTATTCGAAATAATTTGCCAGCCTATAACGTGGAGGATATTGCATTTGACCCTAATAACGATGATGTAATTGTAGTAGTTTTTGCAAGATACCAAGCCGATAATAATAAAGTATTTATTACAACAGATGGAGGTGCTAACTGGACAAATATTACAAATAATTTAGGCAGCATGCCCATACGCTCCGTTGTAATAGATCATACACCGGCTCGTAATATTTATGTTGGTGCAGAAATTGGAGTTTATACAATGCCAATAGGTGGTTCAAACTGGACATTATACAATACCAATTTGCCTAATATGGCAGTAAGAGAATTGAATATTAATTATGGATCAAATACATTAAAAGCAGCTACTTGGGGCCGCGGTTTGTGGGAGTATAGCTTAGTTGGGCGCGATGATTATCCTGCTATAGTTTATACAACAATTACAACACCTCCTACAGCAGATAGACCAAAAAAAGGCATTGAGCAAACAGTAACTTCTCGCATATCATATGACAATACCTTGAGTGCAGTTTATCTTGAATGGTCAAGTAATACGCCAAGCTTTGGAAACATTATTTCAATGACTAATACTTCGGATTCTACTTGGAAAAGTACAAGTCCCCTACCCGATGTTGCAGTTGGAACCAAACTCTATTTTAAGGTGTTTGCAGTAGGCAATAATTCTGATACTACTGAAACATATAAATTTATGTACACCCAGCAACCATTTGAATATTGCCAAGCTATAGGCCATGATAATGACGGGAACTTATTTATATCCAACGTAAACTTGGAAAGTATTAATAATACAACAACCAATGACGCTTATACATTATACCCAAATCCTATACCCACCTTATGGGCCGATTCTTCTTATACATTAGACATGACAGCCAATACGGGTTGGGGCAGAAATGATTATGGTGCTTGGATTGACTTTAATGGAAACAGAGAATTTGAAGTTGATGAACGCGTACTTTGGTCAATTGGGCCAGCAGTTGCTAATGTAAATAATACGTTTACAGTGCCTACCAAAGCGGTTGATCAAGATACAGTTGTAATGCGTGTAAGATTATCGCATTGGGGAACTGAACCATTACCTTGCGGTACTCAATTTGGAGAAGTGGAAGATTATTTAATTTCCCTAAGAAATCTTGAATGGCCTTTAGCTATTGAAAACATTTCCAATAGTCTAAATGTAAAACTGTACCCAAATCCTACAAGCGGTAAAGTACATATTGATTTCAATACAGCTGCTAAGCGTAACTATCAATTGACAACTCAAATTGGTCAGCAAGTAATGCAAGGTCAACTTAGTAACAAAGACAATACAATTGATATAAGTAATTTTGCAACAGGTATTTATTATTTAAAAATTGAGAATAGCATTTTCAAAGTATTGAAAAAAGATTAAACATCTATTTGAAGAAGCATGAGCAATCACACTAAAATAGAAAACATCCTGGCTGCTTCAATAGAAAGCAAACAAAGTATACTTGCCAATAAAGAACTTATAAGCAAAATAAATAAGTCGGTTGAACTAATTACAACAAGCTTTAAAAATGGCGGCCGCTTATGGTTATGTGGAAACGGTGGAAGCGCTGCAGACGCACAACATATTGCTGCTGAATTTAGTGGAAGATTTTTCAAGGATCGAAAAGCACTACCTGCCGAAGCCTTACACGTAAATTCATCATATGTAACATCCGTAGGAAACGACTATGGTTTTGATGTTGTTTATAGTAGAATGATTGAAGGTGTAGCAAAAGAAGGCGACGTATTAATAGCTATTAGCACAAGCGGCAACTCCAAAAACATTCTCAATGCCGCTAAGGCTGCTAAAGTAAAAGAGGTTACTTGTATAGCACTTACGGGTACAACGGGTGGCAATTTAGCACAATGTGCTGATGTATTGCTTAATATGCCAACGGATAGCACACCACGTATTCAAGAATGTCATATTTTAATCGGACATATAATTTGTGAAGTAGTAGAAGAAAATTTATTCAATGCATAAGGATTGTATCATATTGTGTAATCACACAAATAAAGACGGTGAGTTATCATGTTTGCAAGAAATTAATGGCAAACCATTTATAGAGTATGTTGCAGAACAACTCAAAAAATATCACATCTGCAAAATTATATTTGCTATAAGTCATAAAAAAGAAGAGTTTAAAAAGCACCTTATTGATAATAGAGATCGCTTTTATTTTGCCTTTGATTTTGCCGAACAAGAAGAAGATGCCAGTAGCGGTCAATTAATTATAAATGCTTTGCAATATTCA
This sequence comes from uncultured Chitinophagaceae bacterium, assembly GCA_937981995.1. GTDB lineage: Bacteria > Bacteroidota > Bacteroidia > Chitinophagales > Chitinophagaceae > JAGNRR01. Next base: position 62,328 of record CALJNC010000029.1, read on the forward strand.
GATACGCCTGACGTTTTTATTATGAACGGCCATCAATTATTTGACTTAAATTTAGATGACTTTATTGCTTGGCAACAAACAAAAATGGGCGATGTAACCATTGCCTTATCTCATCAAGAAAGTACTGAAGGCTATACTCTAGCTCACTTAAATGAAGAGAATGTTGTGCATGAGTTTTCTGACGGCGAGGCCAATAAGAGTGGCTTGCTATTAGCAGGTATGTATTGCATGTTCAGACCTTCGTTTTTAAACGTCAATTTCCCTCATTCTTTTTCTTTTGAAAAAGATTATCTAAAAAAGAATTTAAAGGAACGTGACTTTATAGGAATGATTTCAGAAGGGTATTTCCTTGATATTTCTAAAGAAGGTTCTTTAGACAAGGCAATCAAGGACTTCCAAATTATCTTTAAACCGGCGGCTACCAATGATACGAATTGATAAAAGCTGGTCTTTATTTTTAGATAGAGATGGTGTTATTAATGTGGAACGAAACAATGATTATGTTTATGAACCATCTCAGTTTGTTTTTGATACGGGTGTGTTAGATATATTAAGTAAATGCAATGATTTATTTGCGCATATATTAGTAGCTACAAATCAAAGAGGAATAGGTCGTGGTTTAATGAGTCATCAAAACCTAGCTAATGTGCATAATCATATGCTCAAAGAAATTATTAGTCATAATGGAAGGATCAATAAAATATATTATGCTCCTGACCTTGAAGACGATGCCTTAAATCGTAAGCCAAACACAGGCATGGCCCTACAGGCAAAAAAAGACTTTCCTACTATCAATTTTGAAAAAAGTATCATGGTAGGTAATAATATTTCTGATATGGAATTTGGCAAACGTATGGAAATGAAAACAGTTTTTGTAAACACAACACAAACTCAATCTAGCGATCACCCTATGATAGATTACTCAATAAAAAATTTAGCGGCATTGCCAACAATTCTACAATTAACTACTCACTAGAGAATATTCAGCGCGGTATCAGTTAAATTCGTAGATATGCGCATTTTGCTATTTATACTTTTCGCTTTAATTACAACATCGTCTTTTGCTCAGTTTAATTATGATTGTCATAATCAAACCAATCAAGTAGCCAATTGGAAATTCTTGGGGCCCGTAAACACATTAGAAGAAACTCCACATCAGCGTTTTGGTGCAGTTACATGCTTAAGCGTAAACCCTAAGGATAGTAATGAGCTATTTGTGGGTAGTCCTACAGGAGCTTTGATGCACACAACCAATCGAGGTGCTACATGGCAATCACTTACTGATAATATGGATATTCCTCTAATTGGTGTGAATGACATTATAGTTAATTATGACAAAAGCCCTTACGAAATACTACTTGCAACAGGTAGCCAAAATGAATGGTATGACACTCCCCACTTTGGAATATTTAAATCAAAAGATGGAGGCAAAACGTGGAACCACAAAAGAACCAATACAGACAATGTAATTTTTGAACCAGCATATTATAAATTTAAGAAAATCGAAAATGAAGTTTTTTGCATAAGCAGAAACTGCATATCCTACTCATCTAACAATGGAGAAGACTGGAAAAAAATAATAAAAGAAGATAGAGTTTTAGACGGATTGCCTTTACGTGAAAAGCAGATAAGACATTTTGTTTTTGAGCCAAGTCAACGTACTATTTACTTTAGTACAAAACAAAAATATACAAGTAAAGGAAATGAAAATGGTAAACTCTACTCCTACTCGTTGAGCAACAAATCATTTAAAAACCTTACACCGCTTTTAAACAAAGCCTACCAATCGGAAAGAAAAAATAATGGAATAGAAGCAATTCAAATTATCCAACACACAAAAGAGGAACTTCTTTTTGTAGTAAGCCATAATAGCTCAGAGGAAGTATATACGTATACCTATAATTTAGCTAAAGCAGCCATTACCGACTACGAAGTGCCAAACGGAGGACGACTAAGTGGAGGCAGCGTGTTTTGGTTTCATGGTACAGAAATTAATAGAGTGAATGATCGTGTAAGGTATCACGCTGGCGTGTATTTATATAAATCAATAGATGGAGGTCAAACCTATAAACAACTATTTGGATATAGCTTAGGCGATAATAATGTACCCCATGTAGATATTAAAACAATGCTAATTACGAAGCATTCAAAAGATGGACTGTCTGATCATATTTACTTAGGAACCGATGGTGGTATCTCATTTTCAAACAATGGTGGCAAATCATTTAAAAATTTAAATGGCAAAGAATTACAACTCACCCAATTTTATGGTTTGGGTTCATCTCCTTTTAATGGTATAGTGAGTGCTGGTTCTCAGGATAATTCAATCATATCCTTTTTACCCAAAGAGGATAAATGGATTTACAATATTAGAGGCGATGGATATGATGTTGCTTATTCTAAAATAAAACCAGGCTTGGCATACGGTCAGTATAACTCTCGTATGATGTATTCTACTTTAAAAGATGTTGTGCCGTTTTATAAGTCAGTAGGTATAAAAAAAGAAAACTCCAATAACCGCAAAACAATTGTGGCTCATAAAAATGGAGATGTATTTTTTGCGGGACAAAATTTATTTCATTTACCCAAAAACAGCAAAAAATGGAAAGAGTATAAAACACCCCTTCCATACAAAGCCCTAACCATAGCGGTAAGTGAGCAGAATCCAAAGCTTATTTATATGTCTGGCCTGTGGGGTGGCCTTGTAAAAAGCACAGATGGTGGCCAGACATGGAAAGATTTATCAAATGACCTTGTCATTGGTGGATTTAAACAATCAAGTAGGATACAAAGTATATGTGTATCACCTTATGATGAAAATAAAGTTTGGCTTGGCTTTGGCTACTTAGGAGCTTATGATAAATTATGCAAGTCAACTGTTCGAATAATTGAAAGTAATGATGGTGGCAAAACATGGACTAATAATTCAAGCGGCTTGCCAGTATTTGCAATTCAAGATATTCAATTTTATGAAGGAAGCTATGAATCCCTATTTGCTGCAACGGATAAAGGAGTTTACTTTAAACGAGGGAACGGTTATAAATGGCAACTTTTTAATCAACAACTACCCAACTGCTTAATTGGCGAGCTAAATATAAACTATTGCAGAGGCAAATTATTAGCGGCAACCTACGGTAGAGGGCTTTGGGAAACTGATTTACCGGTAATTGAAGATAAAAACCCACTTATTATAAGGGGTAGAAAGGAATTTACTGCTCCCGAAGGTGAGGTGCTGGTAATTAACCAAGATATTACCCTTAAAGGTAAAAGTATACTTAGCATTAATTGCCCAGTATATATGGCTAAAGGCAGTAAAATAAAGGCAAAAAGAAAGTCTCAGGTACAGCTAGGCCCTAAGGGAAAACTCATTAATGGCTGTGGAGACGATTGGCTAGGGATTAAAACAAAATAGCCGTATTTATTCCCTTATACTAATAAGGCTTTTTAAAAGGCTTTTTGGTTAAATTGCGTATATTCGCACGCTAAAATTAAGCACTTTAACAAACGTAACATCTAATGAAATTAAAAGGATTAGTATGGTTCTTTACCATAGCATTAATACTGATTTCGCTTTACCAACTATCGTTTACGATGGTAACGCGAAGTTTTGAAAGCAAAATTGCCTCCAAAGCAGAAGCTCAAATTAAAAAGACACAGCCAGATTTAACTGGAGATGCATTAACCTATGCGGTAAAAAACAAAACTCGCTTTATGCTTGACAGTCAGCAGACTGAAAAGGCATACCCTCTTTTAGGTACTACCTATAAGGAGTGTAAAGAGCAAGAGTTAAATCTTGGACTTGACCTTCAGGGTGGTATGAACGTTGTACTTGAGGTAGGAATAGATGAATTAGTTAAAAAACTAAGTAACAATCCGCAGGATAATTCTTTAAATCAAGCAATAATTAGTGCCAATAAGAAAAAAGCAAATACAAGTACTGACTTTATTTCTTTGTTTGATGAGGCGTATACTGAGTTAAATGCAGGTGGCAAATTAGCACCATTATTCGTAAAGAATTCAACAGACAAAATTAACTTTAGCTCGTCAAATGCTGATGTAATACGTATGTTACGTACTGAGGCTGATGAAGCTTTTGATCGTACTGTAAATGTAATTACAAAACGTATTGACCAGTTTGGTGTAAGTCAACCTACTTTAAATGCTGAGAAAGATAAAGGAATTATTACAGTAGAATTGGCAGGTGTACAAAATCCTGAGAAAGTACGTAGATACTTGCAGGCTATGGCAAATCTTGAGTTTTGGGAAACGTACGGGATTCATGAAATTGGACAAAGTATAGTACAAGCTGATGAAGCATTAAAAACATATATAAATAGTAAAGGTGGAAGTTTAGATGTAGCGCAAGCTGCTGATAGCAACGCTACTGCTCAAGATATTATTAAAGACGATGATGCTAAAAAAGATAAAGGTGATGGAAGTGTATCTGACTTATTAGGAACTTCAGATGGCGATGCTGATGATTTAGATACTGCAGGTTTTTCTAAATTAAGTGATGCCGAAAAAATAGCAAAAGCTAAAAAATCAAATCCATTGCGTTTTTACTTCGCAGGTGGTTTTGAAGCAAGAACAAATCCTGAAACAGGAAAAGTGGTAAATGAATGCCGTGTTTCTTATATCAAAAATTCAGATACAGCAGCTTTAAACAAGCTATTGAAAATGGATGTGGTGAAAAGAGAATTTCCTCGTGATATCAAATTTGCTTATGGTATAGCTAATAAAGAAGCTGCTGCTGAAAATTACAGTGTTTTGTATGCTTTAAGAAAACTATCTCCTAATAATAATAAAGCTCCTTTAGACGGCGATGCAATTGAAAAAGCATTTTCTGATTTTGACCAATTTGGTGGTGCTGAAATTATCATGCAAATGAATAGTGCAGGTGGAAGAAAATGGGCTAAATTAACTGAGAAAAATATTGATCGACCAATTGCTATCGTATTAGACGATGTTGTTTACTCTGCTCCTGCTCCTCGTCAAGCCATTACAGGTGGACGCTCAAGCATTACAGGTGATTTTGGAATTGAAGAAGCAAAAGATGTAGCTAACGTACTAAAAACAGGTAAGCTTGCCGCTCCTGCAAAAATTGTTCAAGAGCAAGTAGTAGGTCCTACATTAGGTAAGGAAGCTATACAAGGTGGTAAATTATCATTTGGTATCTCTTTCCTATTAATATTTATTTTAATGCTTATCTATTATAATACAGGTGGATGGGTTGCAAATATTGCATTAATTTTAAACTTATTATTTACGGTAGGTGTTTTGAGTGCATTAGGCGCTTCATTAACAGCAGCTGGTATTGCTGGTTTAGTATTAACCATTGGTATGGCGGTTGATACAAACGTTATCATATTTGAAAGAATCAAGGAAGAATTAGATTGGGGCAAAGGCTATGAAGAAGCAGTAGAAGAAGGTTACAAACGTTCTTATGCTCCAGTACTTGATGGTCACATAACAGTATTAATGACCGCAGTTATCTTATTCATATTTGGTTTAGGTCCAGTACTTGGATTTGCTACTACTCAGATTTTAGGTATTCTATTATCTCTTTTCTGTGGTATCATGGTTTCTCGTTTAATTACTGATATCTGGATGCAAAAAGGACGTCACTTCAAATACTTTACTAACTTCTCTCGTAAACTATTTAAGTCATTTGACTTTAAGTTTATTGAGTGGCGTAAGAAGGCATACGTAATTTCTATTATCGTTCTTCTATTAGGAATTGGTGCTGTAATCAATGGTTTTGATTATGGTGTTGAGTTTGCCGGTGGTCGTTCTTATACAGTAAGACTTGACAATGCAGTAGAAACTCAAAGTGTACGTACTGATTTAAAAGAAAGTTTTGGTGGAGAATTCCCAATTGTAAAAACGATTGGTAACGCAAATCAAGTAAATATTACTACAGCTTATAAAATTGAAGATCCTAATAGTAAAGAAGCAGCTGAAGATGTTGTTACTAGATTATATACGGGTTTAAAAAATGCTAAATACTTTGGTAGCGACGTAAGTTTAGAAACGTTTAAATCAGATGTTATTTTAAGTTCTCAAACAGTATTACCTACTATATCTGATGATTTAAAGAAAGGTGCCATTACTGCAACAATTATCTCTCTCCTATTGATTATGGCATATATCTTCTTGCGTTTCCGCAGATGGCAATATTCATTAGGTACCATTATTGCATTAATGCATGATGTATTGGTTACACTAGCTGTATTCTCTTTCGCTAGAAAATTTGTACCTTTTGCTATGGAAATTGATCAGCACTTTATTGCTGCCATTCTTACAGTAATTGGTTTCTCTATGAATGATACAGTAGTTGTATTTGACCGTATTCGTGAGTACTTCCGTAAGCGTCCGGGTAGCAGTAAAACTGAAGTAATCAATTCAGCTATTAATGATACAATGAGTCGTACTATTATGACTTCATTGACGGTATTCCTTACCCTATTAGTACTATTCATTTTTGGTGGAGAGGTAACACGTGGTTTCTCTTTTGCTATGATGATTGGTGTTATTACGGGTACTTACTCTTCTGTTTTTGTGGCAGCGCCAGTATTGGTTGATTTAGATAAATCAGATAAGCTAACAAAAGAGGAAGACAAAGAAGCTAAGATTGCAGAAATTAAGAGTCAATCTTAATACAAATTAATATTTATCAAATCCCACTCTTTAAAAGAGTGGGATTTTTTTTATCACTCCATCTTATTTGATTTAAGTCAATTGATTTCTTAAAATGGTTGAATACCTTTGAATTATTGTAACTAATTAATCTGTTGATATGAAATTATAAATAAAAGATTAGGGATATAAATTGAAAATAATTAATAGAACAAACAAGAATAATTCGATTGCTAAAACAACGAAAAAATGAAAAAATACTACTGCATAATTTTACTCCTCAGCATAAATTTTAATCTATCTGCTCAAAATTTAACACAAACTATTCGCGGAACTATTGTAGACAAAATTTCAAGATCTCCCATTATAGGAGCAACCGTTATGCTTGCAGACAAAAGCAAAGGTGTAAAAGCTGATGTAAACGGCAATTTTACGTTAACCAAAATCCCTATAGGCAGAACAAGCTTAGTAATTACAAGCGTTGGTAAACAGCCAGTATTTTTAAATAACCTAGAACTAAACTCTACGAATCAATTAGTCTTAAACATTGATATGGAAGATCGTATTACTACAACCAAAAAAGTAGTTATTCGATCTAAAAAAGATAAAAGCAAAACGCTCAATGAAATGGTAAGCGTAAGTGGTAGAACATTTTCGGTAGAAGAAACTCAACGCTATGCCGGGAGTAGAAATGATGTAGCTCGAATGGCACAAAGCTTTGCAGGAGTGCAAGGAAGTAATGATTCGCGTAATGATATTGTAGTTAGAGGAAACTCCCCTGTTGGTGTCCTTTACAGGTTAGAAGGTATGGATATCCCAAACCCCAATCACTTTGCAGCAGCAGGAACCACAGGCGGTCCAATAAGCATGCTAAATAATAATGTATTAGCAAATTCTGATTTTATTACTTCAGCTTTTCCTGCGCAATACATGAATGCAACCTCTGGCGTATTTGATTTAAACTTAAGAAGTGGAAATGATCAAGAGTATGAATTTCTTGGGCAAATTGGATTTAATGGAGTTGAAATGAATGCTGAAGGGCCAATAACGAAAAAAGGCAACAACTCTTTTATAGTAGGTTATCGCTACTCTACTCTTGCAGTTTTTAATGCCCTGGGAATAAATTTTGGGACTGGAACTGCCATCCCGAAATATCAAGACGGAAGTTTCAAATTAAAATTTGTAGACAAGAAAGGCAGCACATCGGTTTTTGGAATTGGTGGCGTGAGTAATGTAAAACTTTGGGATAGTGAAAATGAAGGAGCTTCCTTATTTGGTGACAATGGTGAAGATTTTAATTATCGAACCAATACAGGAATGATAGGAATTACTCGTTCGTATTTATTATCAAAAAAATCTTATACTAAAACTACTTTAGCCTTACGTGCTAATTCTACCAAAACCATTTTAGACACTTTTACGTCAGACCCGTTGATTGATAAAGCACCGTTTTACAGAGATAACTCTTATGAAGGTGCTATTAGCCTACATTCTTTTTATCAGACCAAGTTTAGTGCAAAAAGCAACTTACGTGTAGGAGCTTATATTGACCGAAATTTCTTTAAGCTCATTGATAGTGTATTTATTGGTGCAAGAAACTCGTTTATTAATCTAACGAATTACACAGGTTCGCTGTATACAATTAAGCCGTATGCACAATACCAATATAAATATTCTACAAAACTCTCTGCAGTTGCAGGATTAAGCTCTATTTACTTCCCTTTTAATAATTCGTTTAGTTTAGAGCCAAGGTTAGGGTTAACTTACAGGCCAAATGCTAAAAGTAGTTTTGCCTTGGGTTATGGGTTACATAGCAAGCTCGCTCCTTTTAGAGCATACTTTATTGAAAGAGAAACTAGCCCAAATGTGTTTAACACTACAAATGATAATTTAGGTTTATCAAAAGCGCACCACATAGTATTAGCTTATGATAGAAATATTAATCAGTATACTAGAATCAAATTAGAAACTTATTATCAACATTTATTTAATGTGCCTATTAGTAGCAATGTAAATACATACAGTTTATTAAATCAAGGTGCAGATTTTGGTGTGGTACTGCAGGATAGCATGGTAAATGGTGGCACCGGAGATAACTATGGCGCTGAGCTAACATTTGAGCACTTTTTGAACAAAGGGTTTTATTATCTGCTAACTGGTTCGGTTTATAAATCAAGCTATGTACCTTCCAATGGCATAACCTACCCTACAGCATTTGATAGTCGCTTTGCAGCTAATATTTTAGGTGGAAGAGAGTTTTTCTTGAAGGAAAGAATGAGCAAGGATGGTAAAGCAAAGCAATATAGTTTCACTTTGGATTTTAAAAGTCTTATAAATGGTGGCTTACGATACACACTTATTGATTTAGAAAAAAGTATTCAAGCAGGCGAAGCAGTGTTTGATAATACAAGGGCGTTTAGTGAAAAACATAAACCCTATTTCCGAATTGACTTCAGGGTAGGTTTTAAAATCCAAACTAAAAAAGTAACACATGAATGGGCCTTTGATGTTCAGAATTTGACAAATCGTAAAAACTTATTTGCGGTACGTTTTGATCCAAATGATCTCAAACTAAAAGAGAGTTACCAAACAGGCTTATTTCCAGTTTTTCAGTATCGTGTGCGTTTCTAAATAATCTTGCGTACGGCTTCTTTATAGCTTAAAGGCTCCAAATTTGTACTTTTTACATACCCTAATACCCATTCAGGATTGTAGTCGCCATAAGCACGTAGTGCCCATCCAATTGCTTTATTGATAAAAAATTCATCAGAACCTAGATTAGATTCAATTGCAGCGGATAATAGCTCAGTATTAGAATCTAAACGAAACTTTAGTTGAGAGATTATTGCTGAACGCCTAAGCCACATATTTTCTGAATCTTTCCATTCTAATACTGTTTTTAAAAGAAACTCTTTATCCTTTTTAAAAATAGGCGTGCTAATCAAATTACTTACTGTATCAACTGTATCCCACCAGGAGTTATGTGTTATCAAATATTCTATTAACTCTAATGATCCACTTGAAAATGTGTTTTTAAAGGCATGTAAAGTATCCAAGCAATAATGATGCATCTCTCGCTCTGGATATTTAAAACAATTTTTTGCAAAGCTTAAAAAGTCATTAGGAGGTAATTCCAAACCCTGATTATGTTTCTTAGTCAGTTCGCGGCGTGGCTTGGCCTTAATACCGAAGTGAGGGAACTTATTGAGCATATAAGATGTCATTCTTTCAGCATCAGCTTCATTGCGATGCGCATCAAAAATGTTGTACATATTTCCAATATGCAACTTCATACTATTAAGGAATTACACCTTGAAACTTACTTGCCAACTCCATAAGCTGTGCACTTAAAACGGCACCATACGTGCCCAATGCATAACCCAATACGGCTAACAATACTCCTACAGGAGCCAAGGCCGGATGAAAAGCAGCAGCTATTACAGGAGCAGAGGCTGCCCCGCCAATATTAGCTTTACTACCTACTGCCAAAAAGAAGAAAGGTGCACGTATAATTTTAGCCACAATAACTAAAAGCAATACATGAAATGCCATCCAAATTAAACCAAGTAATATGATACCTGGATTTTCTAAAATAAGCGTCATATCCATTTTCATACCTATGGTTGCTACCAAAATGTAAATAAATACACTTCCCAACTTACTAGCGCCATACCCTTCCAAATTACGGGCTTTGGTAAAGGATAAAATGAGTCCAAATGTAGTAGCCAATACAATGAGCCAAAAGAATGCACTTGTAAGAGAAGAATCTTGAAGAGCAGGTATCCCTTTAAATAAGGTAACTACATGACCCGAAAAAAAATGTGCCAAGGAAGTAAGAAAAAATCCAATTCCTAAAATAATAATATAGTCTTTTAGCTTTGGTTCTTTTTTAATAGTTGCACCAAAGGAAGCTACTTTGTTTTTCAAATCTTCAATGGCTGATGAGTCGGCTTTAAACCATTTATCAATCCGAGCATTTTGCCCTATTCCTAAAAGCAATACGGCCATCCAAATATTAGCAACTACAATATCTACTAAAACCATAGCACCATACTTATCTGGGTTATACTCATAAACCTCTAACATAGCAGCTTGATTTGCTCCACCACCTATCCAACTTCCGGCTAGTGTGCTCAATCCACGCCATACTGCATCAACTCCTACTCCGTCTACGGTGGCAGGCCATAACTTAGCCATCAATAATATGGCAATGGGGCCACCCAGTATAATACCTACTGTTGCAGTAAAAAACATGATTAAGCTTTTACTCCCCAACTTAATAATTGCCTTTAGATCGATACTCAAAGTCATTAAAATGAGTGAAGCAGGTAATAAATAATTCTTGGCAATAGTATAAGTATCCGTCTCTTTAGCTGATATTACGCCCATGGAATTAAGAATCGCTGGCAATAAATAGCACATTAATAAAGCAGGTACGTATTTATAAAATTTAGGCCAAATGCCTTTTTTAATACTTGAGGTATAAAATACCACAGCTAGGCACAACATGAGGATTCCGAATACGATTTTATCATCGGAGAATATTGGACTTGCTTGCAATAATATATTCATAAAATAATTTAGAATTAAAAAAGGACAAGATAAGAATAAAATGCAAGACGTAGTATTTTTACGCTTTCAATACAACAATATGAATATCCTTATTTTAGGTGGCGGAGGCAGAGAGCATGCAATAGCATGGAAACTTTCGCAAAGTAAAAATTGTGATTCCTTATTTATAGCACCAGGTAATGCTGGTACGGCAAGCTTAGGCCAAAATATAGCTTTGGATATAAATAAGTTTGAATCAATAGAAACATTTTGCTTAGAGCAAGAAATTAATATGGTGGTTGTTGGCCCTGAGGATCCATTAGTAAATGGTATTCAGGATTATTTTCAATCAAAAGAAAACCTACAGGATATTGCAATCATTGGCCCTTCGGCAAAAGGTGCTCAATTAGAAGGCAGTAAGGCTTTTGCCAAACGCTTTATGGATAAATACAGTATTCCTACAGCTGGCTATAGAGAATTTACAATTGAAAATTTTAGAGATGGTCTAACTTATATAGAAAGACAAAACCCTCCTATTGTAATAAAAGCAGATGGGCTTGCGGCCGGTAAAGGAGTAATCATTGCACAATCGCACGAAGAAGCAAAAGATGCTTTTACTGAAATGGTGCAAAACCAAAAATTTGGTACAGCAAGTAGCAAAGTAGTTATTGAACAATTTTTAGACGGTATCGAAATGTCTGTTTTTGCTTTAACAGACGGTACAAACTATTGCCTACTACCTAATGCCAAAGACTATAAAAGAATTGGCGAAGGCGACAAAGGCTTAAATACAGGAGGGATGGGAGCACTATCCCCTGTGCCATTTGCGGATGATACTTTTATGAAAAAAGTAGAAGATAAAATTGTAAAACCTACCATTAAAGGAATTTCTGAAGAAAGTTTTGAATATGTGGGTTTTGTTTTTATAGGTCTTATAAAAGTAAATGACGAACCGTATGTAATAGAATATAATTGCAGATTAGGGGATCCTGAAACCGAGGTAATTCTACCGAGGCTAGACTCCGACTTAGTAGAGTTATTCTCACTTGCCTCAAAAAAGAAAATTGCAGATGCTCACGTTAAAATTAAAGATGAACATTGTGCAACCGTAATTCTAGTATCGGGCGGCTATCCTGAATCTTATGAAAAAGGAAAGGCAATAAAAGGTTTAAAAGAAAAAACAGAATCAATTATTTTTCATGCAGGCACTAAACTTGAAAATGAAGAAGTACTTACAAATGGTGGCCGAGTGGTTGCAATATCTTCATTTGGAAATAACTTATCAGAATGCTTAGATCAAAGCTATTCCAGTATAGATAAACTATGCTTTGATAAAATGTACTTTAGGAAAGATATAGGCTATGAATTTGTGTAGCATAAAACCTTTAACATTTTAGTTTTGAAAAAATGGTGAACTTTGAGGAGACACCATGTTAGTGCGCATACTATATATTATAACTTTTTTAATCTTGAGCTTATCCTTTCAGCTTGGTGCTCAGACATATAAGCATGGTAAAATCATACAAAGTGCTGTAATAATAGATAATGATACTTTAGGCCATACATACCTACCGCCTGTTACTGTTCTAAATCCAATATTGCTTGCCATAAGTCCTAGGCAACGAAAAAATTATTATCGTCAAAGAAAAAAAAGACGTCGACGATACTCTAAACTAAAACGCAATGTATATAAGACATACCCCTATGCTATAATGGCTGGCTATATAATACATGATATTGATAGTGCCATGCTAACCATAAGATCAAAAGATGCACGGGCAATTTACAAGGCAAGTAAAGAAAAAGAACTAACAGATAAATACAAGGGCAAATTAGAAAATATGACAATGAGTCAAGGGAAAGTACTAGTGATACTTATAGCCCGACAAACGGGCAAAGATTGCTACACTACAATTAAAGAACTTAAAGGTGGCTTTAATGCAAGAATGTATCAAACACTAGCAACCTTATTTTCTAATAACCTAAAACGCAATTACGACCCTGAAGGAAAAGATGCTGCTATTGAACAAATCTGTAGGGAAATTGAAGCAAGTGGAAAATTTGTAAGGTCAAATTAGGTAACTTTGACTGCATATGAAAGTGGAGATACTTGCTATAGGCGCACACCCCGATGATGTAGAGTTAAGCTGTTCGGGTACATTATACAATCATAAACTATTAGGACAAAAAATTGCTATATGTGATTTAACGCAAGGTGAACTTGGCTCAAGAGGCACAGTAGAAACAAGATATACTGAAGCAGCTAAAGCAAATGAAATTTTAGAAGTAGATCACAGAGTAAATTTAAAAATGGCGGATGGCTTTTTTGAAAATAGTAAAGAAAATCAATTAAAGCTTATTGAAGTAATCAGAGACTTACAACCTAACATTATATTGTCTAATGCTCCAAAAGATCGTCACCCGGATCATGGAAAGGGATGCAAACTAGTAAATGACGCTTGTTTTTTATCTGGCTTAAAAATGATTGAAACAGGACAAGAAGCTTGGAGGCCTAAACGAGTATTTAACTACATTCAAGATTATTATTTAGAACCCGATTTCATTATTGATATTAGTCAAAGCTTTGATAAAAAAATGGAATCCATAATGGCTTATGGCACTCAATTTAAGGAGAAGGAAAATGACGACGGCGCAAAAACTTATATCTCCTCGGATAATTTTTTAGCAAGTATTGAGGCTCGGGCTAAATTATTTGGAAAAAGAATTGGTGTTGAATATGGCGAAGGATTCTTATTAAACAACAGCCACTTAGGACTTAGAAATTTAGATGCTGTGGTACTTCCAGGTATTGCTTAAAAAGTATAATTCCCTTCTTGATCATACATAGTAGGTGGAACTTTTTTAGTTGCCTCAAAGTAATCGTAGGCTCTTTTTAAGTTTACCCAAAATTTATGCTTTTCAGTTTCGTTTTTATACTCTCTACCTAAAAAGTTTAAACTCTTTTTATTAAAACGTACAGGGAAAATATGAACAGGAATATACATTTGCCCTGCTGTACGAGCCTCTACACAAATAGAATAAATCTCTTCGATATATTCATTTGTCATAGGTAAACAACCTACTGTCATACAGCCCCCATGAATATAGATACCTCCACCTGGTTTATCTTGATTACTAAAAAAACGATCAGAATAATTAGGGTAATTTATTAATAGCGATAAGTGATAATTAGAACGAGGATTAAAATCTTCTATAAAATAAAAACCTTCTGGCACCTGCCTATCTCCTTCCCATCGCTTTGGCCCTAATATCCCTGACAACGCACAAACTTTATAAAGTTTAATTAGGGTAAAGGTATCCGTAATCTTATTTCGCGCATACAATTCTAATTCATTAGATCCTTTAAACGATCGTATATATATATTCTTACTTGGATACTTAATCCCTTTCTTTTTAAAAGCTTGTCTTAATACATAATCCGAGTTACTATGTGCAGCACGTACACGTTGCATGGATAATTGAAAATTTTGAAATTGATTATCAGGATACTGAGGATCTAAGGGAGGCTGAGCGCTTACCATTAGTGGTAAAATCAGTACGAATAAAATAATCAAATTTTTCATAAAACAATTGATACTAGTCACCGCAAAAATAAGACCTTATTCTAGTCAATAAAAGTGATAATCGCTATGGTATCGTTAAAATCCACATAGCTATCTATTAATTAATAATTTGTGGAAAACCATGGACTTTTACTATTTAAAAAGTCAATATTGTATAAGTACTAAACTCAATAATCAAAGCCTATATTTGTGTAATGGAATTGGCGAATCGTCTTGAACGAATCAAAGAGCCGCAAACGATAAAAATGGCTAAAATGGCAAGGGCACTTGCCACAAAAGGTCATGATGTGATTAATTTAAGTTTAGGCGAGCCTGACTTTAATACACCCAATCATATTGTCGAAGCAGCAAAAAAAGCAATGGATGATGGCTTTACGAAGTACACACCTGTTGCAGGTATCCCAGAATTGCGTGAAGCAATTTGCAATAAATTAAAAAGAGATAATCAATTAGATTATGATAGAAAGCAAATCATTGTAAGCACTGGAGCTAAGCAGGCGTTGGCTAATGCTATATTATGTTTACTTAACCCTGGAGATGAAGCTTTAATCCCTACCCCTTTTTGGGTAACATATGCGGCCTTAGTTGATTTAGCCGAAGGAAGTAAAAAATATATTAAATCCAAAGCAAGTAACAAGTATAAAATAACGCCGGAAGAATTAGAAGAAGCCATTTCTGAAAAATCAAAACTATTTATATTTTCTTCACCTTGTAACCCAAGTGGCGCCGTTTACTCCAAGGAAGAGCTGGCAGGACTGGTAGAAGTATTTAAAAAATACCCCAATTGTAATATTATTTCAGATGAGATTTATGAATACATTAATTACAAAGGAGGGCATGAAAGTATTGCTCAATTTGAAGAAATTAAAGATCGGGTTATTGTAGTAAATGGATTTTCTAAAGGATTTGCTATGACGGGTTGGAGATTGGGTTATTTAGCTGGTCCTGAAACTATCGTTCGAGCATGTGAGCGCATTCAAGGTCAATTTACTTCAGGTGCTAATGCTATTACACAAAAAGCTGCGGTTGCAGCTTTGAATAGTAGCTTAGACCCAACATACGCTATGCGCGAAGAATTTGAAAAAAGAAGAAATTTTGTTATTGAATCTTTTGATGAAATAAATGGTATTGACCTAGCCCTACCCGATGGAGCGTTTTATGCATTTCCTGATGTTTCTGCTTTTTTTGGTAAAAATGGAATTAATAACTCAGAAGATATGAGCATGCACATTTTAAACAATGCTCATGTAAGTACCGTATACGGGAGTGCTTTTGGAGATGAGAATGCAATTAGAATTTCCTATGCAGCTAGTATGGATACTTTAAAAGAAGCAATGCAACGAATAAAAAAACTACTACATGAGTCCTAATAAAGATGTAATAAAAACGGAAGCAGAAATTAATTTTCTAGAAGGTCCTCAAAGCCGCTGGCGCGATTTTCGATTTACGTTTAATGTAATGCGAGAATTCATAAAAGGGTTTAGAACCTTACACTTTTCTGGCCCATGTATATGTATATACGGCTCAGCACGGTTTAAAGAAGACCATAAATACTATAAGCAAGCACAAGAGCTAGCAGGCCGAATAGCAAAACTAGGTTTTTCTATCATGACCGGTGGAGGTCCTGGAATTATGGAGGCTGCTAACAGGGGCGCACGCGATGTTGGTGGACGCAGTATTGGTTGTAATATCGTTCTTCCCTTTGAGCAATCTGGCAACCCATATTTAGACAATTGGGTATCCATTAAGTATTTCTTTGTTAGAAAAACTTTACTTATTAAATACTCATACGCATTTGTTGTAATGCCGGGTGGTTTTGGAACACTTGACGAGTTATTTGAATCCTTAACCTTGGTTCAAACAGGAAAATTAAAAGCTTTCCCTATTATAATTTTTGGAAAAGAGTTTTATAAAAGCGTTATGGATCATATAGACTCTATGAAAAAAGAAGGAACAATCTCTCCAGATGATTTAGATCTAATTCATTACACAGACGATATGGATGAAGTTGTACGTATTTGTGAAGGAGTAATCAAATCTCATAATTTAAAATACGAACGCAAAAAGTATTTTAAACTATTAGGCGAAAATAGAAATCATTAGTAATGAACAGTGCCATTATAGTAGCTGCAGGAGAAGGATTGCGTATGGGTGCTCCTATACCCAAGCAGTTTATTAAAATACATGGCAAAACGATTCTTGAATATACTCTTAATCAATTTGTACAATCAGACCTAATCGGAGAATACATCATTGTACTTTCAAAGGACTATTTAAACATAGGTAAGGATTTACAAGAAAAATATGCTCGCTTAGAATTAAAAATTTGCCAAGGTGGCAAACAACGATTTGACTCAGTAAAAAATGCTTTAAAAGAATTAAATGAGAAAAGTGAAAACGTTTTCATTCATGATGCAGTAAGACCATTTTTTACAACCGAATTAATGTTACGGTGCCTAAGCTCCTGCGAGGAAAAAGGAAGCGGCATACCAGCCACAAATATCAAAGACTCCTTAAGAATCATAAAGGATAGTATAGTTGATGGTAAAAAAATACAAGACGGAAGAAGCAATGCTATTAATAGAGATTTGTACAGAAGTGTTCAAACTCCACAAGTCTTTCAAACTAATAAATTGGTTGAAGCCTATAACGATCCTTTTTCAGATAAAATAGTACATACAGATGATGCTTCTGTTTATGAAGAGTTTGGCTATCAAGTATACTTAGTGGAAGGTGATTCATTAAACATTAAAATCACTACTCCTGAAGACCTTGACATAGCTAAAATTCGCTTAAGCGCTGCTAACGCATAATATACAACTTACCAAAGCCTTTCTTAGACCATGCAGCAGCTGCATCATTCTCAGCTTCGTCCATTTTCGAACCATTCAATCGTGTAATCACCCGGTATAAATACACACCATTACCAAGTAAATCACCATATTGATCATCTCCTTTCCAACGGAATTCAGTAATATTTCTACCGATATGAATATTACCAAGCTCAGCTTTAGAAATCTCTCTAACCATTTTACCTGTTACGCTATACACTTGTATTTTAAACTGCTCAGGAATTTCAGCACCTGTCAATGTAAATACAAATTG
>CALJNC010000030.1 GCA_937981995.1 uncultured Chitinophagaceae bacterium
ATATAAAGGGACTAGCGTAGTAAACATGGATATTGAAAGCCTAGCGGTTGGACAGTACATGGTACGTTACCACAACGTAGAAGGAAACGAAACAGCAACTATTAAATTCACTAAAGATTAATAGCTGATTATATAATGAAGACCTCCATTTATGGAGGTCTTTTTTTCTAAAAATATCAAAAATTAAAATATTTAAAAAATTGATTATGAAAAAACTAAGCTTATTACTATTGACTCTTATGCTGTCAGTAGTAGGTGCGTACGCTCAGGTAGCTTACAATCCATTTACACAAAATATTCACTTTGAGCCAGAGCCTACAGTGTTCGGTTTCCAGTGTGGAACTACTCCAAATGTTGAGTTTACTATGGGTATGACAACTGCTCAAGATGCAACTCAATGGCAAACTGATCCTTTAAAAGTAACAATTTGTATTACTGGATTTGTATTTGATGGAACTACTGCAGCTTCTGTTGTAAGTGGATCTTATTCTACTAATTTTAATTGGGCCTTTGATCCTTTTGCTCCCAATTGTATAATTGGTACTCAAAATCAAACATTGCCTGGAACCGGTTCAAACCCATTGTTTCCAAATCCATTATCCTCTGGAGATATAAATTTGGCATTGGAAGTACCGATTACTTCGCCTACTTCAACAATATTGGCAGTTAATGTAAACTTGCAAGTGCCTGGCTACATGTCTACCTTTAATTCTACTCCAGATGATAATGAGTCTACACAAACACAAACTTATTGTCCTTGTGATTCTTTAACTTCACCAGGTAGTGTTGCTGGCCCTCAGGCTTTCTGTGTTGCAGGTAATCCTGCTGCATTTACTAGTGTTACTGCTCCAAGTGGTGGTACTGGTGGTGTAATTGAATATCAATGGCAAGTTTCAACTGATGGAGTTAATTGGATAGATATTCCTGGTGCTTTAATGCCAGTATATGATGCTTCTACAATTAATACTACAACTTACTATAGGAGAGGAGCAAAACGCTCTATATGTCCTAACTTTATATATACAAGTCCAATAGCTGTAACGGTAGAATCTTTAGTTGATGCCGGTACTGATGGAAGTACTACTGTATGTGAAAGTAATACGGCTAGTATTAGTTTAGCTACATTAATAACAGGAGAAGATGCAGGTGGAACTTGGGCTCGTACATCGGGTACAGGTGGAACGTTTAACGCAGCAGCTGGAACCTTTGTTCCTGCAGTTGGTGCAACCACTTCAACTTTCTCATACACTTTAACTGCTACAGCTCCTTGTCCTAATGATATGAGTGTTGCAACAGTAAATATTCAAGCAGGTGTTGATGCTGGTGCCGATGGTAATACTACCGTTTGTGAAACTAGTGCAGCAACAGTTGATTTAACTACATTAATAACAGGAGAAGATGCAGGTGGAACTTGGGCTCGTACATCGGGTACAGGTGGAATCTTTAATGCAGGTGCTGGAACTTATGTTCCTGCAGTTGGCGCAACTACTTCTACATTTACATATACAGTAGCCGGAACGACTCCTTGTCCTAGTGATGTGAGTATTGCAACGGTGAATATTCAAGCAGGTGTTGATGCAGGTGCTGATGGTAGTACAACAGTATGTGAGAGTAACTCAGCAATGATTACTTTAGCTACTTTAATTACAGGAGAAGATGCTGGTGGAACTTGGGCTCGTACAACGGGAACAGGTGGTACGTTTAATGCATCAGCTGGAACCTTTGTTCCTGCAGTTGGTGCAACTACTTCTACATTTACTTATACAGTAGCTGGAACGGCACCTTGTCCAAGTGACAATAGTGTTGCAACAGTAAATATTCAAGCAGGTGTTGATGCTGGTGCTGATGGTAATACTACCGTTTGTGAAACTAGTGCAGCAACGGTTGACTTAACTACATTAATAACAGGAGAAGATGCAGGTGGAACTTGGGCTCGTACATCGGGTACAGGTGGAATCTTTAATGCAGGTGCTGGAACTTATGTTCCTGCAATTGGAGCAACTAATTCTACATTTACATATACAGTAGCAGGTACGGCTCCTTGTCCTAGTGATGTGAGTATTGCAACAGTAAATATTCAACCAGGTGTTGATGCAGGTGTTGATGGTAATACATTAGTATGTGAAAGCGATGCAACTAGTATAGATTTAACTACAATAATAACAGGAGAAGATGCAGGTGGAACTTGGGCTCGCACAACGGGCACAGGAGGTACATTTAATGCAGCAGCTGGAACGTTTGTTCCTGCAGTTGGTGCAACTACTTCTACATTTACATACACAGTAGCTGGAATTGCACCATGTCCAAGTGATAATAGTGTGGCGACAGTAAATATTCAAGCTGGTGTTGATGCTGGTGCAGATGGAACAACTACTGTATGTGATAATAGTACAGCAACAGTTGATTTAACTACATTAATTACAGGAGAAGATGCAGGTGGAACTTGGACTCGTACAACGGGTACAGGGGGAACATTTGATGCAGCAGCTGGAACTTTTGTTCCTGCAGTTGGCGCAACTACTTCTACATTTACATACACAGTTGCAGGAACAGCACCATGTCCAAGTGACAATAGTGTAGCAACTGTAGTAATGGACATTTGTACTATAATGATTACTGGTAATGTATATGAAGATAATAATGGTCCTACAAATGTTGATGGAACAGGAACAACTACCGCAACTCCAGTATACGCTAACTTGGTTGATCCTAGTGGCAATGTGGTTGATGTAGTTGCTGTAAACAGCAATGGTACGTATGGCTTTAATAATGTTGTAACTAATACAACGTATACGATGGTTCTTACGGCAGCGCCAGGAACAATTGGTAATCCTGCACCTACAGCTTCTTTACCTGCTGGTTGGGAAAATGTAAGTGAAGATTGTTGTGATAATATGGGTAATGACGGAACAACTGATGGTACAACTACAGTAGTAGTGGGTACAACAAATGTTCCTGAAGTAAACTTTGGTATCACTCAACCATTATCTGTTGGTAATCTTGTTTGGAATGATTTGAATCAAGATGGAGACTATGATGCAGGTGAGCCTTTAATTCAAGGTGCAACTGTAAATTTATATGAAGATGCTAATAATGATGGTACACCTGATGGTGCAGCTATTAATACAGCAACTACAACGGCAACTGGTGAGTATCGTTTTGATGATTTATTACCTGGTGATTATATTATTGGTGTAGTGCCTCCAACTCCAGCAGTTGGTCCTGCTTTTGAAAGCACTGAGGGCGCTGCTCAATCTTCTACTCCAAATGATGATGTAAATGATGATGACAATGGTACAATTACTATTGGAACTGAAACATTCTCTGGAACTGTAGCCTTGGCTGCTGGTACTGAGCCAACAAATGATGATACGTACGCTGGTGTGCCAGACGCTAACTCTAACTTAAGTATTGATTTTGGATTCTTCCAACCAATTAAAATTGAGGGTAATGTTTACTCTGATCAAAATGGTGAAACGAATGTTGATGGAACACCTATTAACAATCCAAGTAATACTCCTTTATATGCAAACCTTGTTGATGCGGCAGGAAATGTAGTTGGTACTGATCCAATTAATCCTGATGGTACATATGAGTTTGATGATGTAACTCCAAATACTACTTATACAGTGGTATTAAGCACTACTCAAGGAACAGTAGGAAATCCTGCACCTGCAGCAGACCTTCCATTTGGTTGGAATAATGTAAGTGAGGATTGTTGTGATAATACAGGAAATGACGGAACAACTGATGGTACGGTAACTGTAATGGTTGGAACTACCGATGTTGATGAAGCTAACTTTGGTATCACTGAGCCATTATCACTTGGTAATACGGTTTGGAATGATGTAGATCAAAATGGTACACAAGATCCTGGTGAAACGGGACTTGCAGGTGCAACTGTAAACTTATACGAAGATGCTAATAATGATGGAACACCTGATGGTGCGGCTATTCAAACAGCAACTACTACTGCAAGTGGATTGTACTTATTTGATGATTTATTACCAGGTTCATATGTTGTAGGAGTAACGCCTGCTGCTCCAGCTTCTGGTTTACCATTTGTAAGCTCTGACGGGCCAGGTGAGGAAGCAAATCCTAACTCTGATGGAGATAAAAATGACAATGGTATTACAACTACTGCTGGCGAAACGTTTAGTGGAACAGTAGCATTAGCAATTGGAACTGAGCCAACGGGTGAAACTCCAAGTAATGATAATACAAAGCCTGATGCAAACAATAACTTGACGGTTGACTTTGGTTTCTACCAGCCAATCGTAATTGAGGGTAATGTATTTAATGATCAAGATGGTCCAACAAATGTTGATGGAACACCGATTAATAATCCAAGCAATACTCCTTTATATGTAAACTTAGTTGATCCTTCAGGAAATGTAGTAGCGGTTGATACAGTTGACCCGAACGGAGAATTTAACTTTGATGATGTTGAGCCAAATACTACTTACACAATTACTTTAGGTGACATGCCTGGAACGGTTGGTAATCCGGCGCCTACACCAAGCTTACCTGCTGGTTGGGATAATGTTGGTGAAGATTGTTGTGATAACCTAGGTAATGATGGTACACCAGATGGTGTCTTAACAGTAACAGTTGGTACAACTGATCTAGATGAGGCTAATTTTGGAATTGCTGAGCCATTATCTATTGGTAACCAAGTATGGATTGATGATAACAAGAATGGTGTTTTAGATATGGGTGAATTGCCATTATCAGGTGCTGTAGTTAATTTATATGAAGATGTAAATAATGATGGAACTCCTGATGGAGCTGCAGTAGCTACTATTACTACAGGAACTGATGGTCTTTATAAGTTTGAAGATTTACAAGGTGGTAAGTATATCGTAGGTGTAACACCTCCATCGGTTATGGGTGGTTCTTATACTAGTTCTTCAACTGGTGAGGAAGCAAATCCAAACTTAGATGTAGATTTAAATGATAATGGTGTAACACTAATTGGTACGGAAAGCAGAAGTGGAACAGTAATGTTGATGTCTGGTGCCGAGCCAACAGGAGAAACTCCTAACAACACACCAACTATCACTGATAACAATAGTAATTTAACGGTTGACTTTGGATTCTTTGTTTGTCCAAATAACTTTACGTTCCCAGACGTTCCGTTGTGTGCTAATACTACAGTTGACTTGACTTCTTATGAGCCAAGCGATTATACAGGTGGTAATTGGACTATAAATAATGCAGCAGTAGCTACCCCAACGGCAGCCTCAGCAGCAGGAACGTATACTTATACTTACACTGATGGAGATTGTATAGCTTCTGGAGATTTGGATATTTTTGTAAATATTCCTGATTACACTCCAACTATTCAAATTGCTCCGAGTGCAATTACTGGTGTAAGTCAAGTTCGTGTAATTCTTACAATTAGCGAAATCCTTGATTTCGAAGCATGTTCTGATTTATATATTTTAGTACCTAAGTTATTACCAAGGTTCCAATTTGTATATGATACTACTGCAACTATTATAGGAGGTATATTAGTTAACAATGCTGATTGGAAGTACTATCCTTCAGTTAATCCTAACTATTATATATGGCAGTATACTGGTACGGGAGGCACTTTCCCTGGATTTAGCTCTAGTAAGCTAGGATATATAGGAACGTATGATCCAAACAATACTGATGGGCAATCTACATTTAGTGTACAGATTTTCCAAGGTAGTGGTGGTGAAACAAATCAAGCGAATAACACAGATTCTGATTTACTGGTGTATTTCAGATAAATAGATAGTTTTTTGTATTATGAATCAGGGGAGAGGCGCAAGTCTCTCCCTTTTTTGTGTTTACACTATATAGCTCTGTAAAACAGTGTTTTAGGTATATATTATTGGTATTTAGTATAAATCATTGATTATTAGTGTATAACATAGTGTATTGGCACGCATTTTGTATTGTATAATTTATAATAATTTATACGTTATGAAAAACTACTACTATAAAACACTGATAATTATACTTTTAATAGCGGCTAGCTTTGGAGCAAATGCCCAAAGTACTCCTACCGATCTGGTATTCCAGATTAAAGTATCTACTGACATTCAAAATAATCAAATCAGCTTAAGCTGGAATAAACTTGTAAATGTTACTGGTTATAAGGTGTATCGAAAAATTAAGGGAGCTAGTAATTTTACTTTTATTACCAATAAATTATATAATGACAACTTTTTTATAGACAATAACGTTCCTGCAGGTGTAGCATACGAGTATGCTATTTATGCATCGCATACAAATGATATTTCGGGTTATGTATGTGCAGGTATGAATATTGATGTTAAGCATAGCCAAGGCAATGTATTATTAGTGATTGATAGCAATTATATAGTTCCTGCTAGTAATGAAATAGAGCTTTTTAAAAGAGATTTGATTAAAGATGGTTGGAAAGTACTTGTTCAATATGCAGGCAGGGGAGAGGATCCTTCTGTTGTAAAGAATCGTATTTCAAGCTGCAATTCAGCTTCTAGTATTGAAGGGGTTATATTACTTGGTCATATTCCTGTACCATATAGTGGAAATATAGCACCGGATGCACACTCTGACCATATTGGTGCATGGCCTGCAGATATTTACTATGGTGATATGTGCGCAAGTGTAAATAATATGTGGCACGATGCTGTTCTTGTAAATACAAGTGCTTCAAGTATCAGAAATCACAATGTGGTAGGAGATGGTAAATATGATATTAGTTCAATTGCTAGTTCTACTAGTACTAAAATTTTTGTTGGTCGTATTGATGTATCTAACATGAGCACGATTAGCACTGACGATGTAGCTTTATTTAAGCAATATATTAATAAGAATCATGCTTATAAATCTTCTACTAAGAAGTTTAAAATGCAGGGTTTAATTGATGACAATTTCGGTTATTTCTATGGTGAAGCCTTTGCTCAAAATGGTTGGAGAAACCTAAGTTCATTAGTTGGTCCGGATAATGTAGTAGAAGGCGATTACATGACGGATATGAAAAACGATAGCTACTTATGGAGCTATGCTTGTGGTGGCGGTTGGAATACTGGGGCTACTGGTGTTGGAACCACACAATCTTTTAAGAGTAATCAAATAGAAAGTGTATTTACTATGCTTTACGGTAGTTATTTTGGAGACTGGGATGTGAGTAATAATTTTTTAAGAGCGCCGATAGCTTCTCCTTCTAGTACCCTTGTTTCTTTTTGGGCTGGTCGTCCTAACTGGTTTATGCATAATATGTCTTTAGGTGAGCCAATTGGTTATAGCTTTTTAAACACAGTTGATAATGTAAATTCTTACTTTCCTAAGGGCTATGCTAACGCTCAAATCCACCAATCTATACAAGGTGACCCAACGCTAAAAATGTATATGTATGAGGCTCCTACAGGCTTAGAAGCTTTTGAAACAAGCAATGGTAACAATGTAAAGTTACAGTGGCAAGCTTCTGTAGATCAAGATGTTGTAGGATATTATATCTATCGTGCTTCTAATGTAAACGGAGATTTTCAGCTATTAAACAATAACCCTGTTACAACTTTAGAGTTTGTAGATACAAATCCTATACCTTCAAGTAATAGTTTAGCTAGTGCTGCCTATATGGTTAGAGCTGTAAAGCTTGAGCAAACGGAAACGGGTTCTTTTTATAATTTAAGCCCAGGTGAAATTACGGAAGGTTTTTCAACAAATGCACCTTTGCCTGTAACGGTAAGCGATTTTGCTGGAATACAAACAGGAGAGACAAACACTTTATTTTGGGAAGTTCAAAAAGAAGAAAATATCAATTTCTACGAAATTGAGAAAAGTGCTGACTTAGCTAGCTTTGCTAGTATGTGTCAAGTAGCTGCAGTAGCTGATGAAGGTGGAGCGCATGATTATGAATTAGTTGATGAAGCACCAGCTTTAGATAACTATTATCGCTTAAAGATTGTAGACTACAATGGAAATATTACATATCATAACAAAGTAGTACGTATCAAAAGAGAGGTAAAACAAGTAACACAAGCTACCATTTTCCCAAACCCTGCCGTAAGTGCAATAAACTTGCAGATACCAGATTTAGTGGAAGGAGATGACTTGACCGTACTTATTTATGATATGAGAGGTAGAGCGGTACTTAGTACTAAAATTATTCAGGCTCAAGATCAAAACATTAAGCTAGATATAAACAAACTAAACGTAGGGCAATACATTGTACGTTATGTAAATGAAACAAGCCGAGCAGTAAATAGTTTGAAGTTTATTAAAATTAATTAAATAGAATAATCAACCTATAAAAAAAGCCCCACGCATTGCGTGGGGCTTTACTTTTATTAGAGGGTTTTATCTTCCACTTCTACCGCCGTTTCTGTTTCCTCCGTTTCCATTACCATTACGGTTTCCTCTATTTCCACCTTGGTTATAACGGTTTCCTCTGTTACCACCCTGGTTGTAACGGTTTCCTCTGTTACCACCTTGGTTGTAACGGTTTCCTCTGTTACCACCTTGGTTATAACGTCCGCCTCTGCCGTGTCCGCCTCTATAGATACCATTGCCTCTAGGGATATTATAAAACCTTCCGTTTCTAAAGCTTGAGCCAAACATGCCACAACCTCTATGGTTACATCTTACTGCGGCTCTTCCACATCGTCCTCCGTTCCAAATATTTCTCATATGAAAACACATTTGGTCTCCTATCCAGGAGTTGTATCCCCATCCATTTCCACATTGGTTATAGTTATTATGCCATACCACTGTACGATTTCCAAATTGATTAAACACATGTTTGTGTGATCCTCGTTCTCCGCATCCGTTCTGCGCTTCAGCTACTGTGCTGAAAGTTAATATGCCTACAAAGGCCATAATTGCTGTAAGTAAAATTCTTTTTTTCATCTTTCTACGTTTTTGTTATTTGTTTTTTTGACACCGTATTGATATCAATAGTTTAACTCTTAATCAGAGATTAACAAATAGCATAAAGCAGAAAAGGAGCTCAAATGAGCTCCTTTATATTAAATAGTATTTTTTTACTTTTTCTTTTTGGGTACAAAAATGGCATGCATTCTTTTACCTTCTAGTTTAGGCATGTGTTCTAAATCGCCTACATCTTTTAATCGTTCAGCAAATTTTAAAAGTATTAATTCACCTCGATCTTTAAAAACAATAGATCTTCCTCTAAATTGAACATAGGCCTTTACTTTGTTCCCTTCCTCAAGAAACTTTACAGCATGACGTGTTTTAAATTCAAAATCATGATCATCCGTATTCGGACCAAAACGAATTTCTTTCAAATCGTTTTTAGCAGCTTTGGCTTTAATCTCTTTGTCTTTCTTTTTCTTCTCGTATAAGAATTTATTGTAATCAACAATTCTACAAACTGGAGGGTTTGCTTTTGGAGAAATTTCCACTAAGTCTAAGCCTGCCTCTTCGGCCAGTTCTAAAGCTTTAGAAGTAGGAAATACTCCTTG
Organism: uncultured Chitinophagaceae bacterium; assembly: GCA_937981995.1. Classification (GTDB taxonomy): domain Bacteria; phylum Bacteroidota; class Bacteroidia; order Chitinophagales; family Chitinophagaceae; genus JAGNRR01. The sequence goes on from CALJNC010000030.1 coordinate 9,444, forward strand.
TTCAGCATTATCACCAACAAGACGTACTTCGTTTGCAGTAATTAGTTTATTGATTCTGTGTTCGGGGCCTCTTCGGCGCGGTTTATAATTCCTTCTTCTAGGACGCATTCAGTATATTAAAGTAAAACAAAGTTAAGTAATTTATCTACGTAAAATAGATACTTAAATATTTTTTTTAAAAGGACATTTCTCGCACATTGTTCGCAATTGTTAGCTTTCCGGCGGTGGCTGATTTTATTTCTTCAATAGTTACACCTGGAGCGTGCTCAATACACTCAAATCCGTCTTTTGTAATATTAAAGACTCCTAGGTTACTCACTATTTTTTTTACGCATTGCAAGCCTGTAATAGGTAAGCTACATTTTTCTAGTAATTTAGAATTTCCTTTACGATCCGTATGGTTCATGGCTACAATTATATTTTTAGCACTTGCTACCAAGTCCATTGCGCCTCCCATACCTTTAACCATTTTGCCAGGTATTTTCCAATTTGCAATATCGCCATTCTGAGCTACTTCCATGGCGCCCAAAACGGTTAGATCTACCTTGCCTGATCGTATCATTCCAAAGCTCATAGCACTATCAAAAAATGCTGAACCGGGTACAGTAGTAATTGTTTGTTTTCCTGCATTAATCAAATCTGCATCTTCTTTACCCGCTACAGGAAAAGGTCCCATACCTAATAAGCCATTTTCGCTTTGTAACACAACTTCTACACCTTCAGGTATGTAATTTGCTACTAGGGTAGGGATCCCAATTCCTAGATTTACATAGTAACCATCTTGGAGTTCTTTTGCAATTCGTTGTGCAATTTGATTTTTGTCTAATGCCATATGAACTATAAAAGTAGTGAGTTATTAATGAATAGCGAAGGGTGAATGATAAATAGTTTTTTTACAACAATGAAATTTTTATTCTGTGAAATTGATTTGACTTATCCTGCAAAACAACAAAGTATACACCGGCAGGATTATTGCTTAAATCAATGTTTTTTGCATTATCTTTTCTAATGTCTATTTTTTGAACTGTTTGCCCAAAAGAATTAATAATCTTTATGCTTTTTATTTTTTCAATTGTATTAATACTAAAAACACCATCAGACGGGTTAGGCAAAATTGTATAGTTGATATAACTGCCTTCATTGTTAAGTGTTCGAATAGGTGTTAAATGACTTTTATTGTCCTTATCATTTTGACGAAGTCTATAATAAATTTTTTCTGATGGAAGTTGGTTGGCTTGAAAATCAGTGAAGCTATATTCTCCTCCATTTGAATTTGATTCTACTCGGCCAATTTTTTCAAAGTCTTTATTATTTAATGAACGCTCAATATCAAAATGAGAATTGTTTGCTTCAGCACTAGTAGTCCAAGTAAGCAAGGCATGATTGCCTAGCCAATTTGCATTCCAACTGATAAAACTTACAGGCAAGGGAGAGGCGTTGGGTATTGTAAATAAAATATTATCCAATGCGATATCCGATGTAAAATTAGTGCCCGATGTTCCTACAAATCTATAGGCCACTTGACTCGTTTGATAAAAACCAAAATCAATAGAATCAGTTAGCCATTGATTGCCTTGATCGCCGGTTTGGCTCCATACAGGTGTTGTAGTCCATGTGGTACCGCCATCGGTTGTTATTTCTACATCAAGGGTTCCCATTGCTGCGCCGTACATGTGATAATCAAATTTTAATTGGGCTCCTGATACACTACTTAAATCATAACAAGGACTACTGAGTATGGCAACCTTAGCAGGGAAATTGGGATTAGTAGCTTCGAGGTATATATATTCCGTTCCTGAAGAGGCTGAGGTAGGACCTGTATTACTAGATGGAGTGTTTCCATTCCACAGTGTAAAGTCTATATCATCATTGTTGCTCTGGCAAAATAAACCAATTCCATTTTCAAAACTTTCATTACTAGGGAAGGTAGTTATGCTATTGATACAACCACCACAAGATACAAATGGATTGAAAATGAAATTTTGTGCTAAGGCTCTTTCGCCGGTAATGTTTGCGGTATTAGCTGATACACTCAACCATAAATTTGCACCACTTTGTAAGCCAGTAAGGATGTATTGGTTAGTGGTTGAAGAATCAATAATTTCCATATACTTTGCACCCAAACGCCAAATATAATATTTGGTAGCTGTAGGTATTGCCGTCCAGTTTAATTCAACTGAATTGGTATTGTTATTTTGAATTGTAAATACTGGTGTAGGGAAAATGTCAAATACTGCATCGCTTACATCGTTTTGAGAACCTCTGCTTACTCGGATTAAAGCATCTGATGTATTTATTGTAGGTACATTCCAACTTATGTTTCTTTCATCGCTTGGAGTGCTACCAATTGTTGTCCAACTTGTTCCATTGTTTGTGCTATATTCAACGTTAAATGCAGCAGTATTGTCATAAGCATCCCAATGTATAATTTCTGCTGTTCCAGGTACAAGTGACTCGCCGCCTAGCGGATAGGTAACTTTTATATCATCTTCAATAAAAGTATAAACTAAAACATATTCTTGTGGGCCACTTGGTACTTGTGTACCGGTAATTTGAACATTGAAATTTCCAGGAGTTGGATTGTTTACAACAACTTGCTCCATATTATTTAATGTGTCTACTCCAGGTACTGCCGTATTGTTTAGCGTTGTGGCATTTGGAGTAGGATCTAAAACAAGTGGCAAAAGTGTGCCATTTACTACCAAGTCTAAATTGTTTACTAAGGCCTTATTCGTATTCACAGTCCCTTCAGGGTCATGCCAGTAAACCATGATTCTTAGTTGACCCGTACCGGCAGGTACTGTAACCGTATGATTGTTAGTTCCTGATTGATTAATAGTAGAAAATAAGTATTGATTATTAGCAAGTATATCATAAGCTCGTGCGGTGTTTATTAATCCATAACCGTAACGATAGTCAGGACCTGCATTACCAAGATCTGTTGCTGAATTTAATGCAGCTGCTTTTATCAATGATGACTTAGGGTCCGCATTGTTATTTAAATCTCTGTATACCTCAATAAGCTGGCCTAAGTTACCCGCTAAGCTTGGAGCGGCTGCTGAGGTGCCACCAAATGACATATACTGTTGGTTAGGTGCCGTTGACATTTGTCCTTGCCCATGTGCAGCCATATCAGGTTTGATTCGCCCATCATGTGCAGGGCCTCGCGAGCTTGAGCTTACTAAGCTACCATCACTAAAAAGGTTTGCAACTGTAATTACATTTTTGCCCATTTTATGTCCACCTGTAATATTGCCCCATTGATTACCTGCTCCGTAACCACAATTATTGTTATTGGAATTTCCCGCTGAGAAAACATGCATTAGGGTTTGGTTATCAAAAATTTGTTTGTCAACTGTTTGTGTAGTGGATGTATAACCTGCGTTACAACCATTACTATAGGATGAATTCGTAATCATTACACCATGGTATAAATGCAAACCAAGTGTTGTGTCCTGGAAAGTAGAAACATAGTTCGTAACATAAATTCCTGCACCTGATGCGCCTCCTTCAATAGTGGGGTCAATATTTCCTGCTCCACCCATTACACCAGCCACACCATCGCCATGTGTTCCTGTAGCATCAATTGTTAGGTTAATCAACCTGCCTTCATAATCAATATGAGGTCCTACTAAACCATCGTCCCGTACTAATAAATTTACGCCATCAGCATTATAGGTAAGTCCATTGTTTAAGTCGTTGTTTATCAAATTTGATTTTTGGATTGATCTGCCTTCTGTTGATTCTGGTTTGCCGGGTTCATCTATCAATTCAATAGATCGGATCCATGGCTTTTTTACAATATCGTTTATTTGACTTTGGCTTAGTTCGCAATAAGCAAATCTTTTATCCTTGCCGTATTTGTAAGGTGTAATATTATTTTGTTCTAATTCTAGTGAATGTTCTCTTACATTAATTTTATTCATGGCTATAATGGCCACTTTTACTTTACTTGTACCTGCCAAAGCATGTGGTGGAATATTCCAAGATTGAATTCTATAATCAAGTTTTAATTCTTGTGGTATTTCATAAATTCCTTTGATGTTTTTCTCTTTTAAAAAAGACAAATTTCCAGTGGCATTAAACTTTATTATAAATGCATTGTTAGGCACATATTCAAGAAAAGTTATGCCATTGCTTTTTAAATCTTCTTTAGTAAAACTGTTTGGAGTTGTATTAAAAATTATAAGTTGATATTGAGAATGCAGGTTGCCTGAATTAGAAATATATTCTTCTAAATTAGGTGCAAAACTTTTAGAGCCAGCCCGTAACATTATATCGTTTGATTCTTGAGCAAATGTTGTATTTGCAATTAAAGTAAAAAGCAGAATAGGGTAGAAGTAAAATTTTTTCATATTATTCAATTTGTTGTTTTGGCACTCTAGCTAATTTACGAATAATTGTCTTCAATTATTCTTTATGTCCTAATTAAAAGCAGTTAGCGTACGGATTAATTATTATTTTCTGGGTATAAAATAACTCGTTACTAAAAAGCAACGAGTTATAGATTGTATAATATTAAATGCTAGACTTTACAGCAACGATATTTTTATTCTATGATATCTATTGTTTTTATCTTGTAATACTACAAAATATACGCCAGGGGCATTGCCGATTAAGTTGATCATCTTCTTATCAGTATGTAATAGTGAGATATTCGTAATGGTTTGGCCAAAAGAATTTATGACTTTAGCACTTCTTAAATTTTCAAGCGAGTTTAAATAGAAGTTTCCATTAGAAGGGTTTGGTTGAATAGTATACTTTTCTGATGAGTTATAGTCTGTAACTGAAACTGGATAATCCGCCGTGAAAATAATATTATCTAATGCAATATCTGATCGGGCAGAGGTGCCTGACCTTGCCGCAAATCGGAAGCTAAACTTATTCGTTTGAAACGTGCTAAAATCAACTGAATCTGTAAACCATTGATTGCCTTGATCACCCAGTTTAGACCATACTGCTGTAGATGACCATGTTTGACCACCATCAATTGAAGTTTCAACATCTAAAGTACCCATACCTGAACCATACATATGATAATCAAACTTTAATTGAGCATTAGTTACATTGCTTAAATCAAAACATGGACTACCAAGTACAGCATCTTTAAGTGGAAAGTTAGGGTTGCTAGCTTCTAAATAGATATATTGTATACCATCTGATGCAAAATTGGGTCCGCTGTTATTTGTTGGCGTGTTACCAGAATTTTCAATAAAATCGATATCATCATTTTGAAAATTGCAAAAAGAGCCAAAGCCTGCTTCAAAGCTCTCAGTGAATGGATAAGCATTTATGCTAGAGATACAACCACTGCATGATGAGAATGGATCAAAGGTGAAGTTTTGTGCATTTGCACGTTCTCCTGTAATAGTTGATGAATTTGCTGATACGCTTAGCCAAAGATTCTCTCCGCCCATTAATCCTCCAAGTACATATTGATTTGTTGTACTAGAGTCTATTATTTCCATATACTTTGGTCCAAGTTGCCAAATATAATATTTTGAAGCGCCTGCAATACTGGCCCAATTTATTTCAATTGAGGTTGCATTATTGTTTTGAATTGTAAAAGAAGGAATTGGAAAAACATTAAAACCTGCATCACTTTGATCAGACTGTGTACCTCTTGTAACTCTTACTAAGGCATCTGCTGTGTTTACATTCGGTACTGTCCAAGCAGCATTTCGTTCGTCTCCTGGTGCATTAGAAAAGTTTGTCCAAGTAGCACCATTGTCCGTACTGTAATCTAAGTTAAATGTACCAGTGTTGCCATAAGCATCCCAATGGATACGCTCTCCCTTATTTGGGATAAGAGATTCGCCACCAATAGGGTAAGTAACTTTTATATCATCTTCTATAAACGTATATACTACAACATATTCTTGAGGGCCACTAGGGATTTGAAAACCACTAATTTCTATCGCATACGTTCCAGCTGCTGGATTATCAATAACTACCTGCTCAATATTATTAAGGTGGTCCGCACCAGGTACGGCAGGATTGTCTAAAGTTGTAGCGTTAGGAGTAGGGTCAAGCACTAAAGGTAAAAGTGTTCCGTTTACTACAAGGTCTAAATCATTTACTAATGCTTTATTAGTATTAATAGTTGCTTCTGGGTCATGCCAGTAAAGCATGATTCTTAATTGACCCGTTCCCGCTGGTACAGTAATGGTATGATTATTTGTATCCGCCTGGCTTATAGTTGAAAAAAGGTATTGGTTATTAGCTAGTATATCATAAGCTCTAGCTGTATTGATTAAACCATAACCATATATAAAATCAGGTCCTGCATTTCCAAGATCTGTTGCTGAGTTCATTGCTGCTGCTTTTATTAAAGCTGATTTTGGATTTGTATTATTATTTAAATCTCTGTAAGCTTCATACAATTGACCTAAGTTGCCGGCTAAACTTGGTGCAGCAGAAGAGGTGCCTCCAAAGGCTGCGTATTGGTTATTAGGATCAGTAGACATTTGCCCCTGACCATGAGCTGCCAAGTCTGGTTTAATTCTTCCATCATGCGCGGGCCCTCTGGAGCTAGAACTAACGATGCTAGCATCGTTAAATAAATTAGCAACAGCTATTACATTCTTTCCTACTTTGTGTCCTCCTGTTATATTTCCCCATTGGTCGCCTGCTCCATATCCACAATCAGTATTGTTTGAGTTACCTGCCGAGAATACGTGCATGAGTGTTTGATTATCAAAAACTTGTTGGTCAACAGTTTGCGAAGTAGAAGTATAACCAGCATTGCAACCATTGCTATAGGATGAATTTGTAATCATTACATCATTGTTTTGATGTAGGCTTAAAGTATTGTCTTGAAATGAAGCCACATAATTTATTACATAAATATCTGCACCAGAAGCGCCGCCCTCAATACTTGGATCAATGTTGCCAGCAGCTCCCATTACACCTGCTACGCCATCGCCGTGTGTGCCGGTAGCATCTGTTGTAAGATTTGTAAGGCGTCCTTCATAATCAATATGAGGTCCTACCAGACCGTCGTCTCTTACCAAAAGGCTTACACCGCTCGCATCATAAGATAATCCATTATTCAAGTCATTATTAATCACATTCGATTTTTGCAACGCTCTGCCTTCAGTAGATTCTGGTTTCCCTGGTTCATCAATTAGCTCTATTGAGCGTACCCAAGATTTTTTTACAAGTTGGTTTATTTGATGTTCGTTGAGTTCAAAGTACCCAAATCGTTCATCGCTTCCATAAGCATATGCTTGCATGTTTTCAAGCTCCAGTTCGTTGGTAAAACTTTTTATGTTTAAGCCATTCATTGCAATGACTGCAACCTTAGCATTTGAATTAGCAGCAATTGCATGTTGTGGAATATTCCAATCAATTAAACGATAATCTAATTTTAATCCTATAGGTAATTCATACACTCCTTTAATATCATAACTCTTTAAAAAAGTTACGTTGGATAGAAGAGGGGAGAACTTTACAATAAAAGCCATATTAGGAACGTATTCTAAAAACTCGATACCGGCGTTTTTTAGATTTGCCTTAGCCTCATTGCTCGGGATAGAATTAAACTGTATAATCTGGTAGCTAGAAACTGTACTATTATAATTATTTACAAAGTTTTCTAGGTTGGCTTGCAGTTCAATAGTTTCAGTCCTAAGTAAAAGTTCCATAGATTTTTGTGCAAATGATTGCGTTGTGAATAAGGAACTTAAAAATAGAATAAAGACAGCGTATAGATTTTTCATAATTATTTTATATTGTATATAAAGCGCCTTGCTAATTTACTTCTTAAAGTAACTGAAATAAAATTTTAGACAAAAGGCTTTGCCAATTGACGCTAATTGTGGAAATTTTTTACAATAAAAGGCTATGAGACGTGGATTGCTGGACATGCCGCGTGATTTAGCTATATTTCAAAAAGTCAGGGAATAGAAAATCAAATAGGTAAATGATTAAAATAAACAGCGTAACGGAGATGATAAAATTTAAAAGGGCTAAAGAAAAATGAATGATAATAGTATAAGTTGTAGGCGTATTGCGGTTAGCCAAATATGCTTTTAGTTTTTTTGGAATAATCTTATATATTAATTTATTTAAAAGGAAAAGGCTTAGGATTAAAAAAAGCACAAAGGCTATTAACAGAAAAAATGCAGCAGCCATTGCAGCTTGTAGTATAATTAATAGCAACATGGTAAGTGTAAAAGTATATCTATTTCTTTTACCAATTTTTCTTACTTCTAGTGAGTTACTTAAATGAGGGTACAAGTTCAGGCTTAAGATAAAAAGGTATTGGGGCTTTATCTGATTTAGGTTTCATGCGTTGTATCTTATCGTCCTTTATTTTTTTTAGTTCTTCTTTAGTAAAGAGCCTTGTTTTTACTTTTTTTATATCAATACGTGCTGTTTCATTTAATAAGGAAATGGGTATGTCATTTAAGTTGATGGAGAAGGCGGTATAGCCTCTGTTATCAATAGATTCCTGAATGGCATGTTTGGTAGATTTCAATTTTAGAATATTCTTATTCTCTTTATCTACTAAATTGACTTCGATATGATTGTAAGTAAGTTCGTTAAACGGAATAGTTACTGTATTTATTTTATTCTTAACTGTAAAATCTAAATGATAAGCCTGAAACCCATAACCAAATCCGTAACCGTAGCCATATCCACGCCCGTAACCATAACCATAGCCGCCGGCTTGCGATTCGCCAAAATATTCGTAGTTTGTGTAGCTGCTATCCTTATGGTCATACTCACTACTTTGTTTGCTTTCTTTTACGCCTTTGCTAATAATTCCTTGGCTAGTAACTGATAATGAATCTTGGTTACTGGTAAAATGAAAAGCAGTTTCGGTGCCGTTTAATTTTTGAAAAAGTGATTGTGAAAAACAAGTGGATGAGAAGAATAAGGAAGTAAGTATTAGGGGGATTAATTTCATTTGTATAATTTTTATTACTTCTATTGACTACAGAATAGCCCAAAGGTTAAAAAATTGCTATCAAATAGTTTAAGGCATAAAAAAATCCTTCACGTCAAAACGTGAAGGATTATAATTTTTAGGTAAAATTAAACTTACTTAAGTTCAACTTCAGCACCAGCTTCTTTCAACTTAGCTGCCATATCTTCAGCTTCTGCTTTAGATACACCTTCTTTAACGTTGCTAGGAGCACCGTCAACTAATTCTTTAGCTTCTTTCAAACCAAGACCAGTTAATTCTTTTACTGCTTTAACAACACCAAGCTTAGATGCTCCAGCTGCTGTTAATACAACGTCGAATTCAGTTTTCTCAGCACCACCGCCTGCGTCACCGCCTGCTGCTGGTCCTGCTGCTACAGCTGCTGCTGCTGGCTCAATACCGTGTTCTTCTTTAAGGATGTTTGCTAATTCGTTTACGTCCTTAACTGAAAGGTTTACTAATTGTTCTGCGAAATCTTTTAAATCTGCCATTTTACTATTTGTTTTTATTGTTTATGTTTTGTTTAATAATGTGGAAGCATTATGTAACTGTACCAACTAATGTGCAATTATTCTGCACGTTCGCCAAGTGTTTTTAATATTCCAGCTAGTTTGCCTCCGCCGCTTTTTAAGCCGCTGATAACATTCTTTGCAGGAGATTGTAATAATCCGATGATTTCTCCAATAAGCTCTTGTTTGCTTTTGATTGCTTTAAGCGCAGCCAATTGATCGTCACCTGTAAATGTATCGCCGTCAATAAAGGCAGCTTTTAATACAGGGCGGTCACCAGGATTGTCATCTCTAAAAGAAGAGATAATTACTGCTGGTTCTTTAGGACTTTCAGAAAACATCAAAGCGGTAACTCCTTTAAGAGAAGGTATCGTTTCTGAATATTTATCTGCATCCAAAGCTTCAAGTGCTTTTTGGATTAGTTTATTCTTTGCCACTCTCATTTCTACATTTTTTTCAAAACAAGTGCGACGAAGATTACTGAACTGTTCTACAGTCAGCGATTCAGTATCTGCCAAGTAAAAATTCTCATACTGAGAAAATTTCTCTTTTAATACTTCTATTACTTCGTTTTTCTGTGTGGGTGTCATTGCCATAATAATATTATTTTATTTGCCCACGCTAAAGCGTGGCGTTTTGCGTGAATTACGCACTTACTGATTTAGTGTCTACTTTAATACTAGGACTCATTGTGCTTACCATGGCTAAGCTCTTAAGGTAAGTTCCTTTTGCGCTGCTAGGTTTCATTCTCATGATAGTTCCTATTAATTCTTCTGAGTTTTCTTTGATTTTAACTGGATCAAATGATACACGGCCAATAGAGGCGTGAATGATACCCGCTTTATCAACTTTAAATGCAATTTTACCCCCTTTTACATCTGTTACGGCAGCACCTACATTTGGTGTTACAGTTCCTGTTTTAGGATTAGGCATTAAATTACGTGGTCCTAATACTCGACCTAAACGACCAATTTTAGGCATTACTGAAGGTGTAGCAACAATTACGTCAACATCCGTCCAACCTTTTTCTATTTTCGTTACGTATTCATCTAATCCTACAAAGTCAGCGCCCGCAGCTTTTGCTTCTTCTTCTTTGTCTGGAGTACATAATACTAATACTGTTTTTGTTTTACCTGTACCATGTGGTAAGGTTACTGTACCTCTAATTGCTTGGTCTGCCTTACGAGGATCTACTCCTAAACGGATATGTAAATCAACCGAGGAGTCAAACTTTGTACAGTTTACTTCTTTTATTAAGCCTGAGGCTTCTTCTAAGCTGTAGAGTTCTTTTTTAAGTTTATCTGCAGCTGCTTTTCTTGCTTTTGTTAGTCCCATTGTTCTAATTTTTTTATTGATTAATTATTATCCCAAGGGGCTTTTCCTTCAACAGTTAGTCCCATGCTTCTTGCTGTACCGGCTACCATGCGCATACCGCTTTCTACAGTGAAACAATTTAAATCTACCATTTTGCTTTCAGCAATGGTTTTAACTTGATCCCAAGTTACTTTACCTACCTTTTGGCGGTTACTTTCAGGGGAGCCTTTCTTTTTCTTGCTCATTTCTAATAGCTGAACTGCTGCAGGTGGTGTTTTGATTATAAAGTCAAAACTCTTATCTGCATATACAGTTACCACTACTGGTAATACTTTTCCCGCTTGATCTTGAGTACGTGCGTTGAACTGCTTACAGAAGTCCATGATGTTCACACCCTTAGCACCTAGTGCTGGTCCGATGGGTGGGGCAGGGTTTGCTGCACCTCCACGACATTGTAGCTTTATATAGCCACCGATTTCTTTTGCCATTTTTTTACTTTTTTTGGTTATAACGTCGCAGCGTTATTGCTTTGACTTCCAACAGCAGCTATCCAATGATAATTGCTTTCAGGAGCGCAAAAGTAATATGGTTTTGTGGAAAAAAGCTAAAATAGACATTGATTTTTTAAATGGCTTGTTATTTTGAAATAAGAGCTACTATCAACCAACTGAGCATAAATTGTATCTACGCTTTTATATTGGATAGGATGGCGTAGTAGGGTATTGGGTGTAGATGTAGATATAATCTACACCTAGAGGGGCCGTTTAGAACCCCTTGATGAGTTTATAATATGTCTTGCAAAAGTTATTATATTTGGTAAATGAAGAAAATATTCCCTCTATTAATAGTCATATTTTATCTTCAAACATGCCAAGCTCAAATGATACAGCTTGGTCAAAGTGAAAAATTTCCAGAACCAGCCATTGGTTACGGTAAGGTGCTAGTATTAGATAATGCTCGAACTATGTATTTGCATTATGAAAAGGGTGGGTTAAGTGTGAGGATTTATGATCGTAGTCGTAAACTGAGCTCCAAAAGCACCATAAGCGTTAAAAACTTAGGGATTGATAATTCAAGGGTTTTGCAGTTATTTGAAATGAACGGCAATGTTTATGTTTTCATTATTGGAAATATTAATAAGTCTTTAAGTCTGGTTAGAGTTCAAATTGATGTCAATTCAGGAGAAGCAAAAGAGAAAATAGTATTGCACTCTCTTAATAAAATTTCAGTTCATGTATCAATGACCAAAGGAAATTCATTAGATGATTGCAAAAACTTTGTGGTTCGTAAATCTGAATATTCGAATGATTATGTCATTGCAATTTATAATCCAAAAGCAAAGGATAAAGATAAAAGACTTAGAATAGAGCATTATGATGAAAAAACGGGGTTGAAAAATTTAACTTTTTTTCCAATGGTAGAGAAAAAATTTAAATTTTTAGACCTTAAAGAAATCGCGATAGCACCGAATGGATCAATTTATTTTCTTTTCTTTAATTATTTGATTAAGATACAAAATGGTAAACGATCAGGAGGGTTTTATATGGGTTTATTTAAAGATGGAAAAATTAGCAGTACTAATTTGAATTTAAAAGATGGTTTTCTTTTGGAGAATAGTATTGCGAAATATAATAAAACTAATAAGCAAGTTGTTTTCTTAAACATGGTTAAGGTATCTCCGCGCGAAGCTAGGGAGAACAAACTGAAAGGACGGTCATACACAGATTATTACGTAGTGCAATTATTAAGGATAAATGCCGAAAGTGAAAAGATTGTGGGTGTTAGTTCGATACCATTAAAAGAATTTTTGAATAAAAGACGAGAGTATCGAGCAGGACAAAACAAAATTTTCGCAGCAAGTCCGCAAAATTTGTATTTCGATAAAAAGGGCAACTCTACTGTTATTTTAGAGAATTTGGGAACGATTGCTGGTTGTGAAGACTTAGCAATTATAAATTTTGATAAATACGGGCAGTATGAATCATCTCAGTTAGTTCCTAAAAAGCATTATGTAAGTGGAGAGAACAAGTTAAAGAAATTAGATGTAGATCATTTTTACCATTCTAAGTATACAAATTCATCAGCCTGTATTATTGCGCGTAACGAACATTACAAATCATTTTCATACGTTAATGGTATTAATGGCAAGTATATTTTAGTAAATGATGTTATTGAAAATCAGCAAGGCAATACGGGTAAATCAAAAAAGATGGAAGTGTTTAATAATAATATACAAGATTGCTCGGCTTATGCATATAAATTAGGTGGCTTAGGTTTTGTTCCGGCGAGTAAGGAACTGTTTTCTGGAGAATCGGGGAATTTAGGTTTTTTTCTCGCTTCGCATTATCATTCACGGAATGATATTTTTGTTACATTGAGAAGAACAACGGACAATAAAATGCGCTTGGTTTGGATGCAACCGGATTAATTTCAATTTTAAGAAATAGCGCTCTACGAAAAATTTACCTTAGAAGAGTGATATCACTTTTGATATCCTTAGTGCAGCTGCTCAACTAAGCTTAGATAGTATCTACGTTTTATATTGGATAGGGTGGAGTAGTTGGTAAACTGCGCACACAAGGGGAGGTTGCCTGTATTGGGTGGACTAACGCTCAAGAACGCCGTGCTAATGTTTGACTGCATTCTTGCGCGATTGTTTTAAATGCAACTAACTCCCTCCTTCATAAATCACGCTTCTTTGCGGATTTTTTTTATACATGTTCTTGGGCTTTACCTCCGAGCGGGAAGTTGAATAACCATGGTTATTGTTATGTGGGTTTTGAATGCACTCAATTTGATGGGCAATCATTTTTTCAAAGGGAAGTAAAAAATTGCTTGTGTCACAATGTTCCAACTTAGCTTCCTTTAATAAATTTACGACAGTATAAACAGACTCAATTGTGCTCAGACACAGAGAATCTGGCTGCTGCTTAATTATAAATTTCGATTTTATTTTATTGTCAAAACTCACCCTTTTTAATTTTTGTAGGTTCTTACTTAGCTTAAGCATTTTACGAGCACAAGGCCAGGTCCCATCAAGCAGGAATACGGTAGGGGTCTTGCCAAGAAACGAAATAGTTTCTGAACTTGTTCGCTCCGATAAGTTGAAATTCTCTTTTCCCGGGTAGAGTAGAAAGCAATCGTTTTTTTCTTGAGACAGTATTTCATTTACCCGATGGTTATTAGTAAAATCTACACCAACTAGTATCTCTGAATTTTCAAGTTGAATCTTTGTCATGTGCCCCGTCCCGATTTTTTGTTTTCTATATTCCTTTGGGTGCATTAGAATAATAAAACGAGTACTAGTTTGTATAGGATTACAGTAATTACAAATACAAGAGCTCGAAGGCCTCATGCATTTGTAGCATTTGATTCTTGGATTTTTTATTTCTTCTTGCAAAACTTTGAGAGGTTACAATTATTTGGCAAGCGACTCCTTAAAACTGGCAATCTCTTTTGTATAAATTGATTTTAGCTCAGAAGCTTTAAAGTTAATATCATCTTCAAGGCCAGGATTAGTCCTTACACTTTCGGTGCCAGAAAGCATAGAAAGGAATAGGTAAGGGTTTATTTCTATAACTGGTTTTCCTAAATCGGTACTTCCTACTGATTTTTTATAATCTGCCATGGATGAAAATATAGGGATGAACGATTTTTCTTTCACAACAAAGTCTTGAATTATCATTTTATTCTTATCCAAATCTGGTTCTTCCTTTAAGATGATTGTTATTTTATCAAGGGTAAAGTATGCATCCGCTTTCTTTTTTACATGCGCAAGTGGATTTTCATCAGTTGCATTATCCTTTTTGGTATGACTTGAGGAGTTGGAGTCGCAGCTAGTTATGGAAAAAACGGCGAGTAATATGAATGGTAAGAGGAATCGTAATTTGATGTTTAGCATAATATAAAACAAAGAAAAGCGATTTGCTTGAAAGTATTCTTGAATTGTACCTTTTTAGCTACAGAAAAGACAGGGGATATTAATGTTTCATGTTGTTTTTGGGCTCAATTCAAATTAATACTGATGTAAATTCGATGTGACCCAAGGATTGTGCTCAAATCGTTAACCAATGAAAAGAATAATTCAGCGGCGAAAAACCTTTTTTATATTTAAGAATAGCCTTACATTTGCAATCCTAAAAATTAATTTAAACTCTTATAAAAAGAAATAAAAATGGCAAAAGAGGAATTCAAGAGGGATAAACCCCATGTAAACATTGGAACGATTGGTCACGTAGATCACGGTAAAACTACTTTAACAGCTGCAATTACTACGGTATTGGCTAATAAAGGTATGGCTGAAAAGCAGGATTACGACGAGATTGATGGTGCTCCTGAGGAAAAAGAGCGTGGTATTACAATTAATACAGCACACGTTGAGTACGAAACAGAAGGTCGTCACTATGCGCACGTTGATTGTCCAGGTCACGCCGATTATGTGAAAAACATGATTACAGGTGCTGCACAAATGGACGGAGCTATACTTGTTGTAGCTGCAACTGATGGTCCTATGCCACAAACTAAAGAGCACATATTATTGGCTCGCCAGGTAGGCGTTCCAAGTATGGTTGTATTTATGAATAAAGTTGACTTAGTTGACGATCCTGAACTACTTGAATTAGTAGAAATGGAAATTCGTGAAATCTTATCTAAAAATGGATTTGATGGAGATAATACTCCAATTATTCAAGGTTCTGCTATTAAAGCACTTGAAGGTGAAGCTGGAGCTGTAGCTAAAGTTGAAGAACTAATGGCTGCTGTTGATGACTTTATTCCTTTACCTCCTCGTCCAGTTGATCAAGACTTCTTGATGTCTGTTGAGGATGTATTCTCTATCACAGGTCGTGGTACGGTTGCTACAGGTCGTATTGAGCGTGGTATTATCAAAACTGGTGAGAATGTTGAGATCGTAGGTTTCAATGATGAAGCGTTAAGCTCTACTTGTACAGGTGTTGAGATGTTCCGTAAAATATTAAACGAAGGACAAGCTGGTGATAATGCTGGTATCCTTTTAAGAGGTATTGAGAAAACTGATATCAAACGTGGTATGGTTATTTGTAAGCCAGGTTCTATTACTCCACACACTGAATTTAAAGGTGAGGTGTATGTATTGGCTAAAGAAGAAGGTGGACGTCATACTCCATTCTTTAACAAGTATCGTCCTCAGTTCTACTTCAGAACAACTGACGTAACTGGTGAGGTTGAATTAGCAGCAGGAACTGAAATGGTTATGCCTGGTGATAATGTAAGTCTTACAGTTAAGTTGATTGCTCCTATAGCAATGGATAAAGGTCTTAAGTTTGCAATCCGTGAGGGTGGCCGTACAGTAGGTGCTGGTCAAGTTACTGAGATTCTTAAATAGTATTTCTGGACGTCAGATTATAGACGCTAGATAATAGACTTTGCAAAGTACTTGGAATAAATCTTCTGAGTACTTTGCATTTTGTACAAAATATATAAAAGTCTAAAATCTTTAATCTATAATCTAGCGTCTAATCTACGGGTATAGTACAATGGCTAGTATAGAGGTCTCCAAAACCTTTGATCTGGGTTCGAATCCTAGTACCCGTGCAACCTAATTAAATAGTTTAATAAAAGTTATTAAAACACTGAAAATGAGCAAATTCACTAAAGTATTCGAAAATTCGTACAACGAATTAATGCATAAAGTTACTTGGCCAAGTTGGCCTGCATTACAGCAATCAACTATTGTAGTATTAATAGGTTTCCTTATTATTACTTTGATACTATTTGCAATGGATGGTGCAGCAGAGTTCATATTTGAAATGTTCTACGGATTTTTTAAATAAATAGCATGGCTGAAGAAGTAAAAAGCACAGAAAAAAAGCAAGAGCAGGAGTCCAAATGGTTTGTACTACGTGTAATTGGCGGTAAGGAGCGTAAAATCAAGGAGTATCTTGATAAAGAAATTAAGCGCTCAGGTTGGGATAATGTAATAAGTCAAGTGCTATGTCCTATTGAGAAAGTATACAAGGTGCAAAAGGGTAAAAAAGTAATGCGTGAGAAAATACTTTTTCCTGGGTATATGTTGATTGAATCTAAAACAGGTTCTTTAACAGGAGCAATGATTTCGGATATACGTGCCGTAACCGGTGTAATTCATTTCCTTGGAAAAGAGCATCCTGAATCTTTAAGAAAGTCTGAGGTAAACAAAATGTTTGGAAACCTGGATGATATGGCTGATGATGATATGCAAATGTTAGAACCATACATAGTAGGTGAGACAATCAAAATAATTGACGGTCCTTTCAATGATTTCAACGGTACAATCCAAGAAATTGACGAAGATAAAAAGAAAATCAAGGCGGTGGTTAAAATCTTTGGTAGAGATACACCAGTAGAACTTAACTATATGCAGGTACAGAAAGTTGCGTAGCCTTTAGTTTTTTAAAATACTTAAGACCGTCTTAATTCTGAGACGGTCTTTTTTTATGTCAGAAGTTATAATCCAATTTGCATCCAAAGCGGACGGTGATCGGAGATGTAATATCGCAAATATGCTTTGAAATCTTTTACGCTACTTTGCCATAAGTCAGTAAATAGTGCATTATCAAAATCAAATACCCCTTGTGTAATAATTTTAGATTTTAAACTAGGTAGGAAGGCAATCTGGTCATATTCCTTATCATTATTAATGTTGGAGTATACCTTAGTTGAATGATCAGGCAGTTCTAATCCTCTTTTGGTAAGTGCTTTATAAATAGGGTCATCCTTATCTACTTTAGGTAAATTAAAATCACCAAGAACGATAACGTTTTTTGAAAAAGCATTAGAGCTTCTTCGTTTTAAATCTGCATAGCGTCCAATAGCATAAGCTTCCAGTGCTCTTCTTTCTTTGTGTTTTTTAGAATTGCTCCCAAAGTATAAATGAACATTGATCGGGATGAATGTAAAATTCTCCCATTGGAAACTTGCTAAGTATGGATTGCGATCAAAGCCAGTGAATTTACTTTTTACACCTTTAATTTTTATATATCTATGATCTTTTGGTGGGATACCTACTTCACCTACCATTTCTAATAATTTTACTTTGCGACCGTCGTATATAAATGCGGAGTGCTCATTGTTTCCAGCTTTATCGGACATTATTATATTGTAATAAGAAGGCAATTCGCTTTCTAAATTTCTAATACCTTCAAGGTTTTGATTTATCTCTTGAATGGCAATTACATCAAACCAACTAACTACTTCCGCGAGTATTTGATAATGCTCAGCCCACCGTTTTTGCGCGCCTAAATTAGCAATATTCCATGTAGCAATTAATAAGCCTTCTGGCGATTTTTTAGGTATCAGTCTACTTTCTTTGGATTTGTGATTTCTAAGATTTTTAATTTCTTGATCAACATCAAAAGAGTAGCTAAATTTAGGCTTAGGAAACGAAGGCATAGTACTTTCTTTGAAGCCAAGGTAATAGTCTAAATACAAAACACAAAAAGTAAATTAGAATTTGGGAAAGCGACTAATTCGATTTTTGGTTAAATCACTATGAAAATTAGCAAACTATTAGTAATATTACATAGTATTCTAGGAGAAATAGATCAATTTATGTTTAAGAAGATATTAATTACTTTATTATTTATTCCAGCTGTTTTGCAAGCTCAGCGCAAGCATCATGAGATTGGTGTGTTTGGTGGTACGTCTTCTTATTATGGAGATTTGCAACAAAACATGTTTCCAAGTGAAGGGTACCGCGCTGCAGGTGGATTGCAATATAAATACTTTGTACATCCTAATATTGGCTTTAGATCCTCAATAAGCTATGCTAGTTTATATGGTTCTGATAGTCTTTCTGATATACCGGCTATTCAAATGCGCAACTTAGATTTTGAAACCAATGTGCTTGAAGTAGCTGTTGGAATTGAGGCGAATTTATTACCTGTAGATGTAGATGAGTATAAAGTATCACCTTATGTATTTGCACAAATTGGACTATTTTACTTTAATCCGTACATCCTAGATGAAAATTCTGAAAAGTTATATCTCCGTCCTTTAGGTACTGAAGGTCAAGGATTGGATCTATACCCTGAGCGTAGCCCATATAGCTTAGTAAATGTTGCCTTCCCAATAGGTGGAGGGATTAAGTTTTTGATAGGCAAAAAGGTATTTATGAATGTAGAAATGGGTTTCCGTTATACTTCAACAGATTATCTTGATGACGTAAGTAAGAGCTATGTAAATTTTGATGCACTATTTGCAAATGGTCAAAAAACGATTGACTATGCATTCAGAACAGACGAATTACCTACATGGGATGGTAATTATCCTAATGAGGGTTTTAATCGTGGTGATCCAAGTAGAAATGATTGGTACTGGTTTGGCGGTGTAAGCTTAGCAGTATACTTTGATGCCTTTGGTAATCCGTTCAAGCATAAAGCGTCTCGTTGCCCAAGAAGAACAAGTTCTTCACGCTAGAAACATACTATTTAATTAAATTAGAACTCATTCTTTAAGAATGAGTTTTTTTATTTGATTGTGCTTAACTAAAGTGAAATAAGAAAAAACTCTTGATTTCTCAAGAGTTTTTTTGCGGATCGGACGGGACTCGAACCCGCGACCTCCGCCGTGACAGGGCGGCATTCTAACCAGCTGAACTACCGATCCTTCATAGAATGGAACGCAAATATAATACGTTTCTTGAATTGACAAAAAGGATTGCTGTTTTTCCTTAAATTAATTTTGAAGCCCCTGAATTTTCTTATTACTCCAACGCTCTAAGACTATTATACTTGCTAAACAAAGGTAGAAAATACCACCAATTTTATCAGTTTCAATAAGGTCATTTACAAAAAGCTCAATAGTAATTACTACTAAGACACAGCCTATGCTAAGTATGAGCCTTCTTATTGATTGGGTTTGATGATATAGATATTCTAATCGTGCAAAAGTCCAATACAGAAGAAGTAAAAATAGAGTACCTCCTGCAATTCCCTGTTCGGCAAATTGTAGTAAGTAGTAATTATGTATACTTGATCGTTCTTTATTATCACTTACCCATGTTTCAAACTCCCATAAAGTATGTGCCTTATAGTTTTTTGAAAACGTATTAGGTCCATAGCCAACTATTGGTTTATTTTTTGTCATTCGAATACCTGCGATCCATCTGTGTAATCTTTCAGCAAATGACATATCAGTAAGTTGGTAAGTTGCTTTTAAATGATTCTTGAAATTAGTATGATAGATAGTCTCAGCTTTGGTTGGTATTAGCTTTTTGTATCCACCAGTGCTTATTACTAAAAATAACGATACCAGCAGAATGCCAATGCCTATTTTAAAAAAGGGTTTAATAAGTCGATAGCGTAAAATATAATAAAAGGGGATACAAAAAAACAAACCAAGCCATGCTCCACGGCTATAAGAAAAAATTAAATTCGCGATACAAATTATAATAAGTGTAATGACTAAATAATTTAATTTGTTCCGTTTATTTCCAAAATAATAAATTAATAAAACTGGGATAATACATGCTAATAAAGCTGAGTAGGTTACATGATTTCTGAAAAATGGACGAACTGTTTCGTTTACTCTTAGGAATGAAAAACCTAAATTTATTTGCATGATAAAAGAGTAAACTATAATTAGCAACATAGATGCTATAAGTACCGCACCTATTTTTTTTATTTGATTTGGATTAGAAAATAATGCTAGTGGAAGAAAAAAGAAGGTACACAGATACCAAAATTTACTAAGAACGTATTTAATAGATATGATGATATCTGAAGAAAAAAGAGTGCATAAAATAAGCCATGTAAAACCTAATAGAATAAACTTATAAATTGGATTTTTTGTTAGTACTATTTTTTCAAATTCTTCAGGCTTAAAAATAAAGTTAAGTGAAACAATTGCTGTTAAAAGCCACATGAGGAGTTCGTCTGGGAAGTCGGTACTGAGACTTTTAGTAACTTTAAGTTCAATAGAAAAAGGAATAAAAATTAGGAGAGCGAAAAAAAGGAGTTCAACATTATTTTTAGAAGCCCAAAGAGCAAGCAGTGTAAATGGAATAGCTAAGAAAGTGCATTGCTGAAAAACAAGTGCCAACATTCCTGATAAAATGAATATAGCACTTCCTAAAATTAGAAGATGTTTCGACCTGTAATCAGCTAAAACAGTGCTCATTTGCTGTTTCTCTTTTCAAGAATAAATATTAGAAATCCTCCGAATGCACTTGCTAGTAAAAGTGTTAATACTAATAGCCTAGCTTTCTTAGGCTTGTCTGGTTTTGCTTGCAATGTAGCATAATCCTGTATTTGAATGCTCGGGGCGCTAGCGCTTACTGCCACAGTAAATTCGTTAATCAGTTTTTCAAAATTAAGTATACTGCTGCTTATACTTTTCTTTTTTATTTTAAGGAGCTCTTTGACGCTTGTGCCGGCAGTATTCTCTAATGAGTCTGAAACGGCATCGAATTGGGTACTTAATTTTTGATGCTCTTTTTCTAATGAGTTTAAAACTTTAAGGTTGTAACGGTTGTTTAGGTCCGTTGACAGGCTCTCGATTTTTTTAATTATTGCATTGGCCATGTTGGCACTGGTTTTTGCATCTTCATCCCAAGTATGAATTTTCAATTCGCCTAATACAGTTTTTTCTACATTATAGTTTTTTCTAAATTGTTTAATCGTTTTTTTTAATCCTAAAGCGCCACTGTCTTTTATTTTGTAGCGTTCTGTTAAATTAAACTCTTTGACGGCAAATCGAAATAATGTATCTAATTGAGCGGTAGAAACAAGTCGGTCTAATTCAGGGCTAGAGCCATAACTAGCATATAAACTTTGTATGTTATCATTAAATATAAATGAACGATCAGCAAGAACAGGATTACCTGGTAAGCCAACTGCTGTAGCTAAGTATTTTTGAGGAAGGACGAAATATACAAGTAACGTTGCGAGTATAAGACAAATAGCAAGAAAAGAAAGAAGGTAATCTTTCCATTTCAGGAAAATGCTAATAATGTCTTGAAGGTTAAAATCTATTAAGGGCTTCATAAGGTTTCTATAATTATCTGAAAGTAACGCTAAAAATTTTCTTTTAGTATGACAAAATATCTTTTCTCTTGTACTTTACTGACCTTTTGTACCTATGAATACTGAGTTTGCGACACTTTGACCTTTAAAAATTAGTTGGTGTCTAAGTTGATGTATATAGATTGTATGAACTTAAATAATTTCACAATCAAAGCGCAAGAAGTAATAGCCGCGTCACAGCAACTGGCGTTTAATAATAAGCACCAATATATTGATACATCACATTTGTTAAAAGCTATGCTAGACAATGAAAATGGTAGTAGTGTATTTCTTTTAAAGAAAAACGATGTGAATGTGGGTCACTTGATTAGCAAACTTGATGATAGCATAAGTAAGAAAGGAGCAATAAGTGGCGAACCTGCACAAATGGTTTCCCCGGCAATGAATACTGTAGTACTAAAAGCAGGATCTATGCTTAAAGAAATGGGTGATGAGTTTGTTTCAGTAGAGCATTTATTAATTGCCTTAGTAGAAGGGAGTGATACCATTGCACAGTTATTAAAAGATGCAGGTCTTACTAAAAAGAACTTAATCAAATCTCTAAAAGATGTACGCAAAGGAGAAAATGTAACATCACAATCAGGTAGTGGAGAGTTTCAAGCTTTAAAAAAATATGCCATAAACTTAAATGAGATGGCATCTTCTAATAAATTAGATCCTGTAATAGGTCGTGATGAAGAAATTAGAAGAACGCTACATATCCTTTCAAGAAGGTCAAAAAACAATCCGATTCTTGTAGGAGAACCAGGCGTTGGTAAAACAGCAATTATAGAAGGGTTAGCGCATAGAATCATAAACGGTGATGTGCCTGATAATTTGAGACATAAAATTATTTACTCATTAGATATGGGTCAATTGATTGCAGGTGCAAAGTATAAAGGGGAGTTTGAAGAGCGATTGAAAGGTGTAATAAAAGAAGTAACGGATAGTGACGGAGGTATTATTTTATTTATTGATGAAATTCATACACTAGTAGGTGCAGGCGGTGGTGGTGAGAGTGCAATGGATGCGGCCAATATTTTAAAACCAGCCTTAGCGCGTGGAGAGCTTAGAGCAATTGGCGCTACCACTTTATCTGAGTATCAAAAATATTTTGAAAAAGATAAAGCATTGGAAAGACGGTTCCAGAAAATAATAATTGATGAACCTAATATAGAAGACGCGATTTCTATATTACGTGGATTAAAAGAACGCTATGAAACACACCACGCGGTACGCATTAAAGACGAAGCAATTATTGCAGCGGTAGAATTAAGTAGCCGATATATTTCAGATCGTTTTTTGCCAGATAAAGCAATTGACTTAATAGATGAAAGTGCAGCAAAATTAAAATTAGAGTTGCATTCCATGCCCGAAGAGTTAGATGAACTAGAGCGTAAACTGCGTCAATTAGAAATTGAGCGCGAAGCAATTAAAAGAGAAAATGATCAAACAAAATTATCTGACTTAGCTAAAGAAATTGCGAACATTACCGAAGAGCGTGATGCGATTAAAGTGCGTTGGGAAGAAGAAAAAAAATCAGTAGATGCTGTTCAAGACATGAAAGCAGAAATTGAGGACTTAAAACAACAAGCTGAGCAAGCTGAGCGCAGCGGGGATTATGGCAAAGTGGCTGAGATACGGTATGGTAAATTGCAGGATAAACAGGCGGAGCTGCTAAAATTGACAACAAACTTAGATGAGCATACAGATACACATAAGCGATTATTAAAAGAGGAAGTAGACGCTGAGGATATTGCAGAAAACGTTGCACGAGCTACAGGGATACCTGTAACCAGAATGTTACAAAGTGAACGTGAAAAACTATTACACCTTGAAGATCATTTGCATGAGCGAATAATTGGTCAAGATGAAGGAATTGATGCCGTATCTGATGCTATTCGCAGAAGTCGAGCAGGCTTGCAAGATCCTCTAAAACCAATTGGGTCCTTTATCTTTTTGGGTTCAACAGGTGTGGGTAAAACAGAGTTGGCAAAGGCTCTAGCACAATATTTATTTGATGATGAAAGTATGCTCACGCGTATTGATATGAGTGAGTATCAAGAGAAACATTCTGTAAGTAGATTGGTAGGAGCGCCACCGGGATATGTAGGATACGATGAAGGTGGTCAACTTACAGAAGCTGTAAGACGAAAGCCATACAGTGTTGTTTTATTTGATGAAATTGAAAAGGCGCACCCTGATGTTTTTAATACACTATTACAAGTGTTGGATGATGGTCGCTTGACGGATAACAAGGGTAGAGTAGTCAATTTTAAAAATACAATAATCATTATGACTAGTAATCTGGGTAGCCATATTATAATGGATAATTTTGAAGAAGTCAATGAAGAGAACAAGTTAGATGTAATTGAAAAAACAAAATCAGAAGTATTTAGTTTAATGAAGGATACCATGCGACCTGAGTTTTTGAATCGCATTGATGAATTGATTTTATTTACTCCATTGTTACAAAAAGAAATTAAGGGGATTATAAAAATTCAATTGGAACAATTAAAAGGAACCTTAGCAACTCAAGGCATTGATTTAGAATTTACAGATTACGCTTTGGACTTTTTAGCAAAGAATGGTTTTGATCCACAGTTTGGAGCAAGACCGCTTAAGCGTTTAATTCAAAAAGAAATTATTAATGAGCTTTCTAAGAAGATAATAGCCGGAACGATTCATAAGGAGAAACCTGTTATCGTTGATGTATTTGATGAGATGGTCGTGCTGAGGAATAATGGGGATTTGAATTAGATTACTTTTTTGTTTCAAACGCAACTTTATAGGAGTAGCTATCCAAATTGTTTATATAGCTGTTCTTACAACTATTATGATTGTATAACCTAAACTTACAAGCTAGTAATAAATCTTCGTCGCCTAAATATTTTTCAAGTTCTACTGTTTTCTTTGTTTTGAATAATTCTAGTATTTCATTTTGGTAAACCGTAATGGGAGCCTCTATTCTTTCTATTGAGTTTTTGGAGTCTCTTTCTACTAAATAAATGGAGACTGTTGGTTCTACGTTGGCTCGTGTCTTCCATTTGAAATCTGTATAGTTTATTTCAAAAGTTTTCTTTTTAACTTTTTTATCAAAAATGAACTCTTGTGTAAATACTGGTCTTGCGCCTGCAAAGCTAGATTCGTAAACTAAAAGAATAAGCTCGTCATTACCGCTAGATAATTGACTCATGTCTTCAGATAAATCAGTAGATGAGATAGTAAGCCGAAGGTGGACACTATCATTTCCTTCTTGTGCGAAAAGAGAAGAGCCTAAAAAGAGTAAGAAAATAAATACAAGAAGATTCTTCATAGAATAAAGGTATTCATTCTATTCAAAAAAGTTTGTTATGCTTTTAACTGCATTTCGTCATTTCCTTAAGATTTCATTACTAAATTTGCGCCACATTTATGCAAGAACTTTGGCACTCGATACATGATACAGTACTTAGCCCTGAATGGTGGATAGCTTTTGGTGGCTTTTGGATGATTGTTTTTATCATTTTTGCTGAGACGGGTTTATTCGTTGGTTTCTTTTTGCCAGGTGATTCGTTGCTTTTCGTAGCGGGTATTCTTGTGCATGATTTTGCTAATTATCTTTTTGGTCCTGGCCATACGGCAGAAGGCTTTCATTATCATTATATCATTATCATGGTCATTATTAGTTTGGCCGGTGTGCTAGGTAATTTTGTAGGCTATTGGTTTGGTCGCAAATCGGGTCCGTTTTTATATAGCAGAAAGGATACTTTCTTTTGGAAGAAAAAACATTTATTGACTGCGCAAGAGTACTATGAGCAGAAAGGAACGTTTACCATCGTATTAGCTCGTTTTGTACCTATTATTAGAACCTTCGCACCTATTGTTGCTGGAATTGTAAAAATGGATTATAAAAAGTTTACGATTTATAATATCGTTGGCTCTTTTATATGGGTATTTTCTTTCATGTTAGGCGGGCGTTTGTTACGCCAAGTAGTATTGGCAAAATTTGGTGTTGATTTAATGGAATACTTAACGCTTATTGCGGTTTTCATTATTTTAATAACTACGCTACCTGTACTCTTCAAATTTTTGAAGCCAAGTAAAAAAGAAGCCTAGCATTTCTCTTCCTATTTTATTCTTCTTTATTTTAGTTCAATGAAGAAAGCCGGTATTTGGAGTCTTCCTGTATTAGTTGCTGCGCTAGGTTATTTAGTAGATATCTATGACTTGGTTCTATTCGGCATTTTTAGAATTCCTAGTTTGCAGGCGATTGGTTTGGAAGGCGAAGCATTGGAATCCGTTGGTCATTTATTGCTTAATATTCAAATGATTGGTATGTTGGTTGGAGGTTTTTTCTGGGGCATACTAGGTGATAAGAAGGGGAGGCTGTCCGTTTTGTTTGGGTCCATTGTAGTGTATTCTATCGCCAATATTTTAAATGCCTTTGTAGAAACAGAAACGCAGTATTATTTCCTAAGATTTTTTGCAGGCTTTGGATTAGCCGGAGAGCTAGGCGCTGGGATTACCTTAGTTTCTGAAGTGCTTAAAAAAGAGGATCGCGGTTGGGGTACTACAATGGTTGCCACAATAGGTGTATCGGGTGCTGTATTTGCAGGTTTCTTAGCCAAGTATCTTGATGGAACTCGAACTGCTTTTGGTTACACTTTAAATTGGCAGACGGGTTATTTAATCGGAGGCGTTTTAGGATTGGTTTTATTGCTAATGCGGGTTGGCGTGTTTGAATCTGGGATGTTTGAAGTAGCCAAACATAGAAAAAATGCTATGATGGGTGAGTTGAAACTCTTGTTTGGGAATAAGGAAAATTTAAAAAAATACCTCTATTGTGTTTTAGCAGGTTTGCCCATTTGGTATGGAGTAGGCATCCTTGTTTTTTTCTGTCCCGAGTTAGGAGAAGAAATGGGATTAGTAAAAAAAGATATCGTTACGGGAACAGCAGTTATGTATGCTTATATTGGAGTAACCTTAGGTGATTTCTTATCAGGACTTATGAGTCAGTTATTTAAAAGCCGTACTAAAATTATTAAATTATTTATTTTACTTACTGCTTTAGCTGTAGCTGCTTATCCATTTTTAGGAGCCATTAGTGTTACTTGGTTATATGTTGCTTGTTTATTTGTTGGTGGATTTTCAGGTTACTGGGCTGTAATTATTACTACTAGTGCTGAGCAATTTGGAACCAATATTAGAGCAACGGTAGCCACCACAGTTCCCAACCTTATTAGAGGCTCACTTACTTTAATCACGATAGTGTATGTTGCGTTTTTTCAAGAAGTGGTAGGCTTACAAAAAGTACCAGCTGCGATGTGGACCGGGGTATTTGTTTTTATCATTGCTTTATATGCCGCTAGTAAGCTAAAAGAAACCTTTGGCAAGGAGCTTGATTATTTAGAAGAATAGCATGAGCTGGTTAATAAGTATACTCATGCCTGTAAAGGATACGGCTCCTTTTTTAAAAGAATGTATTGATTCAATAATTTCTCAATCGTATTCAAATTGGGAGTTACTTGCTATTAATGATCATTCCTCAGATGATAGTTTAACTATCCTAGAAGCATACGCTAAAAACGATCAGCGTATTAAGGTATACAATAATTCAGGTAAAGGAATAGTGGATGCCTTACAAATGGCTTATAAGCATGCTAAGGGTGATTATATAACACGAATGGACTCTGATGACATAAATGCACTAGATAAGTATGAAACGATGCAGGAGCAGCTTTTAAAAGCTGGGAAAGGTTCTTTGGCATTGGGGCAAGTAAAATATTTCTCAGCCAATGGAGTAGGTGATGGTTATCAGAAATATGAAGCGTGGCTCAATGGCCCTATAGAGCAAGGAAATTGCTTTAGTGAAGTTTATAAGGAGTGCGTAATCCCTTCGCCTTGTTGGATGCTTCATAAGGAAGATTTAGAGCAAATAGGAGGTATTAGTACGGATTTAATTCCTGAGGATTATGACCTCTGTTTTAGAATGTATAAGGCAGGGCTTACATGTATTCCTAGTAGTAAAGTATTGTTGCATTGGCGCGATAGTCTCAATCGTACTTCACGTACCAATGATGATTATACCGAGGATACCATGCTTACACTCAAGTGTCATTACTTTTTAGAGATTGATTACAATAATGATAAAAGCTTAGTTCTTTGGGGTGCAGGAAAAAGAGGCAAGTCTATTGCTAAATATTTAATTGAAAGGGATATTTCTTTTACATGGGTATGTAATAATGAGAAGAAGATAGGACATGATATTTATGGAGTTATTTTACGCTCAGTGAATGAACTAATAGAAATAAATGATAAGCAAATAATCGTAACTGTAGCGAATAGCGAAGAGCGAAAAGTGATTAGGACTCAGTGCCAGGTAGAAGAGTGGGAGACTTATTTTTTTTGTTGAGGTTTATCCCAATAACTCACTAATCTCCAACCACCTCATTTCCTTATCGCTAAGTTCGGTAGTTACCTCGGTTAAGCGTGTAGATATTTTTTCAATCTCAGTATAATCAAGATCAGGAGCTGTTAGCTTTTCGCTTAATTCTTTTTTCTCTTGTTCTAAAAGTGGCATTGTCTTTTCTATTTCTTCAAACTCGCTTTTTTCTTTGTAGGTAAGTTGTCTTTTTGTTGCAATGGGCTTTTCGCTTTTCGCTATCCGATCTTCAGTCTTTGTATCTTTCTCACTGCTTACCGTTTGCTGCTTGTTCTTTTTAAACTTACCTGCCTCTTTAGCTAAACGATAATCACGGTAGTTACCAGGGAATACATTAATCTCACCATCGCCTTCAAAAACAAATAGATGCTGCACTAGCTTATCCATAAAGTAACGATCATGACTTACTAATATCAAACAGCCAGGGTAACCTAAAAGAAACTCCTCTAAAAGTCCAAGCGTTTGCAAGTCTAAATCATTGGTAGGCTCATCTAGTACAAGGAAGTTGGGGTTCTTAAATAAAATTCCTAATAATTGTAAGCGTCTTTTTTCACCACCGCTAAGCATACTTAAAAAAGTATGTTGTTTCTCAGGAGGGAATGCAAAACGTTCTAAAAAGTTAGAAGCACTAATCTTAGTGCCATCAGCTAATGGAAAATACTCAGCTTTCTCTTTCACAAATTCTATAACACGCATATCCTTTTCCCATTGCAATCCTTTTTGGTCAAAATGTCCAAATACAACCGTTTCCCCATGATTGATTTTGCCACTATCGGCTTTTTCTATACCTAGGGCAATTTTAAGCAAGGTACTTTTCCCAACACCATTCTTACCTACAATTCCAATACGTTCTCCTTTTTGGAACGTATAATCAAATCCTTTTAGTAGTACTAAATCGTCATAAGATTTATGGACCTTTTTCATTTCTAAAATCTTGCCACCTAAACGATTCATTTTTACCTCAAGCGTTAAGCTACTTTCTGCTTTGCTCTTTTTTACTTTATCCTCTATGTCATAAAAAGAATCTTGTCGCGCTTTTGCCTTAGTGGCACGTCCTTGTGGTTGTCTGCGCATCCATTCTAATTCTCGGCGGTATATGTTTTTATCTTTTGATAATTCACTTGCGGCAACTTCTATGCGGTGCGCTTTGTTCTCTAAATAATATTGATAGTTTCCGCTATGCTTATAGGCTTTGTTTTTTTCAATTTCTATAAGGGTATTGCATACAGCATCAATAAAATAACGATCGTGGCTTACTAAGAGTAAAGTGCTTTTAGCAGTGGTTAGCTTAGATTCTAACCATTCAATCATTTCAATATCCAAGTGATTAGTAGGTTCATCTAATACAAAAAGCGAATCCCCTTCATAAAGCTGTGTTTCTAATAAAGCTTGCGCTAATGCCAATCGTTTTTTCTGACCACCACTAAGCGTTGCTATATTAGTATCTAGGGCAGGTAGCTGGAGCTTACCAATGATTTCTTTATAAGCGCCTTCAAAATTCCAGGCATCGCCATCATTCATCTGAGAAAGCAAGTTTGCAAATTCTTCGGTATCCGCTCGGTTTTCAACAAGTGCTTTTTCATAGGCTTTTAAAAGTTTCACCGTAGGGTGGTTCATTTCAAAAAGCTGCTGCTCAATTGTATTCTCCGGGTTAAAGTTGTTTTCTTGTTTTAAGTAAACTACTTGTACATCCTTATGTATCCATAGGTTGCCACCGTCTTGGGTATCTAAACCGGCAAGGATGTTTAATAGCGATGTTTTTCCTTGGCCATTTCGGGCAATTAAGGCAATCTTATCTCCTTGGTTTATATGAAATGTAATTTCTTCAAAAAGGACATTGTCGCCATAGGATTTAGCGAAATTTTCAATACTGGCTATATGCACAGATTAGTTTTTTATAGGTTTATCAACCGGTGCTTGACCCGCAGGTAAATTCACTATTTGAATTACATTATTTTTTTGATTCCAATATCTTCCATCCCATACCAATCCGTCATAGGTGCCATCTGGTACAAAGGTGTTTTTCTTATGGTAATCGCCAACGCTTGATTCGCAATGGTCGTAAATAATCATATCTTTTTCCTTGTCATAGTTCAAGGAAATTTTAGCTCTTTTTTGATACTCTAAAACAAAACGCATTTTAGGACGCTTTCTATTTTTTTCTTTAATAGCAAAAACGGGTGCTCCAAATATTGCACGTCCTGATCGGTCAAAACCAAAAGGCTCAATAATTTTTCGTTCAGCATCAACTGAATTTCCGTTATAGCCAAAAAGGAAATAGGCATCTTGATCTCCAATCTTTTTCTGGATAATATTATAGTAAATACATCCGTACCATCGCATATTAAAAAAAGTTGAATCTTCAGCACCTCTTACTACTTGGTCCGATACGTCAATTAAGGGCTGGAAGGAGCCATCTGCTAATTGCAAGGCACCATAATGTCTTAGCTCAGTATTAGAGCGTACTACATCCCAAGTATAAATTTTAAACTTTTTATCTTCTGGTTGAATAATAGATATTTTCTTACTTAGTTTTTTAGCAGGAAATTCAAAGCTTTCCTTATGTTTTAAATAACGCTTTAGTGTTTTGATAAAAGCATAGCTACCTGCAATGCGTGGCTCCGGAATGGGAGTTTGTCTCATACTATCCGCATAGAAAACAAGGGTGTCTTCCATTCTTTGAATTTCGCTTAAATTGCTAGCATCTTCTAAGTGTACAACACGTGCGCTTTTGTATATCTGAGCCTTAGCTCCTATGGTCAAGCATAAAAATGTTACTAGTGTTAAAATTGAAAATCTCATAATAGAATATTGAAAAGTGTAGGCTTAAGGTTTTTGTACTTTAATAGAACAACCAATCGCTTTTGTTTCGGTAATTTTTATTTTTCCCCCCTTGATTAATGCATCTAAAGCATCTTCTAAGTAGCGTTCGGTAACTTCTTCAATATCACGAGCACTATTATCTATTGATCCAATATATTTAACCTGAGGGCCTTTTTTTGTTTTTTGTAAAAGATAAATATGTGGTGTTTTGGTAGCGCCATACTGTGGAAATATTTTTTGTCCTTCATCAAATAAGTAAGGGAATGTAAATCCTTTTTCATTTGCACGTTCAATCATTTTCTCATACGAGTCATCTTCATTTACAGCTGGGTCATTAGGGTTGATAGCTATTAAAGGATATCCAAGTTTTTTATATTTTCCATCAATATAAATTAGTCTAGATTCATTTGCGATTGAAAATGGACAATGGTTACATGTAAAACAAATAATAAAACCTTTGGCTTCGTCATAGTCTTTCATAGATACCATTTTGCCATCTACATTTTTTAAAGAGAAGTCAGTTGCAATACTTCCAATTTTGTATCCAGTCTTTTTTCTTTTTTTATTTTTCTGGGCTAAAGCATCACCATTTGTTATAAAAAGGGTTGCAATAAGTAATAATAGATATCTCATAATTAGTCTCTTTTCGTTAGTTCTAGATATTCGTTTTCTAACTCCTCGAAGTTAAAACTCTTTTCGAAGAAATATCTATGCTTCTTGTTAAGAATTAAAGTAGCTGGCAAGGCGCCAGACCATGAAGGGTCAACCTTATTAATCCAAGCATTAGGGTTTTTTGCATCGAGCAAAATTACTTCAGATGTTAGTTTTTTCTTTTTAATAAAAGGGATAAGGCTTTTTTCTACTTGTTTTGGGAAATCCAAGCTAACCAATATCACTTTTATCTTTTCTGATTTATATTTTTCTTGCAATTGCTCAAAATAGGGTAGTTCTTGCACACAAGGGATACACCACGTGGCCCAAAAGTTCACTATGTAGGTGGTGTCGTTTTTTTGGTTAACGCGTTTTTCAAAATTATTAAAATCATAAATAGCAATTTTTTTATCACCTGCAGCAAGTATTTTTTTTGCAACTTGCGCATTAGTTTTCTGCGGAAGCAAAAAAGCAAGGCTCAATAAAAAAATAAAAAGTAATTGCGTTTTCATTGTATGCATGAAGATGAGCTAATTATATTTGATAGCAAAATTATCTAATGAGCAAAGGACCTGTTTCACAATTTATTGAGCATAATTACAGACATTTTAACGCTGCGGCCTTAGTTGATGCAGCCAAAGGCTATGAGGAGCACTTAGAAGCAGATGGTAAAATGATGATTACACTTGCTGGTGCAATGAGTACGGCAGAGCTTGGAATCTCTTTGGCTGAAATGATACGACAAGATAAAGTTCATATTATATCCTGCACTGGAGCAAACTTGGAGGAGGATATAATGAATCTAGTAGCACATAGTCATTATAAAAGAGTGCCTAATTACAGAGAGTTAAGCGCTCAAGATGAAAGAGATCTTTTGGATAATCATTATAATAGAGTAACGGATACTTGTATACCAGAAGAAGAAGCTTTTAGAAGACTACAGTCTCATATTGAAAAGATATGGAAAGATAGCGAGGCTAGAAATGAGCGTTATTTTCCGCATGAGTATATGTACCAAATGCTCAATAGTGGTTTGTTGGAGCAATACTACGAAATTGACCCTAAAGATTCTTGGATGTTAGCTGCAGCCGAAAAAAATATTCCAATAGTATGTCCTGGGTGGGAGGATAGTACGATGGGTAACATTTTTGCTAGTTATGTAATAAAAAATGAACTAAAAGCAAGTACCGTTAAAAGTGGTATTGAGTATATGGCCTATCTGGCGGATTGGTATAATGAAAACTCAGGAGGAAAGGGAGTTGGTTTTTTTCAAATAGGAGGTGGTATTGCAGGTGACTTTCCTATTTGTGTAGTGCCCATGATGTACCAAGATTTAGAATGGGAGGGAGTTCCATTCTGGAGTTACTTCTGTCAGATTAGTGATAGTACTACATCCTATGGCAGTTACAGTGGAGCTGTTCCTAACGAAAAAATCACTTGGGGAAAGTTAGATATTGATACGCCCAAGTTCATAATTGAGAGTGATGCAACGATTGTGGCGCCTTTGATTTTTGCATGGATATTAGGCAAATAAGGCTTTGCTTATACCTGAGAATTACCATTTTTAGTAGCCTGTAATAGGTATTTGAAAAATAATAGAATCAAGGCTACAATTATTTCGTAAAAATGAAGAAACGATTATATTTGCAATCCGTTCAAACGAATGGATGTTCTTTTTAACAATGCGAAAGTAGCTCAGCTGGTAGAGCACGACCTTGCCAAGGTCGGGGTCGCGAGTTCGAATCTCGTCTTTCGCTCACTTGAATCTGTGAGGCTTTTAAAACCTCACAGGTTTTTAAATTATACCAAACACTGATACCCTGGTGGTGGAACCTGCCTGCCGGCAGGCAGGTTGGTAGACAATCACCGATATACCCTGGTGGTGGAATTGGTAGACACGCTGGACTTAAAATCCAGTGGGCAGTAATGTCCGTGCGGGTTCAAGTCCCGCCTGGGGTACAATCCTCCCTCGCTTAGCGTGGGAGGATTTTTAATTTTATGAGATACTTCTTACACATAGCATATGATGGTAGCAAATATTGTGGTTGGCAACGCCAAGCCGATGTAATGTCTGTGCAGGAAGTACTTGAAAAGACTTTGCTACGCATATTTAAAAAAGAGGTTCCGGTATGGGGGTGTGGGCGCACTGATAGTGGTGTGCATGCTAGTCAATATATGCTTCATATCAATCTGTATGAAGCCTATGATTTTGATTTAAAGTTTAGGCTCAATAAAAATTTACCTGATGATATTGCAGTTCATGATGTGCTTATTATGAAAGATGGTCAACACGCACGTTTTGATGCGAGCTCAAGGACCTATGATTATTTTATTAATTTTTATAAGGATCCTTTTTTACGAAGATATTGCTCTGAGTATGATCCGCAAGATTTAGACTTTGAAGCAATGCATAAAGTGGTTGCGCTCTTTACTCAATACAATGATTTTAAAACAATTTGCCGTCAGGCTCATTTGTATGATAATACCATTTGCAAAGTTACCCATGCTCAATTATTTGTATCAGAAGATAAAAAACGTTTACGTTTTACAATTACGGCTAATCGTTTTTTGAGAGGGATGGTAAGGCTGTGTGTTGCCTTTTTGTTAGAAGTAGGAAGAGGAGATATGAGTTATGAAGAGTTTGAAGAATTATTTATTAATAAAACAGTTTCTCCTTTAAATCAAACCGCCTTACCTAATGGTTTGTACTTATCTAAAGTAAACTATCCCTACCTTGACATTCCTGAGTTAGAGGGTATGTGTAGTTCGCTTAGAAATGGTCTAAATTAGATATGTTTTACTGATTGGTACAAAAGCATTAAATTGCAGTAATGCGTAATTTAATTATAATACTACTCTGTTTTTTTCACTTAGTTGCTACAGCCCAAACATGGGTTCCATCGGCAATAGCGGACATGCCATTTGCTACTACAAATAATTCAGTTTGCGAAGCCAAAGTAAACGGTGTGGATTATATGTTTTCTTTTGGCGGCCTGGATACAAGCAAAAAATTTACAGGTATTCATCAAGAAAGTTTTCGTTATAATGTTTCTACAAATACATGGAATGGCATTGGTTCTTTGCCCGATACTTTGGGAAAAATTGCGGGGGCAGCTTCTTATATAAAAAATAAAATTTATATCATGGGGGGCTACCATGTGTATAACGATGGTAGTGAACTTTCCTCAAGTAGAGTACACATTTATAATCCCAGTACAAATGTTTATGAAACGGATGGTAGTCCTATTCCTGTGCCAACTGATGATCATGCGCAAGTAGTTTGGAATGATAGTTTAGTGTATTTAATTGGCGGTTGGAGCAATACAACCAATATTGACGACGTGCAGGTGTATGACCCTGCTATGGATACTTGGCAAGCGGCTACTCCTTTGCCCAATAATAATCAATATAAATTTTTTGGTGCTCAAGCTACCATGTTAGGAGACACTATTTTCTATTATGGAGGAGCGGTTATTAATACTAATTTTCCTGCCATACCGGCTATGCGTATTGGAATAATTGACCCTACTAATCCATTGACTATAAATTGGCTATCGGTAAAATTTTATTCTCCAAATGCATTGTATCGTTCCATTGGGATTACAAATCCTAATGAGCAAATTACTTTTTTGGGCGGCTCCAAGGAAAGCTATAATTATAACGGCTTAGCTTATGATGGTGGAGTAGGGGTTGCGCCTGCTAATATGCAAGTAATATATAATCCTGCAGATGCTAGTTTTAAAATGGATACAAGTCAATCATTTCCCATGGATTTGCGCGGACTAGCTAATGTTTCTCCTAACGTAAAATATATATGTGGGGGTATGGAGCAGAATCAGAAAGTAAGTAAAAAAGCATATAAATTGACTTATATGAGTACAGTAGCTACCTCAGATTTTGCTAAGGATATAGGTTTAAAAGTCTATCCAAATCCAACAACGGATCAAATAATAGTTTCAGCAAATAAGTTTATTAAACAATCTAAGTTCGCCATTATAAATAGTTTGGGTCAAATAGTAAAAAACGGTTTAATTGAAAATAAACAATTTAAAATATCGTTAAGCGATGTTCCTGCGGGGAATTATTATTTGGTGCTAGATATTGCAGGGAATAATATTGCAAAGGCAATAATGAAAATGGACTAATTAGTTAGTTTTTAGCTCATGCTCAATAATATATTTTAACGCACCTTTTTTCTTAATTTTTATTTCAAGTTTTAAAGCCTCTGATTTGCTCATGCTATTGCTTTGCCAAATTCGTTCATAAGGTGTATGTGGTCGGGTAGATTTTGCAGAACCTGTATTATGTTCTTTCAACCTTCTTTCTAAATCGGTGGTAATACCTGTGTAATGTCTACCATTCTTTAGGCTTCGTAATATGTATACATTGTATTTCATTTGATTTTAAAAAGTCCTGACTAAAATTTGTTGAAATTTTTGTCAGGACTAGTCGGGAAGACAGGATTTGAACCTGCGACCACTCGACCCCCAGCCGAGCACTCTACCTAACTGAGCTACTTCCCGATGTGAGCGCAAATGTAATTATCGGGTCTAAATTATTTCCTAATTTGCGAAAGACTTTTAGCAATAGTTCGTCTAATAAATATTGATAAGAAAATACTTTAAAAGTCTTATCTCATGAAGTAAATTCGCTATTCAATTTTTAAATAAACTTATTATGGACGGACAAAGTGGTGATATAAGTAAATGCCCATTTATGAATGGCTCAAAAGCACAAACTGCAGGTGGCGGAACTAGTAATAATGATTGGTGGCCTAATTCATTAAAGCTGAATATTTTAAGACAGAATGATAGCAAGGTTAACCCAATGGGTGAAAGTTTTGATTATGCAGCTGAGTTCAAAAGTTTAGACCTAAAAGCAATAAAAAAAGATCTGACTGATTTAATGACGGATAGCCAAGAATGGTGGCCTGCGGATTATGGCCATTATGGAGGTTTTTTTATACGTATGGCTTGGCATAGTGCCGGTACGTATCGTATACAAGATGGTCGCGGAGGTGCTGGAAGTGGAACACAACGTTTTGCTCCATTAAACAGCTGGCCTGATAATGGTAATTTAGATAAAGCTCGTTTATTACTTTGGCCAATAAAGCAGAAGTATGGTCGTAAAATTTCTTGGGCTGATTTAATGATACTAGCTGGTAATGTTGCTATCGAATCTATGGGTGGTAAAACATTTGGTTTTGCAGGAGGTAGAGAAGATGTGTGGCAACCAGAAGAAGATATATACTGGGGTAGTGAAAAAGAGTGGATGGGCAATGAAGCTCGTTATGCGACTGGTGATTTAGAAAATCCTTTAGGTGCCGTACACATGGGATTGATTTATGTAAATCCTGAAGGACCTAATGGCGATCCAAACCCTTTAGCTTCAGGTAAAGATATAAGAGAGACATTCAAGCGTATGGCTATGAATGATGAGGAAACTGTTGCGCTAGTAGCAGGTGGACATACATTTGGTAAAGCACATGGTGCTGCAAATCCAGATGAATTTGTAGGCAGAGAACCAGCGGGTGCTTCAATTGAAGAAATGAGCACGGGTTGGAAAAACTCTTTTGAAAGCGGAAAAGGTGATCATACCATTACAAGTGGAATAGAAGGGGCGTGGACTCCTAACCCTGATAAATGGGATCATGATTATTTTAGAGTATTATTAGATTATGAGTGGGAATTAACTAAGAGCCCAGCTGGTGCGCATCAGTGGAAACCGACAGCTGCTTCAAATGCAGATCAACCAACTATGGCGCATGATACATCTAAGAAGCAAGACTTAATGATGACAACAGCGGATATGGCCTTGAAAATGGATCCAGCATACGCTAAGATATCTCAGCACTTTAAAGATAACCCAGAAGCATTTGAAGACGCATTTGCAAGAGCTTGGTTTAAATTAACACATAGGGATATGGGACCCATTGCACGTTATCTTGGGGAAGAAGTTCCTTCGGAAGAGTTAATCTGGCAAGATCCTGTACCTGCAGCAGAATATACTTTAACAGATGCGGAGGTTGAAAGTCTAAAAAAATCAATTGCAGCTACTGATCTTAGTATTTCACAATTAGTAAAAACTGCTTGGGCTTCTGCTTCAACTTTTAGAGGTTCGGATATGCGCGGTGGAGCTAATGGAGCTAGAATTCAATTAGCACCTCAAAAATTCTGGGAAGTAAATAATCCGACTGAATTATCTAAGGTATTGGTTGTATATAAAGGAATAAAAGAAAGCTTTGATAAGGATGGCAAATCTGTATCTATGGCTGACTTAATTGTATTAGGTGGGAATGTTGGTATTGAGCAAGCAGCTAAAAATGCAGGTCATACTGTAAATATACCATTTACACCAGGTAGAGGAGATGCAAGCGAGGAACAAACCGATGTAGAATCATTTGCAGTACTTGAGCCAATGGCTGATGGATTTAGAAACTATCAGAAAAATAATACGGGATTGTCTGCTGAGGAAATGTTGGTTGATAAAGCACAATTGTTGAATTTATCAGCTCCAGAAATGACTGCTTTGGTTGGTGGACTAAGAGTTTTAAATACAAATTATGATGGTTCTAATCACGGTGTATTTACAAATGAAACTGATAAGTTAAGCAATGAATTTTTTGTTAACTTATTGGATATGACAACCACTTGGAAGGCTAATTCATCTGATGATAGTATCTTTGAGGGAATTAATCGAGCAAGCGGTGAAGTGAAGTGGACAGGTACTAGAGCTGATTTAATTTTTGGTTCAAATACCGAACTCAGAGCAATAGCAGAAGTATATGCTTGTAACGATTCAAAAGAAAAATTTGTAAATGATTTTGTAGCGGCTTGGAATAAAGTTATGAATGCAGATCGTTTTTAAGATAGTGTAATGGGAAGTTAAGGAAGTTTAAATGGGGGTTTTTACTTTTTTCCATTACATCAGCCCTCGCCACCTTGGCGAGGGCGTTTTTTTTCTAAGCGTAGATTTTATCTGCGCTTTAATGTTTGATAGAATATTATAGTGTAGTTTCAAACTACACCTAGTGAGGGTTTTAGTTTAATTCGTTTATAACCAATCGAAACTCTTCTTTACTTTTCACTGCCTTAAATAGTTTAATATGACTTCCAAGCTTCTTTTTAGTCAATTTAATTATTTTTGACTCTTCACTTAGGCTTGTGTTGCAACCTATAATAACTTCAGTTATTGAATTCTTCTTAAGTTTTACAATTCGGTTTTTAATATGGTTTTTACTTATTCGCCACTCTTTTTCATAATCCCACAAATCTGATTTGCTGAAGAATTTTTTATAAAATTGATTAGTTGTATTATCTGATCCCGTAATTTGTGGATATTGTAATTGGTAATTTATTGGTTCGATATAGTCAAAATTTTATTCTGACTCCAATGAATCAGTGTCGAAACCTATTGCAAATCCATTATGATTATTGGCATAATGAGACCACATCAATATGTTATCTCTGCTAGAAGATAGAGATACAAGACCTATTAAGTT
Source organism: uncultured Chitinophagaceae bacterium (assembly GCA_937981995.1). Lineage (GTDB taxonomy): Bacteria > Bacteroidota > Bacteroidia > Chitinophagales > Chitinophagaceae > JAGNRR01. The sequence continues at coordinate 48,616 of CALJNC010000030.1, forward strand.
TACCCATTTTTGAATTTGGTCGCTTGTTTCTTTTTTTAATTTATCCGGGTGCCAAAGTGTTTTATTTTTTGTTACTTGCCGGGCATACTCTTCAACTTTTTTTTGATCTTTATCTTTGAGTAATGGATTTATCAGTTTAAGATTCATTTTATAGCAATCTTCTTCAGTCATTAAATCCCATCTAATAGGAATATTGCTGTCGAAAGGGTCATTGAAATCTGAAGGTTTGGCAAAAAAGATTTCTTGTTTAGTTATTATTCTTCTATGAAACTTATTAGACCAATCTCTGTATTTGTATAATGTTTTTGGACGTTTGGTTCTAGTAATTCTATTTTTCATTTCATCCGTTTTTTTATTCCTAAAAGTATACTAGAATTAGATTAATAGAAACGCCCCGAAAAATCGAGGCGCTCTAAAATGATTATTTGTTTAGTTGCTAAGCTGCATTCTCCTTTTTAATCAAGTTCAATGCACTTCCTTCATTATACCAATCAATTTGACCTTGATTGTATGTGTGGTTTGTTGCTAATACATCTTTTGTTCCGTCTGCATGTACAAACTCAATATTGAGTTGTTTACCTGGAGCAAATTCATTAATGTCTAAGAAGTTGATCGTATCGTCTTCTTGGATTAAATCATAGTCAGATTCATTAGCAAAAGTCAAACCTAACATGCCTTGTTTCTTTAAGTTTGTTTCGTGGATACGTGCAAATGATTTTACAATCACAGCAACTACGCCTAAGTGACGAGGTTCCATGGCTGCATGTTCACGGCTACTTCCTTCGCCATAGTTATGGTCGCCAACAACAACACTTGGTACACCAGCTGCTTTGTAAGCACGTGCTGTATCTGGAACGGTTCCAAATTCTCCTGTCAATTGATTTTTTACTTTATCTGTTGCTTTACCAAATGCATTTACCGCACCGATCAAACAGTTATTAGAAATGTTATCTAGGTGTCCACGGAACTTTAACCAAGGACCTGCCATAGAAATATGATCGGTCGTACATTTTCCAAAAGCTTTAATCAGGAGTTTCGCTCCTTTAATTTCTGATCCAATTGGAGTAAAAGGTGTAAGTAGTTGTAGGCGCTTAGAATCTTCGGCTACATTAACCTGTACGCCACTTCCGTCTTCAACAGGCGCTTGGAAACCAGCATCTTCTACATCAAAACCTTGCGGTGGTAATTCAACACCCGTTGGTTCAGATAACATTACTTCTTCACCTTTATCATTCATAAGCTTATCCGTTGCAGGATTAAAATCTAATCTACCTGCAATGGCAACTGCTGCTACTAATTCAGGTGAAGCAACAAAGGC
>CALJNC010000031.1 GCA_937981995.1 uncultured Chitinophagaceae bacterium
AACATCTGTATATACGCAATAGTAAATTTAATTCATTTTAGTAAAATCGCATAATCCTTTCATTATCAAGTGGCTTAAACGTTATTAACCGTTACTAACGGATAATGATGTATGCCTTTATTTGCAAGGGATACGCTATTCAAATATTACAAAATGAACTTACTTTCGTTTGCCTTTAAAGTGTCTTTTGCCGCCACCTTTTTTACCGCTTTTTGAATGTGACTTTACTTTCCATTCTGGTCCTTCGCCTATCTCAGCAGGCATAGGAGATTTGGGTACTTCCTTGCCAATTAATTTTTCAATCTCAGCAAACTGTGCCATATCTCTTGGCGTAACTAGGGTAATCGCAATACCTGTAGTATTAGCACGAGCGGTACGTCCTACCCGGTGTACGTAGTCTTCAGCTTCATTGGGTACACCATAATTAATTACTAGGTTAATATCTTTGATATCAATACCGCGGCTTATTACATCGGTGCCAATAAGAATTCGGATTTTCTTAGCTCTAAATTTTAAGAGTACTTCTTCGCGCTTACTTTGATCTAAACTGCTTGATATTGATGCTACATTTTCTCCTGCTGCTTTTAATTCTTTGTGCAGCTCGGCCACTTTCTTTTTGGTAGAACAGAAAACGATGATAGACTCCAAGCTTTTTCTGCCACGTACTAAGTTTAATATCAAAGCAGATTTCTGGGTGTCATAACATAAATAAGCTACTTGCAACACACCTTCTGCAGGTTTTGATAATTCTAAAATTACCTGAACGGGATCTTTTAAAACTTTCTTGGCCAGATCTTTAATCTTAGGGCTCATAGTGGCGCTAAACATTGAAGTTTGCTTTAGGTTTGGAAGGTACTTTCTAATTTTTTCAATGTCGTCATAAAAATTCATGTCCAACATACGATCCGCTTCATCTAAAATTAAATGACTTACGGTATCAAACTTTACATAACCTAAATTTAAATGAGAAATTAACTTACCCGGAGTAGCTACAATAATATTAGTGCCACTGGTCAATGCTTTTTTCTGCTCAGTAAAATCATTGCCTGTACCGCCACCATAAATAGCTATTGAGCTTACTCCAAGGAAATAGGAGAGGCCTTGAATTTGTTGTTCTATTTGAATTGCTAATTCTCGGGTTGGCGATAAAATGAGCGTTGTAGTTACGTCATTGGAATTTTCAGCTGTAAGCTGCAAACTAGGAAGTACAAAAGCTGCAGTTTTCCCTGTACCAGTTTGCGCGCAGGCAATTACATCTTTTCCTTTTAGTATTTCGGGTATGATTTGTTCCTGTATGGGAGTTGCGGTGTCAAAGCCCATATATCCTAAGGCTTCGAGTAGGGATTCGTTTAATCCTAGTTCGTCAAATTTCATTCGGGCTTAAAGATAACCGCAAAAGGTGGATAATCTTTTTAATGATTATCAAAATCAAACATTTACATTTGTTCTTGTTACAAAACAGGGAATGCTGTGAAATTCAGCGACACTACCCGGTGCTGATTAGTCCTTGTAATTTTATGAAACCGTGAGGTTTTATAAAATTTTACAATGACAAATGCCGGAATTAATTTATCCGAGACAATTTTTTTTGTAAAAAATTACGAGACGATAAATTATGCTCGGTATAAGTTCTTAATAAACTTGTTTAAAAAGCCACTGACCTTGGTTAATAGGTTGGGAAGGCAAATCAAGTCTGAGAATAAGTCAGAAGACCTCTTTGTAACAAAAAAAAACTAGACTTCGGGAATAAAGTCTGAGATGGGAGTTTTAATTTCTTTCTTCTTGTATTTCCTGCGTTTGTATTAAGATAAATGAGTACTAATTCTAAAATAACATTACTTAGTTGTTTGCTTTTGGCAAGTCTATTTTTCTCATCTTGCGAAAAAGATTTGGGCGAAAGTCCTTTTACATTACCCAACGTCCAACATCGTACCTTAATCATTGGAAATGAAGGGAGTTTTGGAACCAATACGGCTTCAGTAAGTAGCATAGATTTGGATGAATATACCGTATCCAATAAAGTATTTGAAAATATAAATGGAAATGCCCTAGGAGACGTTTTGCAAAGCGTAGCATTTATTAATGGTCATTATTATTTCGTTGTAAATAATTCTCACAAAATTATTATTACCGATAGCAATTTTACCCAAACAGGCGAAATTACAAATGTAATTAGCCCAAGGTTTATAAAGCAGGTAGCTTCAAATCGTGCTTATGTTACCAGTATTTATGAGTCCAAAATTTATGTGATAGACTTAGCGTCTAATACAAAGATTTCTGATATTAAAATGGACTATGATTGGACGGAGCAATTGATTGTAAGAGGAGATGCAACAGGCGATTATGCCTATGTGTGTGAAAAGGATACGGCCGTAAATTATATAACCAAAATTCAAGTTGCTACCAATTTGATTGTAGATCGAATTCCAGTGGCAGGTTATTCTCCATCGCAAATTAGTATATCTAGCGATGGGCATATTTGGGTATTAGGGGGGAATTATTTTGATAGGCAGGGTACGCTTACTGAGTTAGACCCTGCAACTAATACTATAGTGCAATCGTTTCGCTTTTCTAAAAAATATACAACGGGTCAATTAGCCATTGGCCCCAATGATGCTAAGTATGTTACAGTGGTTGATTATAATACAAATGAGCATGGCGTGTATAAATTTGACAAGGGTGCAACTGTTTTTCCTAATCAATTTTTTATTAATTCCTCAGCTAATGCCTACTATTATGGTATAACAGTTGATCCACGCACGGCGGATGTATATATAAGCGATACTAAAGGGTTTACACAATCTGGAGTCGTGTCTCGTTATTCGTCCCAAGGTGTATTATTAAATTCCTGGACTTGCGGTTTGGGGCCAAGTAGTTTTTATTTTGCAGATTAGAATAAAAAATAATTCAATTCTTATCAAAAGAAGTCTTTGTAGCCTTTGCTTTATGATGCTAAATTTTTATTGTTTAGCACAAAAAAAAGATACAACCAAAGTAGCAGTTATTCAATCAACCGATAAAGCAAATGATATACTAAAGCAGCAGTTTGATTCAACACAAAAGGAGTTTTTTATTTCATGCGATGCTACATCTATTTTAGAATCTAATAGCAATGCCTATGTCAAAAATTACGGCCTAAGTAATTTGAGTACCCTAAGTATAAGAGGTAGTTCGGTTGCTCAAACGGCTGTGTTCTGGAATGGAGTGCCTATTCAAAATACAATGCTTGGCCTGACCGATTTGAGTACGGTACCCAATTTTTTCTTTGATGAAATGTTGGTGTATCCATCAGGTTTTGAGCAGGAAGGCCGGGGGCAGTCAATTGCAGGAAGACTTGAATTGAATAGCAAACAAAAGTTTTCACAAACGCAACAAGTTGGCATGCAAGCCTTGTTAGGGTATGAGAGTTTTGATAATAAAATTATGGGTGCTAAGCTAAACTATAGTAGCCCTAAATGTACTGCACAACTAAAATATTACAATAGACAGGGGGCTAATCGTTATACTTTTAATAATAACTTTTTGGAACGAAAAGATACCATTGAACATGCATTTGCCGTGCAGGAGCAGCTGCTTTTTGACCTGGCTTATAAGCCCAATCAAAATCATGTGTTTGATTTTCATTTTTGGAAGGTGAGTAATTTTAGAGAAATTGCTCCTTTGGCATTTGGTTTTAATAATCAACGAAGTGAGCGTAATAAAATTGCACGTTTTGGATTAAATCATAGATACTACAAAGGGCGTATTTCTTGGAATACATCGCTAGGGTTTACAACGGATTCTTTTAGGTATAGAGATCAACAAATTAACTTATCTTCTGTAGCCAATACTAAAAACGTGCCCTTTAATTCTAGCCTTCGTTATTTTTTTAATGCTAAAAGTGAAATAGGTATAACTTATAATCAGCAACTAAGTTTTTATTATCAAAAAAATAGGGAGGAGCAACTCAACCAGTATGGAGTACAACTATTTTATGACCATGCTAATATTTGGAAAAAAATAGCACTGCACACATTTATTAGAAAACAATATGCGAGCTTAGGTGAGGATCCAATTACCTATGGCATGAAATTATCTCGAAAAATCTTAAAGCAATACCTAGTCTTTGCATCGTATAATTCTAATTATCGTTTGCCTACTTTAAATGAGCTGTATTATTTCCCTGGTGGTAATGAAAATTTATTACCAGAATTATCTCGTAATATTGAGTTAGGTTCCAAGCTAGTGTTTGCAAAAGATAGATTGAAAATTGAAAATGTTACAAGCCTCTATTCTCGGTATGTAAAGGATTGGATTATCTGGACGGGTTCCGCCATTTTTTTTCCTGATAATATTGCAGAAGTATGGAGTAGAGGTATTGAGTCTAATTTATCGGTTAAGTACACAATAAATGAAGTAGCGCTGCGAAATGATTTTTTAATTGCCTTAAATAGATCTTCTAGCGAGAAGCCATATTTTGTAAATGACTTATCTGTAGGTAAGCAAATACCTTATGTGCCTCGTTTAAACTGGCGCAATAACTTATATGCTCAGTATAAAAAATACAATGCTCAATTGCACCTAGGATATACAGGTTACCGTTTTGTAACCCGTGATGAGTCGGAGTTTGTGGATCCTTATACCCTTGTAAATTTTTATTTAGGTCGTAAATTTTCCATTGGAAGAAAACTACAAACCCAATTGCAATTAAAGCTCAACAATATTTTAAATGCGAATTATCAAAGTGTACGAGGCAGAATCATGCCAGGACGCAATTATGCGCTTTCCATACTCTTAAAAAAGTAGTGCTACTTTTTCTTTTTGCCGCTTGGTAGCTTGATTTCTACGTTTTTTGATTTTTTGCTTATGTCCATACCCAAGGTAAGCGCCATAATATTTGCATTAGTGTTTGTATGAAATGGGTGGTCATTATTCCAAAAATTAGATGGGTAATACATGAACTTTAATAAAAAACCAGACTTCATTCTATAACCTAATTGCACATACGGCATGATTGGGTTTACTTTGTTGCTAAACCATTCATTATCTTTTAATTTATTTTTTCTGCCACCTGTCCAATATTTTGATTTATAGTTTATTGGAAAATCTACACCGCCTCCCACAAGTACATATTGTTTTTTGCCAGTTTTAATTTTAAAACCTAAAGGGATTCCAATATTATACGTGCGAAATTTACTGGTAGAAGAATCATTCTTAATGATTAAACCAAGGTTTCTTAAAGTGATGCCACTAAAAAAAGTTAGCCCATTATTTATTTTATAATTGAGATGAGTACCCGTATTAAAAAAGTATGTGTAACGCAATGTGCTAACATCTGATTGTCCTCCAATTTCTGTTAATGCAAGTTGAAACATAGATGCATCAGCTGAAGCAGACATTGAAAATTTATTTTCTTTTTTAACTGGGGTTTGAGCATTACTTACTGTGCTTGCACATAATAGGATTGCTACTAATAATAAAGGGCTTAATAGTTTTTTCATAATTTGAAACTCAAATCTACGCACCTTTTTTAACTCGGTTTGTATAATTTGCCATCAAGTTTTACGCTTTGATATGAATTAAAACCAATATGTACCTCTAAAAGTTTTAAAACGATATTAAATTGTATTTAAGTATCCTCATTTTAAATGGGATATACTTACTTTTGGCCCTCGTATGTTTAATAATTTAACCGAGAAGTTAGAAGGTGCTTTTAAGCAATTAAAGGGCCAAGGACAAATCACTGAAATTAATGTAGCTACTACCCTCAAGGAGATTCGTAGAGCATTAGTTGATGCCGATGTAAGTTTTCCAATTGCTAAAGAATTTACGGCAACTGTAAAAGAAAAGGCTTTAGGCCAAAAAGTATTGACAGCCGTTCAACCAGGCCAATTGATGGTTAAAATTGTGCAAGATGAGCTTGCCAAATTAATGGGAGGTGAAAAAGAGGAACTGGATATTTCTGCCAATCCCACGATTGTTTTAATTGCAGGTTTGCAGGGTAGTGGTAAAACTACCTTTAGTGCTAAGCTTGCTAATTATCTTAAAACCAAAAAGAAAAAGAAACCCTTATTGGTTGGAGTTGATATTTATCGTCCGGCGGCAATGGATCAGTTAACGGTTTTAGGTGAGCAAATTGGAGTACCCGTTCATATTGAGCGCGATAATAAAAGTGCCGTTTCAATAGCAGAAAATGCAGTTGCTTTTGCAAAAGAAAATAAACATGACGTAATTATTTTAGATACGGCGGGTCGTTTAGCTGTAGATGAAGCCATGATGAAAGAGGTAGGCGATGTAAAGTCTGCTGTGAGCCCACAAGAAATATTATTTGTAGTAGATAGTATGACGGGGCAAGATGCTGTAAATACAGCCAAAGCGTTTAATGATCGTTTGAATTTCTCAGGTGTTGTATTAACCAAATTAGATGGTGATACAAGAGGAGGTGCGGCACTTACTATTAAGTATACGGTTGAAAAGCCAATTAAGTTTGTAAGTCGTGGTGAGAAAATGGATACGTTGGATGAGTTTTATCCTGATCGTATGGCACAGCGTATTTTGGGTATGGGAGATATTACATCTCTTGTAGAAAAAGCGCAAGAACAGTTTGATGAAAAGCAGGCAAAAAAGTTAGAGAAAAAAATCCGTCAGAATAAATTTGACTTTGAAGATTTTAAAACACAGCTTGCCCAGATCAAAAAAATGGGGAATATGAAGGATCTACTAGGAATGATTCCTGGTTTGGGTTCTCAGTTAAAAGATATTGATATAAGCGATGATGCCTTTGTAGGCATTGAGGCTATGATTAATTCCATGACTCCGCATGAGCGAAATAATCCAGATCTGATTGACGGCAAAAGACGTAAGCGTATAGCCTTAGGAAGCGGTAAAAAGGTAGAAGAAGTGAACGCTTTTATGAAGCAATTTGAGCAAATGCGTCAAATGATGAAAAAGATGAATAAAATGGGTGGAATGCGTATTCCGGGAATGTAATTTTTGATTTTTTACGGCTTGCTAAGGTATTTATCTACTTTTTCTCGCCATTCTTTCTCTTTCTTTTTGTTCTCGCCGTATTGAGTTTCTGCTTGTAATTGATCCATTTCGTCAAAGTAATTAGCCGACGCTTTATTATAAATTTTATTTATTTCTGCTTTATAATATCCTGCGGAAAAGTCCTTTTCATTTACAGCATTTTTAAATAATTGCCCATGATGAGTTGCTAAGTCAAAAAGTAATTGTTGGTGGGGTAACCATGTTGAAGAAGAATCTTTTTTTGCCCAACTCCTTGATCTCAGGAAGTATAACTCAGGGTAAATGTTCAAGGTGATATTCTTTTTGTCATCTAACGCATTTAATTGATAGGTCATCATAAAATAACTATAAGCATCGTCTTTTTCTTCTTCGCCTACTACACCCATAAAATCACTCGATTTTAATTTGTACTTCCCGTCAAGTGCAATTGTGTCTCCTCCTGCAAATTGGTTGTAAAAAATATTTTTTTTAATATTTACGGTGGGTGCGTTGATGTTTTCTTTTTGCCATTCGGGGTGCTTTTTATAAGAAGTTTTAAAATTAGAGATAGCCGATGTGATCGCACGGCCTAAGTAATTTGTCATAGCAAGTTTTAGCGCATTTTTTTTAGGGATAGAATTGCGAGCATTAAAAGAGTAAAGTGGTTCAGTAATTGAGTTGTCATTCTTATAAAACTTACAGGCAAAATAGAAGGCATGCATTTTTTTCTTTTTCACTTCTATTTCGCTAATGTCAATTCGCTCTATTTCCATTCGCACATCTAGTTCTTTGCCCTGCGTATAGTTTTTAGCAATAAAATTTTCAAACTGTCTATTACTTGGGCCATCAAATGCGATTTCCTTGTTTTTCGTTTTGCTAATTTTTATTCTACCTATTACGTCAGGATTTTGTCTATTATCCTGTACTGTAGATATTTTAAAGGAAATACGTTGGTTTCTACCTTTCCAATCATCAAGGTCTATTTTTACGTCAGTTTGCGCTAATGATACTATATATAGGCCTAGGGCTAATATTAAGAGATAAATTCTTTTCATGCTGAATCAAAAATATCAAATAAAAATCTAATCATTACATTTGCCCCATATTACTACTAACTATGAGAAAATATATACTGTTGTTTCTTTTAATATTCATTTTGGCTCTTACGGGCTACGTTTGGTTTTTTTATTATAAAGTATATAGCGTGGGAGATCGATTTGGGACTTTAAAAAAGTTTTCAATGAAGGGGGATGTTTTTAAAACCTACGAAGGGGAAATTGTTGTACTTGATTATTTTCCAAGTAGTGGAAGTTCTAATAAAGGGAATAAATTCTATTTTTCGGTAACGGACACTAAGGTTGCTGAGCAAGTGAGAGAAATTATTCGTACGGGAAACTCTAAGAATGTAACCGTGCGCTATCTGCAATACAGAAAAAGTTTGCCTTGGCGAGGAGAAAATTATAATGGTAAGAATGAAAATGTAGGGCAGTACATAGTAGATAAAGTTGATGTACAAGCTCGAGGTACTAATTCGCAAAGCAATACAGGCGGATTAAATAGTCAGGGACTTTAATTAACCTGCAAAAATTACAAATACAGCCGGCTTTTTATGGAAGTCGGCTGTTGTGTTTTTCCATTCTTTAATCGTTTTTGAAATAATTAATTCGTCTGGTGCGGTAAGGTTTGCTGCAATGCAAAGTCGTGTATTGGGATTTAGTTTTTCAATTAGTTTTTCCTTTAATTGGTTATTGCGGTAAGGTGTTTCAATAAAAAGGTACGTCTTACGTTCATTTTTACTTTTATTTTCTACCTCGGCTATGCGCTGGTTTAGAGCAGGTTGTTTATTAGGTAAGTAACCTTCAAAAGAAAATGATTGACCATTAAAACCACTTGCCATAAGTGCCATGAGTATTGAGTTAGGGCCCACAAGTGGTTTAACCTCAATATTATGTTTATGCGCAATTTCAATTAAATCTTTACCCGGGTCAGCCACTGCGGGGCAACCGCAATCTGATAATAGGCCAATATTTTTTCCTTGCTTAAAAAAAACAGACGCCTTATTTATATCTTCTTTGGTATGCTCGTTTATCATTAAAAAAGTAGAGCCGTCAATATCAAATGTTCGATCAACTTTTCTGAGAAATCTGCGAGCCGTACGTAAATCTTCAATGTAAAATATATCCAAAGATTTTATTATATCAATCGTTTCTTGCGGAATGCAATTTATGTTTTCGGTACTTAAGGCAGATGGGATTATATATAGCATTTAAGATGTTTCAGTAATATGAAAGTAAGATATCATAGCAGCGATAGCAGAAATGGGAGCAATAAAAATGACGCCTATAATTGGCAGTAAAACCATACTCGCATAAAATATGAGTCCATTACCTATGGCTAATCCTCTATGCGATTTTATCCAACGAATACTTTGGCTTACTGTTTTTTTATCGCGTTCGCTACAATAATCTAACATAGCAAAGCCATAGTAGTAAGCGTCAAGCATAAGTATAAAAAATGAAAAGATTAATCCTATAACAGGTATAAAACTCAAAATAAATAATAGGAGTGTAAGCAGTAGTTGCTTAAACAAATTTCTAATAGATATTCTTATACCACGAATTATATCTTTTATGAATTGGCTCCATTCAAATGGATAGATAACACCTTTATATTTTTCGGCACCTTTCTCAGAAATATAAGCGTATAATGGTGATGCCAAAGCAAGAAAAACAAATTTATAAAATGATATAAATAGGAAAAAGGTGGCAATGTTTATACCTACTTTGAAAATAGTAATGACCCAAGGTGCGTCCTCAAAAAAGGTATGCCATTTTTGTACCCACGATAAATCCATGATCCAATTAATCAAAGCATTATTACCTGAGTAAATACCAAAACCACAAACGGCAAGTATTATAAGAAACAAGAAAAAGGACACAAATAGCAGTGGAAACATTTTATGTTTTCGTACAAGTTTAATGGCGTCACCATAATGCCGTATGGCAAGGAATATTTCTTCTACAAAAGACATAATTCAAATATAATACCCACATGTTGCAAAAGTTATAAAAAGTAAAATCTGAATAAATTACCAAGGCTTTATAGCTTTTAAGTATTAAATTTGAAGGAACGTATTATTTATGAAATATACACCCGGTCCGTTATTGGCTAAAATTGATTCCCCCACAGATTTAAAGAAGCTTAAAAAGCATCAATTGGTTCAATTGTCTCAAGAATTGCGACAATACATCATTGATATAGTAAGTGTAAATGGTGGTCACTTTGGTGCAAGCTTAGGTGTGGTTGAATTGACGGTGGCACTGCATTATGTAATGAATACACCCGAGGATCAATTAGTATGGGATGTAGGACATCAAGCGTATGGGCATAAAATATTAACGGGTCGTAGAGATAACTTTCATACCAATAGAAAATATGGAGGCTTAAGTGGTTTTCCTAAACGAAGCGAAAGTGAGTTTGATACTTTTGGGGTAGGGCATAGTTCTACATCAATTTCGGCAGCCTTAGGAATGGCAATTGCTTCTCGATTGAATGGTGATACTAAAAAACAACATGTTGCCGTAATTGGCGATGGCGCAATGACAGCAGGTTTACCCTTTGAAGCATTACAACATGCCGGAGTAGATAATTCTAACCTGCTTATTATACTCAATGATAATAATATGAGTATCGACCCGAATGTGGGTGGACTGAGAGAATACCTAACAGATATTACAACTTCCAAAACCTACAATAAGGTAAGAGAAGATATCTGGAAATTGATGGGTAAGTTACCTTTCGGTGAAACACAACAGAAACTAGCTTCAAAAGTTGACTCTGCGGTTAAAGGGATTATTTCAAAATCTTCAAATTTATTTGAATCTTTAGGTGTGCGTTATTTTGGCCCAGTAGATGGTCATAATGTAACGGCCCTTGTAGATATGATTGATGATTTAAATAAGATTAAAGGGCCTAAGCTATTACATATCATTACCAAGAAAGGTAAAGGCTACGATAAGGCCGAAGTAGATCAAACACTATGGCATGCGCCAGGTTTATTTGATAAGGATACAGGTGAAAGACAAAAAGTTGTTTTTGATACACCGCAACCTCCTAAATATCAAGATGTTTTTGGTCATACGATCATAGAATTAGCAAAAGCCAACAAAGATATTATGGGTATTACTCCCGCCATGCCTAGTGGTTCTTCCTTAAAATATATGATGGCAGAAATGCCTGACAGAGCAATAGATGTAGGAATTTGTGAGCAGCATGCCGTTACGGTAAGTGCAGGATTGGCTACGCAAGGAAAACGTGTTTTTTGCCATATTTATTCATCTTTTATGCAACGTGCATATGATCAAGTAGTACATGATGTTGCTATTCAAAAACTGCCTGTTATCTTTTGTCTTGATCGTGCAGGTGTTGCCGGTGATGATGGTCCAACGCACCACGGTGCTTATGATATTGCGTATATGAGATGTGTGCCCAATATGATTGTGAGTGCTCCTATGAACGAATCTGAATTGCGAAACCTTATGTTTACAGCCCAATTACCTGAGCAAGATAAGCCATTTTCAATGCGCTATCCAAGAGGTCAGGGTGTAATGCCACATTGGGAAACTCCGCTTGAAAAAGTAGAAATTGGAAAAGGTCAAAAATTACAAGATGGTACGGATGTTGCCATATTGAGTTTTGGGCACCCCGGAAATTTTGTAACAGATGCAATAGCAGCATTAGATAATATTTCTGTAGCTCATTATGATATGCGATTTGTAAAACCTATAGATGAAGAAATTTTACACGAAGTAGGTAAAAACCATACAAGAGTAATTACAATAGAAGATGGTACAGTAGTTGGTGGTTTTGGAAGTGCTTGTTTGGAATTTTTTGCAAAGCATAATTATAAACCAAACTTAGAAATGCTGGGGATGCCCGATAGCATTGTAGAACATGGTAAGCAGCCTCAACTTTGGGAAGAGTGTGGATATGATACCAAGGCTGTAGTGGCTAAAGTTAAGGAAATGGTTACAGCTAAAGAGTCTGTGATTAGCTAATATTTTACCAGTCTTACGAGCCCTTTACAATTTTATTTTAGCCAATTTTTATCGTTTCTAATGAACTAGTATCTATTAAGAGTTTAACTTTAGAATTATGCATCGTTTTTTGATATTAGTAGTTTTGATTTTAATTCCTTGGAGTAGTTTCTCACAGAGCATTACTGGTTTATACCAACCAATCAAAAAACCATCAGACCCAATGGGCGGTGCCACTTTTTTTATAACAGAGGATAGTACGTGGGGTGCCATGGCATTTGGCGTGGTACAACGGGGAGATATTGAGCAATTAAATGATTCCTTATTTATCTTTTCTCGTTTTAAGCCACAATCGCCTTTTATGGTGTATTCAAGATATAATAAAGCATTGGGTGATAGCATGCACATCTTTATGTCAGATTTTAGTTCGGGCCAGTATCTTATTCATTTTGATAAGCCTTCTGAAGTAGTGCCTAAGGTTACAAAAGTATTTTTAGATAATGCTAATGGATTTTCATACCCTTATGTTGCAAAGTTTCAATCAGTCAAAGAGTCTATATCAATCGCTCGGAGTTTAGGTTTTCAAGATGAAACTTATGAGTTCTTTTATTTTGAGAATACTAAAAAACATAATGATTTTGTGGTTTTAAATACCACTGAACCTTATTATCAGCGAGATCAAATAATGGTTATTAAAGACGAACGCTTATACGAAATGGGTAGGGTGAGAAGCGGATTTAATAAAGTAGATGAAGTAAACAAAGAGGTGTTAGAAATGGAGAAATTGGTTAAGAAGAATATCGTTTACCCTGAAACCGTTTATTACAGCAAATTGTACAAAGAGATCTCAGAAGAAGAGGTTTTAAAGAATTGGACATTTAAAAAGAAGAAAGGATATTATACATTGGGAAGTAAAGCTGCAGGAGGTGCAAACGAAGATTATAATTATCCTAGTATCATATTTCCTTTTGAGTTGCTGAATATAAAGTCAGAAAGCAGTACAAAAGCAATTTTTAAAAAGGAGCCTTTGTTTAGAACAAGTCTGGAAGATTAGTTTTTACTATGATAATAGAAATAACGATACCAGTACAACACATATAAACAGGAATAACAAATTTGCGTGATAGTCTTTCATACTTATATAAACGAAAGTATGAAGTGTAACGTTTGTAGACTATCTCCTTTTTATGTCATTTATGTTTTTTGCGGTTTTTTCTTAGCCGCTGGGAACAATACATTGTTGAGTATCAGGCGATAGCCCGGAGAGTTTGGGTGTAGGTTTAAATCAGTTTTTGGATCACCTACTTGGTGTGTATGGTCTTCTGGGTCATGTCCTCCATAAAAAGTCCAAGTGCCCTTGCCATAATCACCATGGATATACCTTGCCTCACCTGAGCTTTTTCGATCTCCGAGTATAAGAACATTACTCTTTAAAGTTGATTTTTTGAAAGAGGTGGTTTGTCCCATAAAGCCTTTTACTGTTGTGGTATGATTTTGTGTGAGCATACTAGGCACGGGGTCAAACTTAGCCGAGAATGTAAACAAATTAAAATAATCAGACTTAAAAGGAACTCGTCTAGTCTGTGTCATATCAATATTTGAAAACTCATATTCGTAAGGATTCTTTTTTAATTGAAAATCTTTAAAGGCAAATGTTCTACCAAAGTCAAGCATCTGTTGTGCATTTGGATTAGGCGAATCGCCATCATACATATGATCACAAATATCCGTTCCTTCTGCGGCCAATGCAATGTCATAACTATCAGTAGCACTGCACATAGCAAATAAATAACCACCACCGCCTACAAAGGCTTTAATCTTTTTAGCAACATTTAATTTTAGCTGTGATACTTTTTTAAAACCATGTTTACGTGCCATCGCTTCATTTAGTTTTACGTCATTCTTATACCAATCTCTGTTTTTAAATGCGGCATAAAATTTACCATACTGCCCAGTAAAATCTTCATGATGTAAATGCATCCAATCATACTTTACTAATTTATCCTCTAATACTTCGGTATCATATACCTTGTCAAAAGGAATTTCGGCATAGGTAAGCACCATGGTTACGGCATCATCCCATGGTTGTTTTCCTTCAGGTGTGTACACGCATATTTTAGGCAATTTGTCTAGTCTAACGATGTCCTTATTCTCGTCTGGGTCTGATATTGCATGGAGTATGCTAGTGTATTTTGCATCAGGTAATACCTCATAGCTTACATCTCTTATTTTACATTCTTTTTCAAGCTCAGCGTAATGATCAAAAACAAAACTGCCTCCTCGGTAATTTAGGAGCCAATCTACTTTTACTGCTTTACCCAATACAAAATAAGCAATACCGTATGCCTTTAAATGATTACGCTGATTGGATACATCCATAGGGATGAGTATTTTTGATGCGGTCATTTGTAGGCTTACTACAGAAAGTAAAAGAATAATAAAAGCTCTTCTTAGCATACTCTCAAAATTAGGAAGCTTACTTTAATAAAAACGTTAAACTTTCACTCATGAACATCGTACGTTTTACATTTGCACGCACCATGTCCAGTTGGTTAAACATAAAACCATCATTAAAGTATCAATTGAGTGCAAGTGCAAGCTTGCAAGAAGATTACGTGCTTATTAAATCAGGAACGGATAACCTACAGTTTTGTTTTCAGTATTCAGGTGTGGAGTGTGTAGTTGTTGATCCTGAAAATCCACTAAGTAGTCAATTGATTTTTGAAGCTACAAAGGATTTTTTAAATCAGATTGAAACAGGTTTTTCTGAGAAGTTAGAAAAAATAAGTAAAACCAAACTTTGCTGTAACATGCAAGTTCATTTACATGAAATTTTAAAATCTAAGAATCAAGGGGCACGCCAAAAAATATTTATTGAAAGTAAGTTTTTACAACTTTTACTTTGCTTAGAAGAGGAAAGTACAAATACTGATGGTGTTGATTGTGGTAATTGTAAATTTCTTTCACGCCCAGAGGAACGATTAAAAATAGAAACAGCTTTGACGGTTTTAAATAATTCAATTGGTAATCCAATTACGATTCCTGGTTTAGCGCGTAAAGTAGGTATTAATGAATGTTACCTTAAAAAAGGCTTTAAAGAGTTGTATGGCAAAACAATATTCATGCATTTGCAAGAGCAAAGAATGCAACGTGCAAAAGTGCTGCTAAAAGAGGAAGTTAGCGTTACAGAAGTTGCTGCGGAAGTAGGATATGCTAGTATTAGCAGTTTTAGTTCGGCTTTTAAAAAAACAGTTGGTGTGCTGCCTACGGAGTACGCCCTTTAGTTTTTCCTTATTTCGATAGACTTTTTTCTGTTATCATAAGTATCTATTTGTTTTACAAACGGACTTTTGCTCCATGAAAAATATCCTTTTAGTTTTCTTAGGGCTAAGCCCAATATTTTGCTTTGCTCAATCAGATAGTTCAAAAAAAGAGCTGAAGCAAGTAAAAATAAACTCCACGATTGGCGGCAAATCTGAGGTATTTCAATTAACGGGTTCTGGTCATTATTTGGATAGAGAAGAGTTGCAAAAATTACAGCAGCCTGATGTTAATCGGATGCTGAAACAAGTACCTGGAGTAAATATTCAAGAAGAAGATGGTTTTGGCTTACGCCCTAATATTGGATTGCGTGGGGTAGGCAGTGAACGTAGTAGTAAAATTACAATCATGGAAGATGGTGTATTAATGTCGCCTGCGCCTTATGCAGCACCTAGTGCATATTTTTTTCCATTAGCGGCTCGTATGCAAGCCATTGAGGTTTTAAAAGGAAGTAGTCAAATTCGTTTTGGTCCGAATACGAATGGGGGCGTAATAAATTTAATGAGTACCGCGATACCCAATAAGTTTGAAGGAATGCTTAAAACAACTATTGGCAATTTGGGTAATAGAAGTATGCACGCTTACGCCGGCGGGAAAGTAAATCGTGTTGGGTATTTAGTGGAAACGTTCCAAGCCAAATCAAATGGGTTTAAGGAGTTGTCCAATGGTGAGAATACTGGTTTTGGAATTCAAGATTACCTTATGAAGCTTAGTTATGAAAGTAAAAAAACGAGTAAACATTTTCAGAAAATAGAATTAAAAGTTGCTGAGAATACTCAATTGGCTAATGAAACTTATTTAGGAATTACGCAGGATGATTTTAATGAAAACCCATATCAGCGTTATGCAGCATCACAGTTGGATCAAATAAACTTAAAACAGCGTCAATATTCATTAAATCATTCTATTAATATTGATAAATATCTTCAACTGCAAACAACTGTTTATAGGTCAGATTTTGAGCGTAACTGGTACAAGCTTGATAAGGTATACGATACTGCTGGAGCGTCTCAATCTATCAGTTCAATTTTTAATAATAATCTTTTGCCTTATGTTGATATTCTTAAAGGAGATGCAATGGGGAGCTTAGATATTAAAGCAAATAACCGTACGTATTATGCTCAAGGGATTCAAACGATGCTTAGTGGTAATTATAAAACAGGAAAATACTCGCACAGTTTTGTAATAGGCGCTCGTTACCATCAAGACGCTATGGATCGTTTTCAGTGGAAAGATAGATATGCTATAAATAATGGAGCACTGAGTTTGCAATCGGCAGGAGAGGCAGGTACGGAGAGTAATCGTATTCAAAAAGCAACTGCTTTTTCGACTTATGCTCAATATCAATTGGAATATGGGAAATGGAAATTTATACCTGGCATACGTTATGAAAACATTCAGTTTGATAACACGGATTACGGCAAAGCTGATGTAGAGCGTACGGGTGCAGATTTAATAGAAACTGATAATTCGGATCAAGTTCTATTGCCTGGTTTAGGCGTGTCGTATTCAATAAATAAGCAATGGATATTAATAGGTGGTGCTCACAAAGGTTTTTCACCTGCAGGTTTTACACCTGAAGCACAAGCAGAAAGTAGCCTAAACTATGAGACAGGGTTTAGATATAAAAAGAAATCAGCGCGGGTAAGTGTAATCGCTTTTTATTCAGATTATCAAAACTTATTGGGTGCCGATAATTTGAGTGCAGGTGGTACTGGTAGCGGTGAGCAATATAATGGAGGTGCAGCTAAGGCTTATGGTGCTGAGTTTATGTTTTCTTATAGTCCAGTTCAAAATGTGACGGATAAGTTTGCGCTGCCAATTGGTATTAATTATACTTATACCAAAGCGCAGTTTCTTTCAAGTTTTGATAGTGAGTTTGATGGTTGGGGCGAGGTTACAGCAACTGATGATTTGCCTTACATTCCTAATCATCAGTTGGGGCTTACTGTCTCTTATATGACAGAGAAGTTTTCAATAAACTATAATTTTAAATGGCAAAGCCAAATGCTTGCGGTGGCGGGTGTAATAGGCGATGTATCATCAGTTGCAATGCCTAGTTTTTCAACTTCTGATGTTTCTGCCTCTTTTGAAATTCATAAAAGAGTACAACTATTTGGAAACGTACTGAACCTTTTTAATCAAAAGAATATTGTAGCTATGCGACCGGCTGGTTTGCGACCTAACTTAAAGCGGAACTTTAATTTGGGTGTGAAATTTTCATTCTAAAACCGAGTATTCAACAGCAATTAGTTCCTGATATTTTTTATAAGGGATAGTGATTGATAGGCAGAGTTTAATCTAGTAGTTTAAATTTCTTTATTCCTAATACTCTTCTCCCTTTGCAAAAAATTTAAAGCGGTTAAAACCAATTTTGTATTGCAGTACATCATAATCTAAGCGATAGTCGGCTACAGTTTGATTGGTTACGTTATACGTTCTTCCTTCGCTAAAAAGGCGCAGTGTATTTGCTTGATTAGTATAGGCTAATGATTTATACTGCATTTGTAAATTAGGTGGGTAGTAGTTTTCTAATACCTCAGCATTACCGTCATAAAATACTTTAAGAAAACCATTTACGGCTTCATAGGCAAGAAGGAAATCCTTTACTTGATACTTAGGTTCGTAGAAACCAATATTATACATTTTACCGGCATGGAAGATTTTAAAGTTTCCTTCAAAATTTACAAAAGCCACAATGTTATCTCCCACCTGATATGATTTTGGTGGAAAACCATCAATCTTATAAGTTTCTCCTTTATAGAAAATTTTAAATTGATTATTAATATCAGTATAGGCAATTGTATTTCTTCCAACTTCAAAATTCTTTATTTTTTGCTCTTCAAGCGTAAGTACTTGATTTTGATAAAACACCTTGAACATATCATTAAAATTGGTATAAGCACCTATGTTATCAGAAGCTTTTAAATTAGATCCGAATGAATAATCGTCACCTGTAAGTAAGTACGTTTCTAGCTCGGTAACTTCTCCTTTATAATATCCATTAAAAGAAGAGCGATTGATATCATAAAACATAACTACACTATCACCCAATGCAAATTCCCTACAAAGGCCCGAAAGCATTTTTACTTCATTACCATCTATTACAGATATCATATTCGCACTACGATATAAGATAAGGTTATCTGTCATTTCAAAATTTACGGTATATAAATTTTCATTAATCGTAGTAACGATACCATCTCTGTAAAGTTTAAAATTTCTTTGGTTATCAATAAATGCAATTGAATTTTTACCAATTTTATAATCAACCGGTTGGAGGTGATCTAATTTATTTACAGCACCATTGTCAAAAGCATAAAATTCATTGCGCACATCTACATATGCCGAGAATGGTTGTGCTATACAATTGCTCCCTAAAAAGCCTAGGCAGGCTATAATAATTAGTGATTTGATATTCATGTTTAACGTATAAATTTAGTCTTTTCTATGTTTAAGACGCTATAACATAGCATTTCGTTTAAGCAAATAAGGTAAAAGGATCTGTTCAAAGCCTTTATTTACGTCAGCATCAACAATGTCAATGCCAAATTGTAAACATTTTAACTCAATCTTTTTACGGTACGCATTCATTTGCTCAGCGTATTCCTTTTTTAACTGATTAGAATTCATGCGTATTTTTTCTCCGGTTTCTAAGTCAACAAATTCGTAGGGTCTGTTTTCAAACTCAAAATCAACCTCCAATTTTTTATCCTGCACTTGAAATAGAATAACCTCATGCTTATTAAATTTTAAGTGTTGCAAGGCATCAAATAATTCATCGGTTTCTGAAACTCTATCAAGCATATCGCTAAAAATAATTACTAGGCTACGTTTGTGTACACTATCAGCAATCTCGTGTAATATTTTAGTTGTGTCAGTTCCTTTTTGCCCGGCTTCTTTTTTTAGTGTTTTTTCAAGTTCAGCTATGAGCCTGGAGTAGTGCACGCTATTGGAGCGGCATCTGCTTTTGTAATAAATTTCTTCATCAAATAAATGAAGGGCCCCGGCGTCTAATTGCTTTTTAAATATCTTAAAAAGTGCTGCAGCAGCTATACAGGAAAATTCTAATTTATTATACTCCTTGGGTTCATCAGGAAAAAACATGGAAGAAGATGTGTCTAAAACTATTTGACAACGCAAATTGGTTTCCTCTTCATACTTTTTTATAAACAGTTTATCGGAGCGTCCGTAAACCTTCCAATCAATATGTTTAAGATTGTCGCCAATATTATATAAGCGATGCTCAGCAAACTCCACCGAAAATCCATGAAAAGGACTTTTATGTAGCCCAATTATAAAACCCTCAACGACTTGTTGTGCTAAGAAGTTTAGGTTTGAGAATTTTTCGTTCGGTTTTATGCTCATAATTGCGTTCTGTAAATTTATTTTTAATTGTTGGGGTAGAAAAATCAGATTCACTATATTTGAACATATTTAACGGATGAACAAAAAACTCCTGATCATTGCCTTTATTAGTGTTTTTGCCTTTGGCTCTTGTACGCAAGAATATATTTGCCAGTGCGAGGTAGTTTATGAAGGAAACCAACCTGGCCTTCCTGACCCAATTAAAAAAGAACATTTTATTAAAGATACGCATGATAATGCGTCAAAGCTTTGTGAGGACAACAGCACTACCCATACTAGTGATGGTGGTATAAAAATGACAGAGACCTGTCAATTGTTCTAGACCTTTTTACTATTTGATTTCTTGTTGAAAACTATGCCATACTTTATCAAGTAAAGTAGGCTTGTTTAGAGTTACTTTGTTTTACCATGTTGGAAGATTACAAAGTCATAAATGAAAAAGATACCCGCTCAGGTTTTGGAGAAGGGATATACGAATTAGCCAAAGAAAATAAGAACGTGATTGCCTTAACGGCAGATCTTTCGGGTTCTTTAAAATTAAATAAGCTAATGGATGAAATGCCTGAGCAATACGTGCAATGCGGTATAGCTGAGGCTAATATGATGGGAGTAGCTGCTGGTATGACCATCGGCGGTAAAATTCCATTTACTACAACCTTTGCCAATTTTGCTACATCAAGGGTGTATGACCAAATACGCCAGAGTATTGCATACAGCGGTAAGAATGTAAAAATTTGTGCATCTCATGCGGGGCTTACTCTTGGTGAGGATGGTGCAACACACCAGGTTCTTGAAGATATAGGTATGATGAAAATGTTGCCAGGAATGCGCGTTGTTGTTCCTTGTGATTTTAATCAAACCAAATTAGCTACTAAAGCAATGGTTTCATTTGAAGGTCCTGCTTATCTACGTTTTGGAAGACCCAAATGGCCAAACTTTACACCTGAAGATCAAACTTTTGAAATAGGTAAAGCTCAATTAATGAATGAGGGTACGGATGCTACCTTAATTGCTTGTGGGCATATGGTATGGTTATCACTTGAAGCTGCTAGAGAATTAGCTAAAGAGAATATTTCAGTAGAGGTTATTAATATGCATACCATTAAGCCAATTGATGAAGAAGCTATTATTACATCAATAAAAAAGACAAATTGTGTAGTTACAGCTGAGGAGCATCAAATGAATGGTGGCTTAGGAGAAAGTGTAGCACAAGTAGCTCAAAGAAATCATCCTGTGGCACAAGAATTTGTGGCAGTGCAAGATTCATTTGGCGAAAGTGGAAAACCCTTAGAGTTACTTGAAAAATATGGTTTGAGTACTTCTTCTATTGTAGCAGCCGTAAAAAAGGCTATTTCTCGTAAATAGGCTTTTTTAACACAAAAGTTAAATCACGTTTTTTTTACATTCTAAGTACTTAATTTACAGCATTGTAGACTATTTTTGGCGTTCGTATCAATGTTGACTACTTGATGCGAGCTTTTATATTGTATCTAATGAGAAGAGTACTTATCTTATTGTCTATTTTTTTAATGTTGGGGGGCGTGGCTTCCGCAACCAATCCTGATGTAGGTCATAAAAGAGCAAATACTAGAGTAAATCAATATATTGATGGTGTATATAAACAGTTGAGGTACAAGCGTGGTATGAAACGCATGAAACTTGAGACGTTTAGAAGAGCTTATTTTGGTTATCTAAATTTAGTAGAACACGGTAAAGTACCTAATCAACGTTATTTGACGGTTTGTGATTTTTCTTTATCAAGCAATACAAATAGATTGTGGTTAATTGATACTCGTACGAAGCAAGTTGTGATAAACACTTTAGTGGCACATGGTTCACGCACGGGTGAGGAGTATGCACGTTATTTTTCTAATATTCCTGAATCGCATCAAAGTAGTCTTGGTTTTTATGTAACAAGAAATTCTTATTCTGGTAAAAACGGTTACTCCATGCGAATGGATGGCGTAGACGGCCGATTTAATAATAAGGCATTGAGTAGGGATGTAGTGATGCATGGAGCTGATTATGTGAGTAATGCGTATGCAAGAGCTAATAAAAGAATAGGCCGCAGTTGGGGTTGTCCTTCTGTAGCTCGTAATATGGCAGCACCTATTATTGATCGTATTAAAAATGGTTCTGTATTATTTATTTACCACCCCTCCAAAAATTACATACGTACCTCTTATTGGTTAAATAATAGGGTGGGGCGTTTGCCAAGAAATGCTTCAAAAGTAATTGCTCAAAACTCGCCTAAAGTGGCTCCTGTAAAAAGAGCAAAAACCGCAACCGAAACAAAGAGCGTAAAGCCTTTAGAGGTTGAAGTAAAACCAGAACCTAAAGTGGAGGAGGTAAAGCCACTAGCTACTATAGTCGAATACAAGGACCCGGAGGTTCTTCAAAAAGCTAAAAGCCAAGAAAACGTAACTGTAAAGACGATTGTTATACCAGCTGGTAAAATTACACCTGCCATGAGAGCAAAGACGGTAAAGAAAACTAAAACCGTGCGTAAGGTGAGTAAAATCACAATTATGAACGGTAAAGGTGATAAAGACAAGAAAGCAGTAACTAAATAAGTTTTGTCCTTACTTTTAGGCTCAAATTAACTGGAGCTTGGAGGTCGTACTTATAATCATTTATTTTATTTTAATTTGTTGGGGGTTTAAAGCTATTCGCCTTGATAAAAAGGTAGATCTAAGTTTTCAAACCTTGGTTATTCTATTTGGTATAAAGGTTTTATGCGGTTGTCTTAATTTGTATTTTCATAATTCTGAGTACCTAACAAATGATGCGCATACGTATTTTACCTCGGCAGTTACTATGCTCAATGACTTTCCTAATCAGCCAGCATATTATTTAAAAGATTGGTTTTTTAATTGGGGAGATATTTTCTCACACCTCAATTTTCTTGATAGTGCAAATGCAACCTATTGGTCAGATATTGGTCGCTTGATTCATCAGCGATTTATGGTACTAAGTACTGTATTATCTTTTCGGCATGAATATGTAAATGTTGTTTTTTATAATCTATTCTTCTTTATTGGTTTATTGGGTTTATATAAAACCTTTTTGCATTTCAAACCAAAGCAAAAAAATATTTTTATCGCGTTAATTTTTATTCTTCCTTCTGTTGCTTTTTGGTGCAGTGGTATACATAAAGATGGTTTTATACTTAGTGCATTTGGTATGGTAAGCTGGTATACTATTAAAGTTTTTCAATCACGTAATTGGAAGAATGTATTACTCTTAATCTTTCTTTTGTTCTTGCTGTTAGCGTTGCGCTATTTTTATTTTCTAATATTTTTGCCATTATTTATAGTGCATCTTGTAGTAAGGAATAAATCCAAACCTTATCTGTACTATACAGCATTGGTAGGCGTTGGAGTCATGTTTTTCTTGTTTAGTAATCAATTGTCGCCTAAGCTAGATTTTATGAAGATGGTGGTAAATAGACAACAGGAATTTTTGCGTGGGAAAGGATATTCAGATTTGAAAACTCCTGTATTGGAAAACAATGCTGTATCTTTTATTAAAAATATTCCAACAGCTTTGGAGCATATTTTTATTGAGCCGATACCAAGTTGGAGAGCTAGTAATAAGTATGGAGTTACGGCTTTTGATAGTGGGGTGGTTTTAATTTTATTACTAGTAGCTTTTATAAAAATTAAACGAAAGTATTTATCCAATAGTTTTACTTGGGTTGTACTTTTTTATAGCCTGCTCTGCCTATTGTTTATTGGGTATACCATTCCTAATTTGGGAGCATTGGTACGTTATGAAAGTCCGTTTATTTGTTTGTTGTTGTTAGCGCTTTTTTCCTTTGGGAATGCTATTTTATTTGAGAAGACTAAACTCTAAATAAGCCATACTTCAAAATGCAATAGATTGCTCTGAAACCATCTTTCCAACCAATTTTTTTGCCTTCCTCATAAGTGCGTCCGTAGTAGGAGATGCCTACTTCATAAATTCTTATACCTTCTAGTCTAGAAATTTTAGCCGTTACCTCTGGCTCAAAACCAAATCGGTTTTCTTTTAGGGTTAAGGATTGAATGTCTTTTGTTTTAAACATCTTGTAACAGGTTTCCATATCTGTAAGATTTAGATTGGTAAACATATTAGACAGTCTCGTTAAAAATCGATTACCTATACTATGCCAGAAGAATAATATTCTGTGTGGTTTACCGCCTATAAATCTTGATCCGTAAACCATATCAGCATTATCTTCTACAATTGGACGTAGAAGTAAATTGTATTCTCTAGGGTCATACTCAAGATCAGCGTCTTGAATAATAAGTAAATCACCCGTAGCAGATGCAATGCCTGTGTGCAAAGCAGCCCCTTTTCCTTTATTTACTTCGTGCTTTTTGTATTGGATATTTAATTCAGGATTCGCTTTTTGATATGCAAGAATCGCTTCCTCCGTTTCGTCAGTTGAAAAATCATTTACAATAATTAACTCCTTTTCAATATTATTAATAAGCTCCGCATCGCGTACTTTATCCAATATCAAATGGATGGTTCGCTCCTCATTATATGCTGGTATTACGATGCTTAATTTCAAGTGTAAAAGTTTATAAGACAAGTGCGAATATAATACTTCGAATCACTTTATTTTGTAGCCGTTCGGTCAAATTTGATAATAAACTTTTTACAATGATATCATCTGCACATAAAGCACCAATATTAGCAGATCGTTGGCACAAGATTATTAATAATAAGACTACATTGAAGCCTTTAAACCATGTCTGATTTTAATCAAAGAAGAAGTATTGTAATGCAAACACTCGTTATGTTGGTGGGTGTTATTATTATCCTTCGATTATTATTTTTGCAGGTTTTTCCTAATGATTTTAAAATTGCCTCAGAAAATCAAGCGGTTAAAAGAAAAATAGTACAGCCTTCTAGAGGATTACTTATTGATAGAAACAATAAAACCATATTGAAAAACAATATGTATTATGATATACGTTTTCAGCCTAAAAAGTTGAAAAGTAATTTTGATACAGTGCGTTTTTGCAGAATGCTAAACATAGATCAACAGCACTTTGACACACTAACCTATCAAAAAATTATGTTGAATGGTTGGAACCGAACCATTACGCTATTTAAAAATTTACCTCCTGAAGGGGTGGCTCGTTTACAAGAGAGTATGAGCGACTTTCCTGGTATTGAATTAAAAGAAAACCCACAACGAATTTATCCTTATAAAGTAGGAGCACCCTTTATTGGTTATATAAACGAGGTAAGCAAGGAGATGTTGGAACGCGAAAAATATAAGGACTATAGAAGGGGAGATGTAGCGGGAATAACAGGACTAGAAAATTACTATGAAAAAGAGCTTCGGGGTATCCCTGGTGTGCAATTTTTGCTTCAAGATGTTAGACAACGCGTAGTAGGCTCCTATAAAAATGGAGCTAATGACTCTTTGGCAACTGCCGGAAAAAATTTAAAACTATACCTAGATATAGAATTACAAAAACTAACGGAAGGTATGATGGCTAATAAGCTCGGGAGCGCCATTGCTATTGAACCTGAAACAGGAGGCATATTGGCTTTTGTAAGTAGCCCAACTTACGATCCTAACTTGCTTACAGGAAATGATAAAAGTGCAAACTTTAAAAAAATATTAGCGGATGCTACCAAGCTAACTTTTAATAGAGGTGTTTCGGCTAAATATCCTCCGGGCTCAACTTTTAAGCCTGTTACGGCATTGGTTGGGCTTGATATGGGGGTTATCTCTTCAAGTTATGGTTACCCATGTGGCGGCGGCTATTATGCTTGTGGTAAAAAAATAGGTTGTACGCACTATGGCGGTGGGCATGCTGCTAACTTAACTCGGGCAATTGCAAATTCTTGTAATGCCTACTTCTGCCATGTATTTAGGTTATGTGTTGATTCGCCAAATAATAAAAATGTAAGAGTAGGATTAAAACGATGGCGCAATTATATGAGCGATTTTGGATTGGGACATCCTATAGGAATAGACATACCAGCGGAGCGCGGGGGCAATATTCCTACAGTCGATTATTTTGATAGAATGTACGCTAGTAATTGGAACTCTTGTAACATGTCTATTTTGGGAATGGGACAGGGTGAGTTAGAACTTACGCCCTTACAAATGGCAAACTCCATGTGCATTATTGCCAACCGTGGTTTTTATAGAGTTCCTCATTTTGTAAAAGCAATAGGTAATGATTCTACACATAAAAAGCTGCAACCTTTCTTGGAGAAAAAAGTGGTTGCAAAAATAAATCCCAATGATTTTGAAGCGGTTATATCAGGAATGCGTGGTGTAATTGAATATGGTACGGCCCGCGGAGCTCGTATACGAGGTATTGAAGTATGTGGTAAAACGGGTACTGTAGAAAACTATACGCGCCTAAATGGTAAGAAAATAAAACAGAAAAACCACTCAGTATTTGTTGCATTTGCACCAAAAGATAATCCTAAGATTGCTGTAGCAGTAATAGTAGAAAACTCAGGCTATGGATCCCAATGGGCAGGGCCAATAGCTAGTTTAATGATGGAGCGCTACCTAAATGATACAATTAAAGGAGGCAGAAGGTATTTAGTAAATCGAATGAAACGGGCAAGAATTATTCCTCGTATAACTTATATTAAAGATTCAATTGAAAAGAATGCGCGCCGCATAAAATATCAGAAATGGTTAGATAGTGTAAAAAGCGGGAAGAAACCAACAGTAGAAGAACAACGCAAGCCAAACCCTGATGCTAAGAATAAAAAGTCTTGGTGGAAGGTATGGGCAGTTGTAGAACCAAAAAATAAATTAAGTGAGTACTATAAATCCTAAAACATATCTCAAAAAGATTGACGGAGTGTTGATACTTCTTTACTTGCTATTAGTTGCTATTGGCTTTATTAGTATTTATGCTGTAGAGCATACTAGTCAAAGTCAAGGATTTTTTCAAATGGATCGTAGTTATATGCGTCAATTGATTTTCTTGTGTATTGGAATGCTTATTTCTGTAGTTATACTTTTTACAGATAGTAAAACCTTTCCTAACCTGGCATTTCTATCATACGGGGTTGGTATCTTTTTACTTTTAATAACCTTGGTTTTAGGTCGTGAGGTAAATGGGTCTAGTTCCTTTTTGGTGGTGGGTCCTATACAAATTCAGCCTGCTGAGATGGTTAAGTTTTTTACAGCTTTGGTTTTAGCCAAATTCCTTTCATCTGTAGAAACAAATTATCTTGATAAACGAAACCGTTATATCGCTATGGGTTTAGCCTTATTTCCTGCTGTAATTATTTTATTGCAAAAAGAAACAGGAGTAGCCTTAGTTTATTTCTCTTTCTTCTTAGCCATGTATCGCGAAGGATTACCTAATTGGATTTTGCTTTTGGGCTTTGGCCTTATTTTCCTAACGGTTGCTACGCTACTTATGTCACAAATGGTCTTTGCTATTCTCATAGCGGTTGTCGCTCTATTTGTGATTTTTTCTAATAGAAAAAAAATAAAGAAGAAGAAAAGTTATTTGTTTAATACAATAGGAATTGCTGTCGTAGCCTTGATATTTTCTCAGGTATTAGTACCATTTACTTTTACTAAAGTTTTAAAAGCCTATCAAGTTGAAAGGATATATACTATGATAGGCCAAGAGGTACCTGAAGTATACTCGCAAGGTAAGGATAACGGCATAGAAAGTGCGGCAGAATACAATGTACGACAATCAAAAATTGCGATAGCCTCCGGTGGTTTTTTAGGGAAAGGATTTTTAAATGGTGAACAAACTAAAAATGATTGGGTTCCCGAGCAGCGCACTGATTTTATATTTTGTAGTGTGGCGGAGCAATTTGGTTTTTTAGGGTCCATGATATTAGTCATTCTTTATATGGCATTAATCTTGCGGATTTCTTTTATAGCTGAGCGCCAACGCTCTAAGTTTAGTAGAGTATTTGCTTACGGCTTAGCTGGGATTTTATTTTTTCATGTATTGATAAATCTAGGAATGACGATAGGAATTGCACCCGTGATTGGCATCCCGTTGCCATTAGTTAGTTATGGTGGTACAAGTTTGCTCACGTTTACCATAATGATTTTTGTATTAATCAGGTTAGATGCTGATCGCAGTATGATTTTAAGATAAGTAATATGGTAGGAGCAGAAATTTTCCCCTTGAATGAAGGATACTATACAATTGGGTTTGATAAAATATTTTATCCGTTTGATATAGATAAGGATATTTTAGAGGAACGTAGTAGAGGGTCTTTATTAGTTGAAATTCAACCATTTCTTATCATTACAACTGATAAAAATATTTTATTGGATGCCGGACTAGGGTTTGATAATCCTGATACCGGAAATTTAAAAATTATTGATAATCTTACAAAGCATGGCTTAGAAGCTGATGATATTACAGATGTAGTAATGTCTCACTTGCATAAAGATCATGCAGGAGGTTTTTTTTATAAGAAAGAAGGAAACTTAGAACTGACTTTTAAAAAAGCTGTTTATCATATAAATAGTAACGAGTATAATTTTGCATCAGATACAAAAAATAGCTTGTCATATAATACAGAGGAGATTAAACTGCTGCAAGAAAGAGCGACTATTTCGTGGTTTGAAGGAGGTAAGATTTTTGACTTTATAGATTATGAAGAAGATGGCGGCCATTGTCCGCATCATACCTCTATGCTTATACATACATTAAAAGGAAAATACTTTTTTGGTGGCGATGTAGCCCCACAGCTAAAGCAATTAAAGTTTAGGTATATCGCCAAGTATGATTTTGACGGGAAGCGAAGTTTGGAACTAAGGCAAGAATATGCTGCAAAGGGTAAAGAAGAAGATTGGACATTTTTGTTTTACCATGATGTAAAACTTCCTATGTCAAAACTTTAATTATTTGCGGCGTTGAACTCTTTTTAGCAATAGTTTCTTGAACTGTCTTTCTGAGCGTTTTAAATCGGTAAGCTGTACGGGTGTCAATACTTTAGCAAATCGATTAATGTATTTCTTTCGTAACTGCAGAAATTCTTTTTCGCGTTCCATACGATGCTCAACATCTTGCATGCTTAAATTTTGCTCACGATATTGCTGTTTGTATTTTCTAAACAAACGTTGCTTGGAATGATCAAATTCATTATAAATAGGCCAGAAATCTTGAGCTGTTTTATTAGAAAGGTTAAGCTTTTTTGTAAGAAATGCAATTTTTAGGTTTTCAATTTTATCGTGCTTACTACCAGTGCCTTGGGCAAAAGCTGAGAAGCTAAATAAAGTTATTAAAACAACACTTACTATTTTCTTAAAGTACATATTCGAATATTTCTTCATTACTTAGATTTTCAGTTTCTTGTAAAATCTCTTCTTCTAAGGTTTGCATTGATTGTGTAGTCACCTGCGGGTTTTCAAGCATCTCATATGCATCAAAATCGTACTCATGCTGATCAATATATTCATCTATCATTTCAATAGAAACATTAGATAATTCATTTTCAATATCTATAGCCGCGCTATCTGTATTTACGAAGAATAAACCTGCGCTTAAAATCAAAGCCATGCTAGCAGCTAAAGCCCAGTTTTTTCGTTTATTGCTTCTTGTAACGGTTAATGGACTAGTTTGTGTCTCAGTATTTTCTGATTCAATTTTAGCCAGGATATCTAACTTAGATTGCTCAAAATAACCTGCTGGTACGTTTTGAGGCATCTCCTTAGACATTGCTTTTTCAAATTCTAAAACATCTACTTGTTCAAGCATTTCAGATTTGAAATCCTCAAAATAGCTATTAGGCACTTCTTGGGGCATATTTTTGGGTAGATTTTCAACAAAATCAATTGCTTTAATCAATTCCAAGGTATCCTTTTTAAAAGTATCAAAATAGCCAGTAGGGGCACTCAAAGGCATGTCAGGCTTATGTTCCAGCGGAACGCCTAACTCTTTGAGTTCATTATTTATATTTTGGTGCTTATTTTTCACGTATTGTAGACTTTATTTTGGCTCGAAAGTTTAATCTTCCGTAAGCATTTGTTTAATTTTTTTTACTGCGTGATGATAACTGGCTTTCAGGGCTCCTTCTGAGGTTTCTAGGACTTCGGATATCTCGCTGTAGGGCATTTCATCGTAATACCTCAATGAAAATACTGCTTTTTGTTTTTCTGGCAATTTTTGCATGGCAACTTGTAGTTTCCATTCCATTTCATTTGCGCTAAAGTGTTGATCTGCTTTAAGTTGATTGCCCAAATCCATATCTTCATTGTCAATACTAATGGAGCGTCTTTTCTTTTCTTTACGCAAATAGGTAAATGATTCGTTAGAAGCAATACGATACATCCAAGTATAAATACCTGATTCTCCTCTAAACTTCTCTAAGTTTTTCCAAACTTTAATAAAAACATGTTGCAACACATCGTTTGCATCTTCATGATTTACAACGAGTCTTCTAATATGCCAATATAGCTTTTGCTGATAGGTATCCATTAACGAAGAAAGTGCTTTTTCTTTATTTACCCCAGTTTTAAATGCTTGCAAAATTTCTTGCTCAGTCATAATTTGTAGTTAACCCTTACGGATATTGTTAGCAAATGTAATTTTTTTTTACTTTTACTGCAGACTTATTACCCGTGAAAAGATTAACAACAGCTATAATCCCATTTTTGGGGCTTTTTCTAACATTTACATCATGTAAAAATGAAGGGGGAGGGTCTAAAATTTCCAATATTTTTAAATCCGAGGTGATTGATATTGGTGCTTTAAATGACAAGATTTCTATTGATTCTTTTCAAAATTTAACTGCCATCTTAGGCAAAGATTCAACAAGTTCATTTGATGATCTTAAGAAACTTTATACTGTAAAGTCTTCAAAATGGTTTGATAAATTAGGTCTTACTGAAAACGCGAAGGAGTTAGTTAAACAAATTTCATTGTCTAGGGCAGAAGGTTTAAATCCATTAGATTATCACTTTTCTTTTCTTGACTCTGTAGTTAAAAATATTGAAAATGTAAGCTCTCAAGATTTGCAAAAAGCTGATTATATGATGAGTCATGCTTTTGTGCAGTTTTCTAAAGATTTACTTTACGGTAAAGTAAAACCATTGGAAATTGATGAAAACTGGCAAAATGTAAATGATACTGCCTGGAGTATTGATTCAATAATTGGTTTGGTAAATGAAAAACCGATTGGTACTATTTTAAATGAATTAAGGCCCACGCATCCTTGGTACAAAAAGTTTAGAGAAACTTCTACTAAATTAGAGGAGCTTAATAAATACAGGATTTCTAAATCAGAATTGCCAGAAAACTTGGTGGAGGGAGATAGCTCAATCAAAGTACGTGCCTTACGCAGTATCTTATCCAAGGTGGCAGATACAAGCTTGGATAAAACCAAAATGGTATGGGATTACGAAGCCATAAGTGCTTTAATGGGGTATCAGAAAAAGTATGGGATTGCTCCCACCGGTCAATTTGATTCTGCAACGGTTGCTTCTTTAACTCAAGAAAGTAGCGAAACTGTTAAACAGCTTGGCTTGAATATGGAGCGCATGCGTTGGTTACAAAAGGATTTCATGGAAGAGTTTATTTGGGTAAACATTCCTCAAATGGAAGTAAGTTATTTTGAAGAAGACTCTGTGACATTTAATATGCGCGCGGTTGTAGGTAGGTTATCTCGTAAAACGCCGACATTAGATTCTAAGCTTAGTAATATAGTTTTTAACCCACCATGGTATGTGCCACCTACTATCATGAAGCAAGAAATATTGCCAGGGATACAGCGCAGAGGAGGTTCTTATTTAGCTCGAAGAGGATTAGTTGCACGTGATCGTAGAGGAAGAAAAATTAATCCTTCGCGTATTAATGCTAAAAATTATAAACGCTACTCAATAAGCCAAAATCCTGGAAGAAATAGTGCCTTAGGCTCCGTGAAATTTAACTTCCCAAATAAGGAGGCAATTTTCTTACATGATACAAACCATAGAGGTGATTTTGGCAGAAAATATAGAGCCTTTAGTTCAGGTTGTATAAGAGTACATCACCCAAAAGATTTTGCTTCATTTATACTTAGAGATACTACTTATAATGAAGATGGTATTGAAAAAGTAATCAAACGAAAGCAAACAAAATCAGTGAAAGTAAAACGAGATGTGGGTGTACACATTGTTTACCTAACCAATGCCGTGGATAGTGCTGGCAATGTGGTTAAGGTTAAAGATGTATATAAATGGGATCGTAAGCTAGCCGCTCGTCTTTAAAGAAATACTCCTGTAAATCCAAAAGGTAAAAGATCGTTGGCATCTTTAATTACAATTGTTTTTCCATTGGGTGCATGCAGTAATACTTGGATAGGGTTGCCGTTTTTCTGCTGACATTCTAGTATAAATTGCCTACACATACCACAGGGAGAAATAGGGTCACTATCATTTTTATTTGATAAATAACTGATAGCTATTTGTAGAATTTTATCCGAAGGATAATTGCTTATTGCATGGGCAAGCGCGTTGCGCTCAGCACAAAGACCAACAGGATAAGAAGCATTCTCTATATTGCTACCTACAATAATTTTATCTTTATCCAGTAGTACGGCACAACCTACATTAAACTTTGAGTAAGGAGCATAGGCAGTGGTAGCCGCTTCATTTGCTTTGGTTATAAGCTCCTGCTGAATAGCTTCTAGCTCAGTAATAGCATTAAACTTTTGATAAGTAAATGAGAAAGTTGCCATAGGCGTTAAAGGTAGTTGTTTTTTTATTTAAAATATAGCACGTACGGTAGCTCGGCCCGTATGTATTACTTCAGCATCACCTGCTTTTCTGCCTTCGTATTGTAAGCTCATTTCTACTGATTTAGATATTTTTTTGTCAAGCGAGAGTGTCCAAAGAAAGTTTTTACCGTTTTGTAAACCATCCAACATTGCATAGCCCACACTTGAATTAGCATCGCCTGAGTAAACAATATTATTATAAGTAATTTTAGAATTGATGATACCGGAAGAAGGCATATTATATTTTACAGATAAATTAGCGGCATGCGAAATTGCTGACTCATTCATTGTGTTTTCGGTATTTTCTCGCGTGTCATATTTATATCCTGTAGAGATTCTAAGTTGGTTTTTTCGGAGAATTATACTCAACTGAGGTTCAAGATATTGTTGTTTAATAAAGAAATTCCTATCTGCAAGAAACTGAGACGCAAAGGAGCGATAGCCCGTTTTTAATTTTTGATTGTATGTAATTTTTTTAGTGATATTTACCCGAGCTCTTATTAAGTGCTCAAAGTTTTTTCGAGTATCTATTCCATAGTTTAATAGTGTTCGTCCATTTGCATTGGATTGTATATAATCAATTCCCCATTTGTTACTAAATCGATTAATGAAAACAGAATTAATGAAATTAGCGCTATTTTGTAATAATAAACTATCATTACCCTGAAATATAAAGGGATTGTATTGTTCAATGCCTTGCTCTCCGATAAAGCGGTTTTGTAATTGAATTGAGGATTGAACAAATAAGTAGGAGAGTCCCTTTTTTATTCCTTTTAGTTTTGACTTATTCCAAATGCTACGAGGGTTAAACGCAATAGATTGGGTATACTGTGAGTATTTGGCTTTAACGTATTGGTTGGTAGGTGTAAATATTTTTATAAAGCGTTTCTCATCAGGAAATTGCGCAATTTCAAATTCATTTAACTGCCTTAAATTATCATTGTTATAATCTCTCCAAACGTATATACCTTGCCCTGCAGGAACCTCTACATAAGTAAATTCTCTTTTTTGTTCTTGACCACTACCAAATTCATACAATAAATTTCCACCTAGTAAACCTTTAAAAAACCTAAAAGTATAATTCACTCGTCCTAATAAACTCTCGTCTGCTTTTTGGGTTGAGATCAATGAGTCTTCAATCTTTAGCTGACGGTAAGATGCTGTAAATTTTATTTGCTGGTTTTTTATTGAAAGTATCTGACCGTTTAATTGTACGTTGTGAGAGTAATTAGCTTGCGTTAGTTCATTATTTTTTTTCAAAAAATCTTTACGGTACATATAGTTTAGGTCAAATTGCTTTTTTGATTTTGGATTATTGCGAGCATAAAACCGAAGTTCGTTAAAAGCAAATGCATTCGGAAGCAAGGTGTCCGTTTCGGGATTTCTGTAGGTGTTTCGTTCTTGCAAATATTTACTTCCTATTACAAGGTTTTTAAGTTTGCTAAATTGTTTTTCTACTTCAACGATAGGTCTAAAAAAAGTGGTGTTGGCAATTAATGATTGTTGCGAAATGGTATTTCCACTTGCTTTAAATTTGAAGTCCTTTTTCTTATAAAAGATAACGGGTATATGCTGGTAGCCTTTGTAGCTGTTACCTCTTTGAAAAGT
The DNA here is from genome assembly GCA_937981995.1 of uncultured Chitinophagaceae bacterium. Taxonomy (GTDB): domain Bacteria; phylum Bacteroidota; class Bacteroidia; order Chitinophagales; family Chitinophagaceae; genus JAGNRR01. The sequence continues at coordinate 34,035 of CALJNC010000031.1, forward strand.
GCCAAAGGTGTATCCAAGGCCTAATCCTTTGTCTTTGGTAAGTAAAACACTTGCCTTGCCTAGGTGCTCATTTGCTTTGTCTTCTTGTTCTGTTACGTTCCAATCCCTTATAAATTCTACATTTCTGAATCGTTCAATTCTATTAAAATCTTGTTGTACAAACTCATAATTCACCTCAGAGTTCAGGCTCCATTGCTTGCCCAGTGAGCGTTTTTCATTGTAAATAACTTTTTGAGCTACTCCCAAATTACTATTGTTGCCAACCGCTGAAAACGTATTTGGGTCATAGTTACTTACAGCGGTTTCTATTTTTAAACTTTTATTACTGTCTAACTCATAGTCCATACCGGCCACAATCATTTGTTGCATTTTGGGTGTCACTAATTTTACTACAGGTTCATAATTACCCTGTCGTATTCCATTGATTGGCGCAACCCATTGATACACTCGCCCGTTGGCTGAGTTGATACTTTGGATGTAGTTTCCCAGTCCTTGTCCTATGAGCGAAAAGGATAGTCTAAATTTAGCACTATCCGGATTTGTAGAAAAAACATAAACATTATTGAATAAGGTTGTGCCTACTAGGGTATCAATTTGCTTGTATAGTATTTTCTCATTGCTGAATGTATCATCTCGTACAATGGATGGATACAATGCGTTTTCAATATTATTTCCAATCCCGTCTAAAAAATTTCTTTGGTTAGAATCAATTTCTACTAGTATGGGTTGATTTTTAGCATCTTGATTTGAGTAGGCGCTCAACCTTAGCTTTAGTTTTTTATTCACTTCATACTCGTCGCTTACATAAAGCATGGAATTTAAATAATTGCGATCTGCAAATTCAAATTCTACAAAAATTCTCAAGTCTTTAGTAATTAACCTGCGCGGCATAAAGGTTACCTCGGCCGTATTGTAATCAATTATGTAATCTTTATTTTCTCCTCTCTCAAGTTGTTGACCATCAATGTACACTCGCTCGGTACCTGCTAGTACAATAAAAAATGTTTCACCATTGGGCCCTGTAAGTTTGTAAGGACCTTGGTTTCCTTCCAAGGCGGTAATTTGGTTGCGTACCCATTTACCTTTGGCAAATGATCCAATAGCGCTTAATTTATTGGCTCCCTTTTTTGTTTTTTGCTTGGTTTCAATATGTGCTCCCTGCACTCGCTTATAAAAATTCATGAAGTAGCCATTGGGTTTGCGCATGTCAAAATCACCTGCGGTTACGCGGGTGTTTTTACGTTCTAATTGTATGGATACTCGGTCAAATTCTTGTATTTGCTGTGTATTACCTTCCGGTTGAAATGGGATGGTATTATCAGTAATAGCTCCTCTTATTTTAATGCTATCGCCTAGGTCACCTTCGAGCTGCAAATTAAATTGAGAATTTAATACAACATCTTGGTTATTTCCAAAAGACAAAGCACGTCCAAAAGCTCCTGAATAATCTATGTTTCCAAAATCAACAAAGGGTCCAGTATTTTTTACATCGGTAGCGGAATAAGTATAGGGCTGCATCGCAAAATTGGTATCATAATTTAAGCCGTAGTCTTTGTTCTGATATTTTTTTACAAAAGAAAACGGAAAAACTCGATAAGTAAATTGCAAGGAATCTTGTGATGGTTTTGTTTTCCAATAAAGTATAGAAGTAGCATAATCCAATTTGTATGTACTGCTATCCGCTATACAAATTAGGGAACCAGGAACGATGCTAAAAGTATCTAACTGAATTGAATTTTGTTTGGTAGCAATTTTTTTTGAACGAATATTTTGTACGGCAATATTACTTTGCTGTGCAAAGGAACTCATGGAATAAAAAAGTATTCCTATAATAAATATGACCCGCCTCAAAATGTACTTATGCTTCTAACGTTAAAAATACGGATATTGTATAATTTGTTAAGCTAGAATAGCCATCAAGGAGTAAAACTTAGATTAATATAACAATTCTCGGTCTGAATCACTGACTTCTTCCTTCATAAACACCCGCCAGTAGTATTCTTTGTTCATTTGGTCCCAGTGAATGATTGATCTGTCATATTGCCAACATTGAAACAAATTTAGCTTTACTAAGCCTACAAGGACAATCAAGCAAGCTAATTTAATAATTAGTTTACTACGGGCAATTTTTTCAATTAGGGAGCAAAATGGGATAGCCAAAAGCGGTAATGAATTGATAAGAACGCGTGCTCCAAAACTTCCGCCATAATACCATTGGTGCCATGAGAAAATAACAAAGAACGAAACAGCATAAAAAACAAGTGCACTAATTGCGTATGATTTATATTTTTTACTAATTAATGAAACAATTAAGCTTATAAAACCTACTAAGGCAAGTGGCGTATAAATAAACCATCCTTTTTGATAACTAAAAAGCCCTTTTAAAATGTGGGGATTGGTAAAATCGAATCCTTCTTGGCCATAGGAATAATAGAAAAATGAACCAGTTATGGTTTTCCAATAAACGAGCTGCGGTAGCCAAACAACAATCAAAGCCATTGTTGCCAAAACAACACTAAGTGTATGTTCTGTAAATATTCTTTTGTAGGTAATCGTAAAGTTTTTGCCAGTCCACAATAATGGAATGAGCACAACAAAAATATCAACTGGTCTAATTAGAATGGCTAAGCCAATGCATAAGCCCAATAGAACGAAATGTTTTTTGCGATAAGTAAGAAACAGTTGTTGTGTAAGAAATAAAATATAAGCGTATAAGAAAAACGAGTAGGGGTGACCCATACCAGGTTGATAAGCAGCATAAGAATATAAGTTTGTACCAAAAGCAAGGATAAGCAAGGTGATAGCTATTGGAATATCCTTAAAACCATATTGTAATAAAAATTTACGCAATACTAATAAGCCAAGAAAAACAAATAAGATGGAACTCAGTAAAACACCAATTTGGTATGGTGTTGAGTAACCGTCAAGTTTATGATATGTAATGCTAGCATAAATATTAGCAGCTATAAATAAAGGAAGTTGAAAAATACTAACGCCACATGAGTATTTATTTACCCTGTACTTCGTTGTAGGGTGCTTGTCTATCCCGTAATATTTTGTTTCAAGAGAAGGTTTGTATTCCTTATCTATTTTTTCATAAAATTTATATTCCTTTATATCCTTATGTATGAGTAAGGCAGGGAGGTATAGGTGATAGCCCGAGATGTCCCAGTTTAAAATAGTATTGGATTTCCATCTGCCAATTTTATATCCAACTTTAGAAGCTGAATAAAGAAATATAAAACAAAGCAATAAACTATACTTACCAGAAATGTTTTTGAGCCAAGACATTCAGTGTAAATATAGATAAGCTTATTTAATATCCTTAACGTCTAATGTATTCATGAATAATGTATTCCCTAATCTATCAAAACCTTTAAATACTTCAGTGCCCATGCTTTTCATACGGCTCTCATGAAAACCAATAATCGTTAATCCGGCATCTTCAGATTTTTCTGAAATGAGCTCTTTAATGTTGGTGTCTTCTTTTATTTCTATAACGGTAATATTCATAGCGCTTATTGGAAGTCTACCACTTTGTGTGAGCTCTATTAATTTTTCTTTTTCTGATTGCATATGCTCCTCATCAAAGGCTGCAAATATTTTTATTTCGCTTTTACGCCATTCCTTATGTGCTGATATTATGTAGGCCATAAGGATCATCATATTAGCGTTTTGAACATCTTCTCGTTTTATCCAAACATGAATTTCTTTTTGTTTCCCAAATCCTTTGGGGCTAATAGATAATACAGCAACATCATGTTGAGCCGTTTTGATTAAGTTATAGTTTTCTACAATTTCTTGTAACCATTCATTATTCCCTTGCTTAAATTCAAGAAGCAACATATTGTGGTCATGGCCTGATACACTAGGTTGTTGAAGTACTTGTACAATGGCATTGGTATTAGAAGGTGACACAAGCGTATCTATAAATACACTCGATTGTTTTTTCTGTGTATTGGTCATGATATCCATTTTACTTTGTCGAGCAAGTTCCATGGTCTCTTTAGAAAAATATCCTTTATGATAATGGATATAAGTTCCAAAGCCATACTTATTACTTATCCATCGCATTAAGTCAAAAGCATCGTCATGAGCAAAAGTATCTTGGCTTAGACCTACCACGGATGGTCTCCAACTTTTTGCACTTTGATCTTTATCTGATTTTTGAAGAAATACCTGCAACCTTCTTACAAACTGAAAAGCAACACCTTGGAATATTTGAGCCATTCCTTTATTCCCTTTTAGGTAAAGACCAATACCAAAGTAAATGGCAACCATTAATAGGATAGCGGCAATGGCATATACGGTATTAATCTTAAACATTAAAAAGATACAAAGCAAAGCACCTAGTAAAGAAATGTACCAACGAGATCTGAAGGTAGGACGGTATGAAGGGTCGCCGCTAAAATGCTGTAAAAACGAAATCAAACAAAGGGAACCATAGGTTACCATAAAAAACATAGATATAACTTCTGCTACGGCATTTACATCGCCCATTAGTACAAATACAAGGGCAATTGCTGCCGTAACTATGGTGCCATTTCTTGGTTCGTTGGCATCGCCAACTCCTTTAGCAAACCAGTAATTCATTCTTCGACCAGGAAAAATTTTATCGCCAGCCAAAGCTTGTAAAGTGCGTGGTGCTACCATAAAAGATCCTATAGCCGAGCTAATAGTTGCCGCTGCTAATCCAATAGGAATAATAGGCCCCCAAAGAGCTATTTTTTGCATAATTAACTGATCGCCTTCTAGGTCAGACATGCTAGCACTCGTATATAATTTATAGGCCATGAAAATATAAATGACCATCCCAGCTAGGGTTGCAAATAAAGTTCCTCTTGGTATAGATTGACTAGGGTTTTTCAAATCGCCCGATAGTCCTACACCTGCTGTCATACCTGTAAATGCTGGAAAAATAATTGCAAATACAGCAAAGAAACCACCCTTAGCTGCATATTGTGTAAACAAGCCGCCGTTGCTTGTAAATTCAGGAGTTGCATTGCCACCCATAAAAAAGAGCACAAGTGATACTCCTAAAATGGCTACTACGATATAAAGCATTTTCATACCAAGGTCTGCACCTTTGGTTACCATGAGTAGTATTAATAATATTAAAGCAGGTACTGAAAAGAAACGCATGTTGGGCATGATGTATCCCATTGAGTTAATCCAAGGTTCAAGCGCTGTAAAAGCCTCGGCAAAAGCGATAATATAAAAGGCTACACTTACAGCCTGCGACATGAATAATGCAACACCGATCGCTGCACCTATATTTATTCCAAAAGATCTGGAAATGATAAAATATTCACCACCACCTTCAACTTTTTGATTGGTTGCAATTTCGGCTAATGCCATGGCAGTAGGAATCGTAACTAAGTGACCTATAACTACAATAGCAACTGTACCTATAAATCCTACGGATCCTACAGAAAAACCAAAACGTAGAAACATAACCGCACCAAGAATAGTGGAAATTGCCGTTAAAAAAACGGGCAGGGTTCCAAAACCTGCTTTTTTCACTTCGCTCATAATTTAGAAAGGATTAAAAGTAAATATCTAAGGTCAGATTACGCAAAATGAAACGTTATTTCATTTAAATTTAGCTTGTAGGAATACCAACGGATTTATACCATTCTTGGAGCTTTTGCCAAGCAGCTTTATCAGTGATATGTTCAATTTGGTAGATTTTACCTTCTTTATTAATGAATAGCCGTTGTTGACACCTAAAGGTGTATTGTTCACTTTTGTGATACAATTTGTCTGTAAAATTTACAATAAACTCATTTGACGATATTTCATCAATCGTGCTTTGGCCCCATTCAAGCCGATCCATTTTTTTACGGCCGGCTATCATGTTTTGTTCATAGGAATCAATAATATTTTTCGCACCTGTAATCATTTCACTACCCATATCATATTTGCAATCGATACTTAATAAGGTAAGTGTAATATCATATTGATCATTATCTAATGATTGGCCAAATAATGAAGCAATATGTTTCACTAGTTCATGTACTTTTTGATAGTATCCAGTATCATTTTTTTAGGAATCAATTTGTTTTCATATTCCTTCATAATGCCTACAAGCTCTTCAACTAGTTTAGGTTGCACGCTAAACTTTAATGTAAGGCTTCTTACAAACTTAATTTCAGCTTCGGTTACATTGGCATCTAGCTTCATTAGGTACATAAGGTTGTATAACATTTCCATTCGCTCAGCATACAACTCTGGCAATACCACTTTATTAATATCAAAATTTTCCGGCATATCCTCTAACATGGATAAATCGTATTGATACTCGTCCAAGATGCCTTGGATAAAATGCATCTCATTCCTATGGAGTATGCCATCTCGCATGGCCATAGTGTGTAACATATAAATTAGTGAGCTTCTCATGCTCTCGTCTATTTCGTACTGCATTATGAGTATAAAAGTACAAAATAAGCTTGCAGACAATCTACAGGGTGGAATATTTTTTTGTTGTTATTGGCCCATGCTAATGAAATGCAACATTAATTTTCTAAGGGGGAATTTAGAGGTCGCCCCAAAACACTTCTCCAGAACAACTTTTTAATTCGTCATTTTGACTCAAGTGATAGGCTGATGTACTTAGGTGTCTTCCTGGGTCTATCGCGCCCATTGAAACAGTTTTGACCGATTCATAACCCGACTCGTCTTTTAAATATAAATCCACCTCTACATTTCTTGCCACTCCCGTACCAGAATTATAAACATTAAAACTTACAGAATAAGAGATGTGCGTTAAAACATACTGCGCCATATTTCCTGTCCAGGTGGAAGGATCTGTAATACTAAAATTTGGATTGTCTGGCTGGTAGCCACCATTTGGAGGGTCTAAGGATTGACTTCTTGATGTTTCTTTAAAGCTAATTTCACTTAATTCAAGGTATACATTTTGGTCATTAGAAGTATTATTCTTTTGGCAACCCAAAAGGGTAAAAAGCATAAGAAGATATAAAAGAGGGATGCAATTTTTTAGTAAATAAGGGTTTTTCATATGTACCTAGACCGCTTATTAACAAGGAAGTTTAAAAGCCTTGCCTTATTCTTTTAATATTCGTCTCAATTGAATACTGGCCTTTGATCCACGGCTATTTAGCATTTCTCCATTGTAAAGGTTTTTATTTAGGAGGAAGAAGGAATATTGCAAAGTGAACTTTTCATTTTTATCTTCTGTATTTTCCATTTCAAAGGATAGTTTGTTGTCTTGTGATTTAATATTTCTATAAATATAATTTGACCTGTTTATACACCTCATTACAAATTTTCCATTTCTGTTTAATTCTACTTTGATTGTATCTACGTAATCAATATCCGTCTCTGGATTTAGTTTGTCCGTTCCCCAATGCTCTGACCATAGCCCTACTAAATTATTTTTTTCAATTTTGCTTGACTCGCTATTTTTAAAAAGACTACAAGAGCTAATTACGCAAATTAATAAGACTAATAATATGTTTTTTTTCATTTTGGTTTTGTGTTTAGAAGTTGTAATAATAAGGTGCAAATAATATTATTTAATACTTGCTCAACGATTTGGCTATGCCCACTGCTGGATTGCGAAGTCCCGCAGGGCGGGATAAGGGTTAATGTGTTGTAAGTCAAAGCTAAGGTTTTATCTTATATTTTTCTAAGGTCAAAACTTTGCTTTGACATTTTTGCAGTAGGAGGGTTTCGGTTTGTAATGTTGCCCGCATTACTTCATAGCTGGTGTTAGCAATTGCTATCATTTCGCATTTAGTGGTTTGTCTGCTTTGAAAAATGCTCTTAATTCCATTTTGTATTTTTTAGTTTTTCCATTTGATTCTTCCCAAAAGTCATCACTTTTCAACTCCAAATATCCTGAAATTTCTCCCAAATTTTTGTAGTCTGGATTTTTCGTCAATTCAAGTTTGGTTTCATAACAATAAACAGAAAGTCCATGAATAAGTTTGGTATCATTTTCTTTGTACTTGTAGATTGGGACATCTGATTTTGCTAAACAAGTTAGTTCGTACTTGTCTTTAAATAAATCAAGATAAAATCCAAACCCCGCAAACATTCCTGCAAATCCTGTAATTCTAATTGTGTCTTTTATTTGTTCCGACATAGTGAAGAATTCGATTTGTCTCTCATTGTAAGTATCGATAATCAAACTGTCATTCTCATACATTCTTACTTCCATTTTACCCATGGAAACTCCGTTAGCGGAACTTGTGATTTGGTTTATTGTATCTGAAATTCCCGGGTTAATATTGATTTCGTGAAATCTGTTTTTAGTCTGTCCAGTAGAACAAGAAGAAATTAATAAAATAGGAAATATTAAAATTAGGAATAGTTTCATTAATTATTTTTTAGTTATTGCTAACGTGTTTGTATATGGTTTGTTGCGTGTTTCAAGCATCTAATTTAGTAAATAATTACGGACAAAGAAAGTCCGGGAGGACTTTCGCAAGTAGGCAAGAAGCCAGCAATAAATTATATACGGTGTTGCCAACAGTTATTTTTATCCGTAGCAATTCATTTTCAGTTCATTACTATTTTTGGATATTCTGAATTCACCTATTTTCTTTAATACCTTTTCAATTTCCTCAATATTTTGAGATTCAACATTATTTTTGTTGTTTAAAAATTCGGTCGGAAAACTAATCCATTCAATTTCTTTGTATAATAGCCAATCATTAAAAGAATTCATCCCTTCAAATCCGATATTCCAATAGTCGAAATCGTAACACAAATCCGCTGTAATATATAGTTGACCCATTCTTCCATCAAGCACTTTTCTGAAATTTATTCTTTTGATTAGTTCAGCGTTTTCCACTAATCCATCAATCAGTTTTTTCCATTTAGCATTCGACATAAAATTAGCGGAAAACTTTTCCTTTATTTTGGAATCAAGTTTTCTATCTAAATCGGCAGTTGTTGGTTTGTACGTTTTCATCTAATTGTTGGCAACGGGGTAATATCGATTATTACACCATATTCTTTCGTTATTATACCAAATATAGATAGTTATGGGCAGTTTTTTGAGCAAATGGTGCTAAATTCAATTCTTTAATTATTAGTCTAAAACGGCAGGTTATGCGCATGTTTTATTTTGGGAATAAAAAAATCCCGGCAAGCTATAGCGTGCCGAGATTAGTGATTTTTAAAAAGATTTACGCTAACGTAATACTCTTATCAAGATAAACGTCTTGAATTGTATTTAATAACTTAACACCCACTTTCATGTCTTTTTGGAATGCTTTTCGTCCGCTAATTAAGCCCATACCTCCTGCACGCTTGTTTACTACGGCAGTCATTGTAGCTTCAGCTAAATCAGTTGCACCTGCACTTGCTCCACCAGAGTTAATTAAGCCTACGCGGCCCATATAACAGTTAGCTACTTGATAACGGCACAAATCAATCGGGTGATCAGATGTCAATTTCTTATATACATCGTCATGTGTTTTAGCAAAACTAATTTCTTTAAAACCACCATTATTTGTAGGAAGTTTTTGTTTTATAATATCAGCTTGTAACGTAACTCCTAAGTGATTTGCCTGAGCAGTTACATCGCTTGATGCGTGATAATCCGTACTGTCTTTTTTGAAACCTGGGTTACGTAAGTAACACCACAACACAGTAGCCATACCTAACTCATGTGCATATTCAAATGCTTCTGCAATTTCTTGAATTTGACGCTCGCTTTGCTCGCTACCAAAATAGATAGTAGCACCTACTGCCGTAGCACCCATATTCCATGCGTCCTTAATATTACCAAACATAATTTGGTTAAATGTATTTGGGTAGGTCAATAATTCATTGTGATTAATTTTTACAATGAAAGGAATTTTGTGAGCATACTTACGTGCTACACTTCCTAGTACACCATAAGTTGAAGCTACTGCATTACAACCACCTTCGACGGCTAGTTTTAGAATATTTTCAGGATCAAAGTAAATAGGGTTTGGAGCAAAAGATGCACCCGCTGTATGTTCTATTCCTTGATCAACAGGTAGTATAGATACATAACCTGTATTTTTTAAACGACCGTGTCCTAATAAACGAGCGATACTATTCAAGGTTTGAATATTTCTGTTCGAACCAATCCATGAAGTTTCAATTGTTTTTTTAGAAGGAACATGCAACTGCTTTTTGTCAATTGTTTTGCATGTGTGCTCTAAGTAGTATTCGGCGTCTTTACCTAATAAATCTACGATGTGTTGTTTTGCCATAATGGGACTCTTTTTTTAAGATTTTGGGCGAATTTAGTCTGAAAAAGCTAGTTTTTGTTTAAAAAACAATAAAATAACGCATTTTTTTGAGAATCCCGCTTTGTTTGATATTGTTGAAATAAGAGAGCTACCAGTAGATTGCGTTGTAATTTTGTACCCGAAAATACAAAGCTATGGGAGCAATGGGCAGCAAAAAAATAGTCGTAATTGGTGGTGGATTTGCAGGTTTGCAATTGTGCCGAAAGCTAAGAAATAAAAAAGGCTTTGAGGTCTTATTGGTTGACCGTGAAAATCACCACATGTTTCAACCTTTGTTTTATCAAGTGGCAACTGCTCGTTTGGAGCCCAGTAGTATTTCATTTCCGTTTCGTAAAATTTTTCAACGAGCCAAAAATATTGATTTCCTTATGGCAAATGTTGCATCAATAAATGCAGCACAAAATATAATTGTAACCGATCAAGGTGAAGTTGCATTTGATGAGTTGGTACTAGCCACAGGAGCCTATACTAACTATTTTGGCAATGACAGCGTGCAAGAAAATGCGTTAAGTATGAAAACTACGCACGAGGCAATTTATATACGTAATCATATGCTCATGAACTTTGAGCGCATGATGGAGAAAAAAGATTCCGAAGGTCATAAGAATATTGTAGTAGTAGGAGGTGGTCCAACCGGTGTGGAGTTGGCAGGCTCTTTTGCCGAAATGAAAAATGTAATTCTTCCAAAGGATTATCCGCGCCTAGATGTATCTGATGTAAAAATATACTTAATAGAGGGTGCTGAGTATCCCTTAAATGTAATGAGTCATAAATCTAAATCAAGTGCCAAAAAGTATCTTGAAAAATTAGGAGTGGAGGTAATTACAAAAACATTTGTAAACAACTATGACGGACAAACAGTGGAGCTGAGTACAGGCGACAAAATACAATCAGACAATGTTATTTGGGCAGCAGGGGTAAAAGGTAATTATGTACCTGGCTTAACTGATGAAGTAGAGCAAAAAGGCAATCGTTATAAAGTAAATAGACAAAACAAAATTGACGGCTACGAAAATATTTATGCCTTGGGTGATGTAGCTTATATGGAAACGGAAAAATTTCCGAAAGGTCACCCGCAAGTAGCAAATGTGGCTATTAATCAAGCAAACACACTGGCCAAGAATTTAGTAAAACCAGAGGCTGTACCAAAAGACTTTGTATATAAAGACTTAGGTTCTATGGCAACAGTAGGTAAACATAAGGCTGTAGTGGATGCACCTTTTGGTTCTATTACAGGCTTTATTGCTTGGTTTATTTGGATGGCTCTGCACCTTATGTTGATACTAAGCGTAAGAAACAAATTAATCATTTTTATAAACTGGGCATGGAGTTATTTAACTCGAGATACTTCCTTGCGATTAATTCTTAGAGCTAGACAGAAAAATTGGGGTTAGTTTTATTGGATAATTGCTATTGGAAAGTAGATAGTGAATTAAATTCTAATTAAATCTAGGACTCTTGTCATGCTGAATTTATTTCAGCATCCTCGACAATAACAGGAAGTAGAATTGTGTTTCGCCAAAATGCATTAAAGGAATTGATGTATATAATTATCTAGCGTTTTTTTATTTATTGAAAGATTAAAATGATTCGAGCTAATCCCGTTAATCATAATTTGTGTTTCAAGAATGGAATCACCATAGCTTTTGGCAATCAATCCCATGAGCATTTGCCTAGGTGGGAGGAATAGGCATTGGCCATACATGCCACATGACTGCGCTCTGGTTAAATTTATTTTTTTGTCAACTGTTGTTATTTGGGCAGACCACGATGATTTCTGAGGTAGAAAAAGAGTATCTTTTTTTGATAAATTATAAATAAAAAGTGGGTAGTGCTCAATTGCAATTATGTAGTTTTCTAAATCATAATAAGATTCACGTAGAATTATTTTATTTGTATCGACGTATAAATTTAGACTATCAGAATTACGGGTTCTATCATTCAATACTTTAGCGATCAAGTACTTATTTCGAATATTATCTATACTGAAAGTTCCATCTGGTCTTTTAATCATAGGTTTAGGAATATAGCTTGCTATTGGTCGGTTGGGAAGAATTATTGAATCTACGTTATTACCTATGTAATAAATTGGCAAGGTTTGAAAATCACAATTAGAAGGAAAGAATTTTCTGTGTTTCTTATTCAATACCACTGTATCAATTATCACTGGAGAAAATAGCCTTTCAGTTTTGGTTTGACATGAGTAGATGAATAAGCATAGCGGAAATAACAAGAAGTACTTACTACAAATCAAACTCCAACCAACGCGTTCCCTTTTCATAATCAGCTTCAAGATACTTTACTAACTGATTAAAGTGGTTTTTATTGTTTAAAAAATCAGTTTTTGTGGTGTCAATCATTAAGGTGATAAAAGGCTGACTTTTTAAAAAAGTTGAATAAGCGTCTTGTATTTTTTCAAGATAATTATTTTCAATATCTTGCTCATAATCACGATTGCGGTGCGCAATGTTTTCTTGTAATTTAGCAATAGGGGCTTGCAAGAAAATTAAAATTTCGGGTTGTGGAAGGTTTGGATAAATAATATCAAAAAGCGTTTCGTATAATTCGTATTCATCGCTTGGTAAATTAACCTTGGCAAAAAGTTTACTTTTTATAAACAGGTAATCTGAAATAGTAACAGGCTGAAAGATATCCCGATTTGTCAATTGTTTTTTAAGTTGTTTATATCGCTCGGCTAAAAACGTAAGTTCCAAAGGGAAAGCATATCGTTCAGCATCTTTATAAAACTTAGGCAGAAACGGATTGTCCTCAAACTGTTCTAATATTAGTTGCGCATTAAAATGATCAGCCAATAATTTACTCAAGGTGGTTTTGCCTGCACCTATATTTCCTTCTATGGTTATGAGATGATACTTCACTTGGAGATGCACAAATTTAGCTTACTTTTTTTACCTGCAATTTATCTGCTGAGTTTTTAAGCAGTGTGAATATTTTTTTTCTCAAAACGGGATGAATATAATGTGGTGCAATTTCATGCATGGGAACTAAAACAAAATTTCGTTCATGCAAAAAAGGGTGGGGTATAGTTAGCTTCTTTTTTTTAATAATTTGATTATTAAAAAAAAGGATATCAATGTCCATGGTACGGCTACTCCATTTGTCTTTGCGTTTACGGCCTAAGTCTTTTTCTATTGCCAGGCATCTGTTAAGGCATTCCTCAGCTGTATGTTCCGATTGTATATATAATACCTGATTGTAAAAATCTGCTTGATTGGTTTTGCCCCAAGCGGCAGTTTGGTAAATGCTGGATTCTTTTATTATAGGGCCAATTTCTTGGGCAATATGATGCCGTGCCTTGCTTAAAAAACTAGCTCGATTTCCTTGATTGCCGCCTATCCCTAAATATATGCCGTTCATGCGATTAGATATGCAATGTACGAGTAAGCGCGAATACCTTTACCTCAATAAAGCAAAAAAATCATGAGACAATTTTTTAAATATTTCTTCGCTGCCTTAGCTGCACTCTTTATTTTCTGTGTGCTTGGTATTTTTATATTGATAGGTATTGGTGTGGCCAGTGGAAGTGGAAGTAAATCGGTACGCAGTAAAAGCGTATTGCATATTAATACATCAAACGTTTATGGCGAGCAATCTTCTGATAATCCTTTAGCAATGTTGCAAGGCGGAGCTGCTCAAACTAGTGGATTGCATGATGCAATACGTGCCATTGAGCATGCCGTTACAGACAAGAAGATAAAAGGAATTTATATAAAAATGGGTATGGCTTCTAATGGTTGGGCTAGTCTTTCTGAATTAAGAGAAGCGCTTAAAGAGTTTAAAAAATCAGATAAGTTTATATACGCTTATGGTGAGGTTTGTGATCAGAAATCATATTACCTAGCTTCGGTTGCCGATAAAGTATTCCTCAATCCACAAGGTGGCATGGAGTTTAAAGGATTGGCTTTGGTTGGCAATTTCTTTAAAGGAGCCTTTGATAAATTAGGAGTAAAAACAGAAGCATTTCACTGTGGTAAGTTTAAAGGTGCGCATGAGCCATTCTCGCGTAAAGATTTTAGTGGTCCTAATGAGTTTCAGTTAAAAGCAATGCTTACAGATATTGATTCATTATTTATGATAGCCGTGTCAGAGAAAACAGGCAAGTCAACTACAGAATTAAAACAAATAGCAAATAATCTTGAATTGAAGTTTCCAGCTGATGCAAAACGACTAGGTTTTATTGATGAATTGGTTTATTCTGATTCTGTACGAAGTTTATTAAAAGAGAAATCAGATATTGATGCTGACAAGGACATTCGCTTCGTAAGTATAGGAGAATATTTTCCTAGCGTAAAAAAGAAAAAAGGGAAAGGTAAAATAGCAATACTTTATGCTACGGGCTCCATTGTTGATGGCTCAGAAGGTGAAGGCATTGCATCTGAAAAATTTACAAAAAGCGTACGAGCTATTGCAAAGAAGGATAATATTGATGGATTATTACTACGCGTAAACTCACCGGGTGGGAGTGCATTGGCAAGTGAGGTAATTTATAGAGAGTTACAATTAGTAGGAAAGAAAATGCCCATTTATGTAAGTATGGGTGATGTAGCAGCAAGTGGTGGTTACTACTTATCATGTGCAGCAGATACAATTTTTGCTGATGCAAATACAATTACTGGTAGTATAGGTGTAGTGGGCATGATGTTTAATATAGGAGACTTCATGAATAATAAATTGGGCGTTTCTTTTGATGCAGTTAAAACGGGTGAGTTTGCCGATTTTCCTAATAACTACCGAACGATGACGGCGCAGGAAAAAGGATTCATTCAATCTTATCTTGACTCAGTTTATGTAACATTTAAATCTCGAGTAGCCGAGGCAAGAGGCATGACACCATCACAAGTGGAAGAGCTTGCACAAGGGCATGTATACTCAGGACTAGCGGCAAAGGATTTAAACTTAGTAGATGTAATAGGCTCGCAGAACGACGCTTTAGATGCACTAGCTAAAAAACTAGATTTGGAAGATTATTCAATTGTTGAATATCCTAAAAAAGAAGATGGTTTTGCCCAGTTCATTTCTCAAGCTACTGGAGGCAACAAGGAAGTAGCACTTATGAAAAAATACTTAGGAGCAGATTATAAACTTGTTTTACAAATCAAAGAATTGCGTTCGCAACAAAATAAAATTTTGGCTCGTATGCCTTATATCTTTGATATCAAGTAGGGGCTTGGTTTAAGGGCTGATACCCTATTATTTCGTATCTTCATACAATTCAAAACGTATGTTGTTATGTGTTCAATAGATAAATACCTTACTCTTATTCTTACTTTTGTTTTATTGAGTCATTGTGCCATAGCCCAACCTCCCTGTCAAAATGGGAATGATGGCTTTATATACATACAGCAAGGTTCGGGTATTCAAAACTATGATCCCGCATTGCCTATTTCGGCAACCAATCCTGTATTAAATACAATACCTAATGGAGGGGGAGGTTTAGCAGTTGCAAATAATTTAAATGGCCCTGGGCCTTCACCAACTTTTTATGCGGTTTCTGGAGGGAACTATATTTACTGGAATGGAGTTACTTGGGTTAATACGGGCCACTCGGCTGGAGTAGGAGGTTTTGTAAATCCGGGTGGTGCAGGAAACTTTATTTTTAACTATACGGCAGGTGGTGCCATATCTAAGTATGATGGTACAGGTAATGCAACTGTATTATTTACCATACCTGGTTTTGGTAGTGGGGGCCCTTTTGATGTAGTAGGAAATTGTGATGGAAGTTTTTACGTTTTACGTACAGATACAACTGGTAATAATCCAGGTTTTATGCGACGATATGATCCCAATGGTGTGTTGTTACAGTCCTGGGCTGTAACAGGAACTTGGGGAACAGCCGGAGGTGGTTTTGCAATCGTAGATAATGTAGTGTACTATCATAATACAAGTGGTTTTAAAAGCGCTGTATTAAGCAGTGGACCTGTACTTAATTTTTCAAATGTTGGCGTAACGATTCCAAATCCAAGTGATATGGCCAATTGTGCAGTATGTCCTAAGGATACTATTTATTATTGTAATGATGCTCCGCCCTCTATATTAAATACCAGTTTAGCGGGTGCAATTACTTGGACTATTCAATCTGGTAGTGCAACTATTAATCCCATGGGGCAAAATGCTATGGTGCAAGTTTCTGCAAATTCTGTAATTACAGCAAGTTCAAGTACTGTACCAGTAGTGGATACTTTTGTAGTAATGTTTGTAAATGCCAATGTAAATGCGGGTGTTGATTTTGCTATAGCAGGTTGTAATCCTTTTACTGATACTTTAAATGGAATTGTATCAGGTACCGATACTTCCTATACGTATAATATTGCTTGGTTACCAGCCGCAAATGTTATTGGAGGTGCAGGGACTCCTACACCTACTGTTACTCAAAATGTATTTACAAGATACTATTTGACCGTTTCAACCCCTGGCGATCAAGGAGGGTGTTTTTGGCAAGACTCAGTAGATGTTGATGTAGAAGACTTTACCCCTTTAGCTAATTTTGATTTTGATATTGGATTAGGTTGTACAAATGATACTGTCGCCTTTACAAATACTTCTACGTTAAATCCAAACGGGAATCCAAATTATCAATGGACTTTTGGAGATGGAAACTTTAGTTCACAATCTGATCCATTACACATTTACGGAGTTCAAAATAGTTATAACGTAATCTTACAAGTAACTGACAATGGTTGCGTTGATGATTCTGTCATTGCGATTGATGTAAGACACCCTTTAGTAGCAGATTTTCTTATTTCAAATAATGGGATTGCCGGAGATGACTCAATTTGTTTAGGTCAATCATTTATTTTTAGTCCTTCTACTACGCCATTGGCAGGTACAGCACCTATTGTATTTGATTGGAATTTTGGTGATGGTAATAGTTTGTTGGGCGTTGTGGGTTCTCAACAGGTATATAATTATACTACACCAGGCACGTATCAGGTAACTATGATTATTACAGATACAATTGGTTGTAAGGATTCTATTACAAAAACAGTTTTTGTAGACGTACCTGCTTATGTTGATTTAAGTGCTACTCCCACTGAAATATGTGTAGGTCAAAAAGTTTACTTTACAGATTCTATAGCACCAAATACATTCAATGTAACATATGATTTTGGAGACGGAACGGTTTTAAATAATTTGCACAACCCAATTCATTCTTACGAGAATCCGGGTACGTATATCGTAAACCTAAATGGACAGTACCTAGTTTGTCCTGATGCAGATACTAGTATTTCAATACAAGTAAATGAGTACGCTCAAATTAACTTAGGAGAAGATAAAGAATTGTGCCCCGGTTTAGATTCACTTATTGTTTTAGAAGATATTGATAACCCTAGTCAGATACTTACATGGAGTACGGGTGTTACAGCTCCTAATATATCAGTTGGGATATATGAAACGGGCCGCTATTTTGCTACAGCAGATAATAATGGTTGTAGTACCACAGATAGTATATGGGTAAAACGTAATTGTTACCTTAATATCCCAAATAGTTTTTCGCCAAATGGCGATGGCTTAAATGATTACTTTATTCCACGTCAATTACTAAGTAGTGGATTGCAGGAGTTTAGTATGAAAATATTTAACCGTTGGGGCGAATTAGTTTTCCAAGGTACAAATATTGATGGCCGTGGTTGGGATGGAAACTATGGTGGCAAGCAACAAAAAAACGGAGTATACATATATATGATAGAAGCGCAATGGATGAATGGATATCGTAATAGCTTTAATGGCAATGTTACTTTGATACGATAAAATTGTTCTATAAATAAAAGACCCCCTTATTTCTAAGAGGGTCAAAACGTATTGTTTAAAAAATA
The DNA here is from genome assembly GCA_937981995.1 of uncultured Chitinophagaceae bacterium. Taxonomy (GTDB): domain Bacteria; phylum Bacteroidota; class Bacteroidia; order Chitinophagales; family Chitinophagaceae; genus JAGNRR01. The sequence goes on from CALJNC010000031.1 coordinate 52,126, forward strand.
TTAGGACGCTACCTTCTCGGCAAATTCTTTAGGATATTCTTTCCCATCTAGTTTTCTTTTTACTTCTTTAAATGCAGCAATTGTTTCATCTATATCTTCAAACGTATGCACTGCCGTAGGTATTAAGCGTAAAATAATTTGTCCTTTGGGTATAACCGGGTAGGTTACTAATGAGCAAAAGATATTAAAATTCTCACGAAGATCTTTTGTAAGATGCGTTGCTTCATTAATGCCACCATGCATAAATACTGGTGTTACACATGAATCAGTTTTACCGATGTCTAAACCGGCATCACTCAATCCTTTTTGAAGCTTGTGTACATTGGCCCAAAGCTTTTCTTTATGCTCAGGTTGTGTACGTAGCATTTCCAATCGTTTAATGTTACCTACAACTAGTGGCATAGGTAATGATTTTGCAAATATTTGCGATCGCATGTTGTACATAAGGTAATTGATAATATCAGAATCACCAGCTACAAAAGCTCCAACACTTCCCATACTTTTTGCAAAGGTTGAAAAGTAAACATCAATCTCGTCTTGGCAACCTTGCTCTTCACCAGCTCCAGCGCCTGTTTCTCCAAGCGTACCAAAACCATGCGCATCATCTACCAATAATCTAAAGTCGTATTTCTCACGCAATGCACAAATTTCTTTTAGTTTACCTTGATCTCCGGCCATGCCGTAAACTCCTTCTGTAATTACTAAAATGCCTCCGCCAGTATTTCCTACTTTTTCTTGTGCGCGTAGAATTTGTTTTTCTAGGTCACTTATATCGTTATGCTTAAAAACATAGCGGTGAGCTGTACTCATACGCAAACCGTCAATTATACAAGCATGACACTCAGCATCATATACTGCTACATCATGACGGCCAAGTAAGCTATCCACTATAGATACCATTCCTTGGTATCCAAAGTTTAATAAGTAAGCTTGTTCTTTTGATACAAATTCAGCTAATTGCTCCTCTAATTGCTCGTGCAAGCTAGTATGACCACTCATCATACGAGCGCCCATAGGGTAAGCTAAACCATAATCTCTTGCAGCTTCTTCATCTGCTTTTCTTACATCTGGGTGATTACCTAAACCAAGATAATTATTCAAGCTCCAAACAATACGTTCTTTGCCCTGAAACATCATTCTATTGGAAAGTTCTCCTTCTAATTTAGGAAAAACGTAATAGCCATGTGCCTGGTGCTGATAGCGACCTAGCGTCCCTTTGTTTTTAAATTTATCGAATAAATCTGCCATACTTTATGTTTAGTATCAAACTTGATAAGTTGATATGGTGCAAATTTACAACTTTAGAATTCTGATTTGTTATTTAATAATCCCATTTTTGCTAACAAATTATAAAAGTGGATAATGAGTAAAAAGTTATTAATCCTTATCTGGATTGGTTTTGGAGGGTTTTCGCTTCAGGCCCAAACCGTGAATAAGCCTAAAGTGGTAATAGGTATTGTAATAGATCAAATGCGTGCAGATTATTTAAATGTGTTTAATAAGCATTATGGTAATAAAGGTTTTAATTTATTAAAAAATAAAGGTGCTTGGTTTACTAATTGCTATATTAATTACTTGCCGGCTTATACCGGGCCGGGTCATGCATGTATTTATACTGGCAGTGTGCCAAGTATTCATGGCATAGTAGGTAATAATTGGTATGATAAAAAAAATGCTAGCAATATGTATTGTGTAGCAGATGCAAAAGAAAATGCTATTGGCGGTAGCGAAATTGCCGGACATATTAGTCCGCGCAATTTAAAAGTGACAACGATTGCAGATGAGTTAAGATTGTCAACCAATCACCGCTCGCGCACTTTTGCTATATCCTTAAAAGATAGGGGAGCAGTTTTACCAGGTGGGCATACATCAAATGCCTCATACTGGATGGATGATGAGAAAGGTTATTTCATGACAAGTACATTTTATATGAATCAGTTACCTGAATGGGTAAACCGTTTTAATAATAAAGGGCTTGCAAGAAAATATTTGAATCTAGGTTGGAATACCTTATCCGATAAAAGCAAGTACCTATATGCTCAGCAAGATGAAAATGATTTTGAAGGAAAATTTGGCGATCAAGCAAGAACCAGTTCCCCTTATAATTTTAAATCGATGGGTAATAAATATATAAAAAAAACACCCTATGGCAATAGCATTCTTTTTGATTTTGCTAAACAAGCAATTCTAAACGAAAAAATAGGCCAACAAAACGAAACAGATTTTTTAGCCTTGAGCTTTTCTGCTACTGATTATATAGGACACGTATTTGGTCCTAATAGCTTAGAGGTAGAAGATACCTATGCGCGTTTTGATAAAGATCTGGCTAGTTTTATAGACTTTTTAAATGCACAATATGGCAAGGATAATTACCTGCTTTTCTTAACAGCTGATCATGGTGCGGCTAACAATCCTAATTACCTAAAAAGTAAAAAAATACCAGCCGGTTATTTCTTTGACCAAAAAGAACAACTAGCCTTAAACGAGCATCTCGAAAAAAAGTTTGGGAAGAAGGATTTATGTGTGCGTTTAATGAATTGTCAGGTTTATTTAAACCATGCTTTGATTGATAATAAAAAGCAAGGCGATGAAATTATAGAAGAGATTGTATCCTATTATAATGCACATGATTTAATTCAAATGGCTTTTAAATCAAACAGGGTAAATGATGTAGTGATGCCTAGTTTCCTAATGCAGTATTATAGCAATAGTTATTTTATAAAACGCTCAGGTGATGTAACGCTTTTATTTTCACCTTCGGTTTTAGACGCATACTCTTATACCGGAACATCCCATGGCGCTTGGAGTGCATATGATACCCATATTCCATTGTTGTTTTATGGTCGGGGTGTTTTTTCTGGGATGAAAAGTAAAAAAGTATTTATGACAGATATTGCCCCTACCATTGCCAATATGTTAGGTATTACACCTCCTAACGGAAGCATAGGCAATGTGATTATAAAATAAGAGAGAATTCTATGCTCCTAAGTAATGCTTTAAGTGATTACTGCGCGATGTATTTCTAAGTTTTAAAATGGCCTTGTCTTTAATTTGACGCACTCGTTCACGAGTAAGGCTAAATCGAGTACCAATGTCCTCTAAACTTAAAGGATGGTCGGTATCAATACCATAAAACAGTTTTAATACATTCTTCTGACGATCAGTAAGTGAGCTCAGGCTTCTTTTTAATTCGCAGCTTAGGCTTTCAGTATGCGCTAAGTCTTTATCTACAGATGTTGCATTAGGGTCTTCAAGTACATCTAATAGTTTGTTTTCCTCACCATTACTAAAAGGAGCATCCATACTTACATGTCTTGATGCTGATGCAATCGTAGATTCTACTTCTGCTCTGTTTAAATCTAAAAGTTTGGCTAGCTCATCTGAGCTAGGTGCTCTGCCTAGTTCTTGCTCTAATTGCGAAACAGCTTTATTAATCCTGTTAGTTAATCCTACCTTATTCAGCGGTAATCTTACAATTCTACTTTGCTCAGCAAGTGCTTGCAAAATACTCTGGCGAATCCACCATACGGCATAGGATATAAATTTGAAACCTCTTGTTTCATCAAAACGTTTAGCGGCTTTTATAAGGCCCACATTTCCTTCATTTATTAAGTCGCTGAGCGATAATCCTTGATTTTGGTATTGTTTTGCAACTGAGACTACAAATCTCAAATTTGCTTTTGTCATTTTATCAAGGGCAAATTGGTCTCCTTGTTTTATTCTTTTGGCTAGGGCTACTTCCTCTTCGGGGGTTATTAAGTTTACTTTTCCAATTTCTTGAAGATACTTTTCTAGTGATTGGCTTTCTCGGTTGGTTATGGATTTTGTAATTTTTAGCTGGCGCATAGACATAAGCAAATAGTTTTTATATAGATTTTAAATAGGCAATTTTCTGGGATAAATAGGATTCTCAGAGAATTGTCATCTAAATGTAAATATTTTCCTAATGATTCCCAAATTTTGTTTTACGTTTTTGCGCAGGCTAAAGGGAAAAAAATAAGCTGAAAACTTTGTTTTAAATTCGATTGGCTTATTATTGTAGCCTTACGAGTTATGGCTAAAAAACAAGAATATACGATCGAGTTTCCGATCAATTGTAGCACAAGCGTTTTGTACAATTTACTAGCATCTAGTGATGGTTTAAGCGAGTGGTTTGCAGATAAAGTAGACGCAGTAGATAATGTTTTTCATTTTTCATGGGATGGTGGTTCGCCAGATAGTGCTGAGGTAATAGATTCTGCTGAGAATGTATTTATTCGTTACCAGTGGGAGTGGATGGATGAAGGTGAGTTTTTTGAGTTTCGTATAGAAAGCAGCGATATCACAAAAGAAAACATCCTGCACATAACTGACTTTGCTGATAAAGGTGAAGTGGACGACCAAATAACACTTTGGGAAAGTCAAATTAAAGAGTTGAAACAGCGAATGGGTGCTTAGTTGTACCTAGCACTTGTTATTCAGATATTTTAAGAAGCCAAACGGCTTCTTTTTTTTATTCCCAAGTTCATGATTTTAGCATAACTACTAGAGTCTAAATACGTAGTACTTACCGCTAAGCCTTACTTTTGGTTTTTAAAATTGTTTATTATTAAGTAGCAGCTACTTACTATTAAATACAACTATGCGCACCTTAGCACGTTTTTCCATAAAAGGCTTTTTGCCTAAACTGATAGCCGCTTTTTTTGTGGTCTGGTTTGCGTTTATCATATGGTATTTATGGTTGTACATAGATGATTATATAGGTAAAGGACTTGATGCTTTAACCATACTCAATACCTTAGGCCTGCAAACACTTCCTTTAGTGCCTATTGCGCTGCCATTAAGTGTATTGTTTTCATCGATTATTTATTTTGGCGAGTTGGGTGAAAGCTCTGAATTAACTGCGCTTAAATCTTCGGGGATTTCTTTAATGAAGTATCTGAGGCCATTGCTTGTTTTTGTAATCATACTAGCCATTGGTAGTTTTTTCTTTAATGATAAAATAATACCTAAGGCTCAAATCCGTGCGATTAAAACGTACTACGAAGTGTCTAATAAAAAGCCAGCTTTAAATATAAAAGAAGGGGAATTTTACTCTGAGATACCAAAGCATGTTATTTATGTAAGAAAAAAGGACAAAGACAATAGCACAATACATGGTGTAAAGATTTATGATAATTCTGCTGGCTTTGAGCAGCAAAAAGTGATTTTGGCTAAGAAAGGTAAAATGTTTGTCACCGATGATAATGCAGCGCTGATATTTGAGCTATACGATGGTTGGCGTTACGAAGAAAGTTATAAACCCGCCACGGAAAGCAATGACCAAATACGGCTAGGGTTTAAATACTATAAAAAGGTCTTTGATTTAAAAGAGTTTGATTTACAAAAAACAAGTGAGGATTATTTTAAGGATATGCGCCGAGCAATGAGCGTAGATCGTATAGCCAAAGAAATAGATACCGCTCAAATTAAGCTAGATAATAGTGGTGATTATATCACACAAATTTTGTCATCTTACTTATCAAAAAGAGATACGAGTATTAAGATCATGGATACTGCCGCAATGAGTATATCTCAGTTCATTGATAATGATTCTGTTTTTGCCAAAGCAGCTACTGCAGCTGAGGTAAATGCACGCAGTGTAAAGAATGCTATTGAAATAAATATTCAAAATAAAAAACTACATATTAAAAATCTAGCTGAGCACAAAATTGAGTGGCATCGAAGGTTTACAATACCCTTTGCTTGTCTGTTATTATTTGTGATAGGAGCTGCTTTGGGCGCAATTATTCGCAAAGGAGGATTGGGTATGCCATTTATTGTAGCGGTTATATTTTTTGCCATACTGCATATATTAAATACTGTTGGAGAAAAAATGGCCGCCAATCAAACGCTTGAGCCTTGGCAAGGCATGTGGTTATCTTCTTTTGTATTAGGTGTTCTGGGTCTAATTTTATTAAGCAAGGCAAATAGCGATGCGCCTGTATTGAATAAAGAGTGGTACTTTAGAACCTGGAAAAAGGCCAAAAAGCTTATAGGAAAGGAAGTATGAATAGCAAAGAAAACAGAATAGCCCTTATACCGGCAAGATTGGAAAGTCAGCGACTTCCCAAAAAGCTGTTGTTGCCATTGGGTGGCTTGCCTATCATTGTGCGCACGTATCAAACCGTTGTACGATCGGGCTTGTTTGATAAGGTCATTGTTATCTGCAATCATTCTAGTTTGGCCGCCGTGCTAGCTGAACATAATTGTGAGTATATTTTTAATGATGCGCACTTTGAAAGTGGTACCGATCGAATAGCAAATGAACTTTCAAATTTCCCATATGACATTGTAGTGAACGTACAAGGCGATGAACCATTCATTAAAAAGAATCAATTAGAGTATTTGATTGAATTATTTGATAATGAAGTAGTTGATATATCTACATTAAAGTATAAGATTAATATAAAAGCGGAAATTGATAATCCCAATAACGTAAAAATCGTTTGCAATGAGCAGGGGAGAGCGTTGTTTTTTTCGCGCAGTGCAATTCCATTTCAGCGGGATGAAAATTACTCAATGGATACCTATAAGCATATTGGAGTGTATGGGTACAAAAGATCGGCATTGCTAAAGTTGAGTCAGCTAAAACCTTCGGCTTTAGAATTGGCTGAAAAATTGGAAAACCTTAGAATGATCGAGCATGGATTTTATGTGGCTGTGGCCGAAGTAAATGAGCCGCCAATAGCTATTGATACACAGGAAGATTATGATTCTGCAGTGCGCTATCTTCAAAATAAGAAGTAGGTTAAGTCAGTATGCTAGTTTTTGACATTTTTTTGAGTTGTTGAAAAAAAATATGGCACATTATTTGATTGATTATCAGTGTGTTATAAAATTACTTTTTTCTCTTTTCAGTTTTTGGAATATTTTTTGATAAGTTGAAGCTTTCAACGTACTTTTGCCCGTCCAATTGGGTAGGCACGTGCACATTTCTTATTAGAAAAACTATTAGTTTGATAACTAGAGGCTTAGCCTGTTGGGTTTATTATTTATAATAACTTAAAACGCGTAAAAAGTACTTATGGCAACAGTTAAAACCGAACGCATAAATTTCGGAAAAGTTACAAATCACGGCGGAACTCCAGATTTACTGGACATTCAGCTAGAATCATTCAACGAATTTATTCAATTAGAAACTACTCCGGATAAGCGAGGTCTTGAAGGCTTGCACCGAGTGTTTATGGAAAACTACCCAGTTTCTGATACTCGAAACATTTTCTTGTTAGAGTTTTTGGATTACTTCGTAGACCCACCTCGTTACACAATAGACGAGTGTATGGAAAGAGGGTTAACATATTCCGTACCATTAAAAGCAAAACTTCGTTTGAGCTGTAATGATGAGGAGCATATTGATTTTGAAACCATTGTACAGGATGTATTCTTAGGAAATATTCCTTACATGACACCAAAAGGAACCTTCGTAGTGAATGGTGCTGAGCGTGTAATCGTTTCTCAGTTGCATCGTTCGCCTGGTGTATTCTTTGGTCAAAGCTTGCACCCTAATGGAACTAAAATATACTCAGCACGTGTAATTCCTTTTAAAGGAGCATGGATGGAATTTGCGACAGATATCAATAACGTAATGTATGCGTATATTGATCGTAAAAAGAAATTCCCAGTAACCATGTTGCTACGTGCAATTGGTTTTGAAACGGATAATGACATTTTGAACTTGTTTGGAATGGCTGATGAAGTGAAAGCGGATAAGCGCAACCTTAAAAATGCAGTAGGTCGTAAATTGGCTGCTCGTGTTATCCGTTCTTGGACGGAGGATTTTGTGGATGAGGATACGGGTGAGGTAGTATCTATCGAACGTAATGAAGTATTGCTTGATCGAGATACTGAGTTAACCGAAGATGATATCGCAACTATTACAGAATTAGAAGTTGAAACTATTTTCTTACAAAAAGAAGATGCAGGTGGAGACTATACTATCATATACAATACACTTAATAAAGATACAAGTAACTCAGAGATAGAAGCTGTACAACATATCTATCGTCAGTTACGTAGTACAGATGCTCCTGATAATGACACAGCACGTGGAATTATTGATAAATTATTCTTCTCTGATCGTCGTTACGATTTAGGTGAAGTAGGGCGTTATAAAATTAACCGCAAGCTTGGCTTCGACTTAGATGTTGACAAGAAAGTATTGCGTAGAGAAGATATAATCGAGATCATTAAGTACTTGGTGCGTTTGACAAATTCAAAAGCAGAAGTAGATGATATTGATCACTTAAGTAACCGTCGTGTACGTACAGTAGGTGAGCAGTTATATGCTCAGTTTGGTGTAGGGCTTGCGCGTATGGCTCGTACAATTCGCGAACGTATGAATGTGCGTGATAATGAGGTGTTTACGCCGATTGATTTAATCAATGCTCGAACACTTTCTTCGGTAATTAATTCATTCTTTGGTACGTCTCAGTTATCACAGTTCTTGGATCAAACGAATCCACTTTCTGAGATAACGCACAAGCGTCGTATCTCAGCACTTGGGCCAGGAGGTTTAAGCAGAGAACGTGCAGGATTTGAGGTACGTGATGTACACTATTCTCACTACGGTCGTCTTTGTACCATTGAAACACCTGAGGGACCAAACATTGGTTTGATTTCTACTCTTTGTGTGCATGCAAAGATTAATGATATGGGCTTTATTGAAACACCGTATCGTAAAGTAAAAGATGGTAAAGTAGATATGCGTAAGCAAGTTTACTTAAGTGCTGAAGAAGAAGATAAAAAGAAAATTGCACAGGCAAATGTAAATCTTGATGATAAAGGTTTCTTCTCTGAGAATAAAGTAAAATCTCGTCAAACGGGTGATTTCCCAATTCTTGAAAAAGAAGAAATTGAATACATGGATATTGCGCCAAATCAAATTGTTGGTTTAAGTGCTTCTATGATTCCTTTCTTGGAGCATGATGATGCCAATCGTGCCTTAATGGGATCAAATATGCAACGTCAGGGTGTGCCGTTATTATTACCGCAAACTCCAATCGTTGGTACAGGAATTGAAGCAATTGCTGCTCGTGATGCGCGTATATTAGTTACAGCCGAAGGAAAAGGAACTGTTGAGTACGTTGATGCAAGAGAAATTCATGTACGCTATCAGCGTAGTGAAACGGATCGTATCATTTCTTTTGATGATGATTTAAAGATTTACAACTTGGTTAAGTTTGAAAGAACAAATCAAGGTACTTGTATGAATTTGAATCCTTGTGTGAAGAAAGGACAGAAAGTGAAAAAGGGCGACTTCTTAACAGAGGGATACGCAACAGAAGGTGGAGAGCTAGCACTAGGTAGAAACTTAGTAGTTGCCTTTATGCCTTGGAAAGGATATAACTTTGAGGATGCAATTGTAATCTCAGAAAACGTTGTTCGTGAAGATTGGTTTACTTCTGTTCATATAGATGAGTTTGATTTACAAGTACGTGATACTAAATTAGGAGAGGAGGAATTGACGCCAGATATTCCTAATGTAAGTGAAGAGGCAACAAAAGACCTTGATGAGAATGGTGTAATTAGAGTTGGAGCTCACGTAAAAGAAGGTGATATTTTAATAGGTAAGATTACTCCAAAAGGAGAAAGTGATCCTACACCGGAGGAAAAATTACTTCGTGCAATCTTTGGAGATAAAGCAGGCGATGCAAAAGATGCATCATTGAAAACGCCTCCTTCTACAAAAGGGGTTGTAATAAGCAAGAAACTATTTGCTCGTAATAAGAAAGATAAATCTCGTAAAGCACAAGAGAAATCAGAATTAGAAACGATTGCAAGAGCGCACCAAGAAAATGTTGAACAAATCAATGAAACACTTTTAAGTAAATTAGAAGAGTTATTGAAAGATCATAAATCAGCTGGTGTTACAAATCACTATGGTGAGATTGTATTAAACAAAAGCTTGAAATTTACAGCAAAGAATTTACGCGCTATTGACTTTACTTTAGTTAATCCATTAAACTGGACTGAAGATGAAGTAATGAACGATAATATTAATACGCTACTTCATAATTATAACATGAAGTATAATCAAGAGTTAGGTCGTTACAAGCGTCAAGAATTTAATATTACAGTTGGTGATGAGTTACCTACTGGTGTATTGAAATTGGCTAAGATTTATCTTGCTAAGAAGAGTAAATTAAAAGTGGGAGATAAGATGGCGGGTCGTCATGGTAATAAGGGTATCGTAGCGCGTATTGTACGTCGTGAGGATATGCCGTTTACCGAAGATGGTGTACCAGTTGATATTGTATTGAATCCACTAGGTGTACCTTCTCGTATGAATATTGGTCAGATTTATGAAACTATTTTAGGATTTGCAGGATTAAAGCTAGGTGTGAAATTTGCTACACCAATTTTTGATGGTGCAAATGTTGATCAAATACAAGAGTATATTAAAGAAGCAAACTTGCCAAGTATGAGTCACACGCACTTATATGATGGTGAAACAGGTGAGAAGTTCCACCAAAAAACAACAGTAGGTGTTATTTATATGATGAAGCTGCATCACTTAGTTGATAATAAGATGCACGCACGTTCTATTGGACCGTATAGTTTGATTACACAACAACCATTGGGTGGTAAAGCTCAGTTTGGTGGTCAACGTTTTGGTGAGATGGAGGTATGGGCTGTAGAGGCTTATGGAGCTAGTAATATCCTACAAGAGATTTTGACTATTAAGTCAGATGATATTGCGGGTAGAGCCAAGACATATGAGTCTATTGTAAAAGGAGATAACATCCCTGCTTCAGGAATACCTGAGTCGTTCAATGTATTAGTACATGAGCTTAGAGGCCTTGGTCTTGACTTACACTTTGACGAAACAGAAAAATTAAATTAATTAAAGATTAAAATCATTCAAGAATGAATTTGAAAAAAGATATCAAACCCAATCCAAATTTTGATCAAATAACTATAACATTAGCTAGTCCAGATGATATTCTAGACAGAAGTTATGGTGAGGTATTAAAACCTGAAACGATTAACTATCGTACATACAAACCCGAGCGCGACGGTCTTTTCTGTGAAAAGATTTTTGGGCCAATGAAGGATTTTGAATGTTACTGTGGTAAGTATAAGCGTATCCGTTACAAGGGTATCGTTTGTGATCGTTGTGGGGTAGAAGTAACAGAAAAGAAAGTACGTCGTGAGCGTATGGGGCATATCCGATTGGTAGTTCCTGTAGTGCACATTTGGTACTTCCGTTCGTTACCTAATAAAATTGGTTACTTACTAGGAACAAGTTCTAAGAAATTAGAATCTATTGTTTACTACGAAAAGTATTGTGTGGTACAAGGTGGTGCAGCAGACGAAATGATTCGTACCGCGCAGCAGCTTAAGGAAGATGCTCCTACATATATGGAGTTGATTTCTGAGGATGATTACTTAGATATGTTGGAGAAACTACCTAAGGAAAATCAAATGCTACCAGATGAGGATCCAAATAAGTTTATCGCGAAAATGGGTGCTGAAGCAGTACACATGTTACTAGGTCGTTTAGACTTAGATAAATTATCTTATGACCTTCGTCACGCAGCTGAATTTGAAACTTCACAACAACGTAAGACAGATGCCTTAAAGCGTTTGACCGTTGTTGAAGCGTTCCGTGATGCAAACTCACATATTGAAAATCGCCCAGAGTGGATGATTATGCAATACCTACCGGTAATACCACCAGAGCTTCGTCCTTTGGTACCATTAGATGGTGGTCGTTTTGCGTCTTCTGATTTAAATGATTTATATCGCCGTGTAATTATTCGTAACAATCGTTTGAAACGATTGATGGAAATTAAAGCACCAGATGTAATCCTACGTAATGAGAAGCGTATGTTACAAGAGGCAGTTGATTCATTGATGGATAACTCTCGTAAATCTAATGCTGTAAAAGCAGAAGGTGGACGTCAGTTAAAGTCATTAAGTGATGTATTGAAAGGAAAGCAAGGTCGTTTCCGTCAGAACTTATTAGGTAAACGTGTTGACTATTCTGGTCGTTCGGTTATCGTAGTAGGTCCTACACTTAAATTACACGAATGTGGTTTACCTAAAGACATGTGTGCTGAGTTATTCAAGCCATTTGTTATTCGTAAATTGATTGAGCGTGGAATAGTAAAAACAGTAAAATCTGCTAAGAAATTAGTTGAGAAAAAGGATCCAGTAATATGGGATATCCTTGAAAATATTTTGAAAGGGCACCCAGTAATGCTAAATCGTGCTCCTACCTTACACCGTTTATCAATTCAAGCTTTCCAGCCTAAATTGATTGAAGGAAAAGCAATCCAATTACACCCATTGGTATGTTCTTCGTTTAATGCGGATTTTGATGGAGATCAGATGGCGGTACACGTACCGTTGAGCAATGCTGCTATATTAGAGGCGCAAGTTTTAATGCTAGCTTCTCATAATATTCTAAATCCTCAAAATGGTACACCTATTACACTTCCTTCGCAGGATATGGTATTGGGTCTATATTATATGACCAAAAAGAAAATGAACATCGAAGGCGATCCTGTAAAAGGAGAAGGCATGACGTTCTATAGTCCTGAAGAGGTGCGTATTGCATATGACGAAGGCATGGTTGATTTACATGCTTCAGTTAAATGTCGTATTCAAACTACCGAAGAAAATGAGGAAGGAGAAACAGTAGTTACTAATTCTTACATTCAAGATTCTACAGTAGGTCGTATTATATTTAACCAGCACGTACCTAAAGCAGTTGGATTTATTGATGCACTATTGACTAAGAAAGCTCTTCGTACAATTATAGGAGATATCATTAAACAAACTGATGTGCCTACAACGGTAAGCTTCTTGGATAATATCAAGGGCTTAGGTTTCCGTATGGCATTTGAAGGTGGTTTATCGTTTAATCCTACGGATTTAATTATTCCTGAAGTTAAGAAAAACATGATTGAAGGTGCTTCTGATGAAGTAGATGAAATCTGGGATAACTATAACATGGGTCTTATTACCAATAATGAGCGTTACAATCAGATTATTGACGTTTGGTCTCGAGTAGATACAAAAGTTACTGAAACCTTGATTCAAGAGATGGCAACAGATAAGCAAGGGTTTAACTCTGTTTATATGATGCTTGATTCTGGAGCTCGTGGTAGTAAACAACAAGTAAAACAGTTAAGTGGTATTCGTGGATTAATGGCTAAACCAAGAAAATCTGGTAGTACCGGTTCTGAGATTATTGAGAATCCAATTCTTTCTAACTTTAAGGACGGACTGAATGTACTTGAGTACTTTATCTCTACGCACGGTGCACGTAAAGGTCTTGCAGATACTGCACTTAAAACGGCCGATGCGGGTTACTTAACTAGACGTCTCGTAGATGTTGCACAAGATGTAGTTGTAAACGAAGAAGATTGTGGTACACTTAGAGGTATTAAAACAATGGCACTTAAAGAGAACGATGAAATCGTTGAGTCATTAAGTGAGCGTATCATAGGTCGTAATTCATTACATGATGTAATAGATTTCCAAAATGAAATAACGCTACTTGAAGCCGGTGTTGAAATTACAGAAGATCACGCAGCAGCTATTGAAGCAGCTGGTGTTGAAGAAATAGAAATAAGATCAGTACTTACTTGTGAAAGTAAGCGTGGTACTTGTGCTAAATGTTATGGTAAAAACTTAGCAGTTGGTCAATCAGCTCAAAAAGGAGATGCGGTAGGTATTATAGCTGCACAATCAATTGGTGAGCCGGGTACACAGTTGACACTTCGTACATTCCACGTTGGTGGTGTGGCAGGTTCTTCTGCTGTAGATAGTAATTTGCTTTCTAAGTTTGATGGTAAGATTGAGTTTGACGGTATCAAAACTGTTAAGCGCGAAGGAAAAGAAGGAACAGAGGAAATCGTTATTAGCCGTATGGGTGAGATTCGAATTATCAATGCTGATGAGCGTGTGTTATCAACTGCTGATATTCCTTATGGTTCTATCTTAAAAGTTCGTCATAATCAAAAATTAAAGCAAGGAGATGAGATTTGTTCTTGGGATCCGTTTAACGCTGTAATTGTTTCTGAGGTGGATGGTAAAGTTCGCTTTGAAAACATTGTGGATGGTGTAAGTTTCCGTGAGGAATCTGATGAGCAATCTGGAGTAAAAGAAAAAGTAATTATTGAGACAAAGGATAAGAAAATAATACCTGCTATGATTATAGAAGGTAAGAAAGACAAGAACTATAATATTCCTGTAGGAGCACACATATCTGTTTCTGACGGTGATAAAATTAGTGCGGGTCAAACCTTAGTTAAAATACCTCGTGTTATGGGTCGTTCTCGTGATATTACGGGTGGTCTTCCACGTGTAACTGAGTTATTTGAAGCACGTAATCCTTCTAACCCAGCAGTTGTTGCGGCAATTGATGGTGTTGTGTCTTTTGGTGGAATTAAGCGTGGTAATCGTGAGATTCAAGTTGAAAGTAAGGATGGTGTAATCAAGAAGTACTTGGTTAATTTAAGCAAGCATATTATTGTACAAGAAGGTGACTTTATCAAAGCAGGTACTGCTATGAGTGATGGTCGTATCACACCACGTGATATCTTAGCTATTAAAGGTCCATTTGCTGTACAATCATACTTAGTAAATGAAATACAAGAGGTATATCGTTTACAAGGTGTAAAAATTAATGATAAGCACATTGAGGTAATTGTACGCCAAATGATGCGTAAAGTAACTATTGAGAATCCTGGTGATACTAGATTCCTTATGCGCGAAACAGTTGATAAAATTCGCTTTGCTAATGAGAACGATTGGGTGTATGACAAAGTAGTTGTAACAGATAAAGGTGAAAGTGAAAAACTATTTGCTGGTCAGATTGTTACACTTCGTGAAATACGTGAAGAGAACTCATTATTAAAACGTGCTGATAAAACATTGATTCAATATCGTGATGCTGAGCCAGCTACAAGTAGCCCATTATTATTGGGTATTACTAAAGCTAGTTTAGGTACTAAATCTTGGATTTCTGCGGCTTCGTTCCAGGAAACAACTAAGGTACTTTCTACTGCAGCTATTAATGGTAAGCGTGATAGTTTGGAAGGATTGAAAGAGAATGTAATTACAGGTCGTAAAATACCAGCGGGTACAGGAATGCCTAAGTTCCAGGAGTATATCGTAGGTAGTAAAGACGAGTATGAAATTCTTAAGAACGCTCAAGAACTTCTTGAGTTTGATGAAGAAGAGTAGTAATTATTAAGACGAATAATTTATAAATGGATCACGTTTTCGTGGTCCATTTTTTTGATTAACAACTTGGTGTAAAAGGAGCAGTTAAAGACTTCTATAGATTTACAAAATCGTCTTTTTATAAATATATTTGAAACACACAAAAATAAATTTATTATGAACAAAATGTTTTTCATTGCTTTAATAGCAATCACTACTTTAAGCTTTTCTAGTTGTGGTACTTATAATAGTGCACGTGATAGTAAAAGTGCTATGGGATCAGTTAGCTCATCTATGATGGGTAAAATTGGTACTATGCTTATCCAAGATTTAGGAAGCAAAGTTTTATCTTCTAATGGGTCAGGAGCTTCTGGTATGCTAGGTAAGTTAAATATGGGTACAAAGTTAAATTCAATCGTAAAAGGGGCTGCTATGGTAAACTCTTTTAAAGGATTACTTACAAATAATTACGGTATCTCTTCTAACAAAGTAGATAATGCTTATGGTAAATTTGGTACATTAAAAGATGTAGCTTCTTTTATTGGAACGAACGCTAGTTCTAGCTTTCTTTCTAAGCTAAAGTAAAAAATATAATATTTTTTCAAAAGAGCTGTTGACTTTGCGTCAGCAGCTTTTTTTATTTTCAAATCTTGTTTTTATAGAAAATGTAGATAGTTTGACGATCCAAATGACCTTAGTATTGATATCTAATAGTATAAGCATTTACATAAAATGGGAATTACCTGTGAACAAACTCAATTTCCTTTAAAATTGAATGAAATTGAAGCTTAAATAGTCAAGTTTTAATTAGAACTGAATTACTTTTGCGCCACATTATAAAAACACCATAATAATGGCAAATACAGGTAAAATAAAACAAATTATTGGAGCGGTAATCGACGTTAGCTTTGAAGGAAGCACGCTTCCGCAAATTTTTAATTCATTAGAAATTACACGTCAGGATGGCTCTACGTTGGTACTAGAAGTACAACAACACCTTGGAGAAGATAGTGTACGTACTATTGCAATGGAAGGTACTGAGGGTTTAACTCGTGGTATGGATGTTATAGATACTGGAGCACCTATAGCAATGCCTATAGGTGAGAATATTAAAGGTCGTTTATTTAATGTAACGGGTGATGCAATTGATGGTTTACCACAGCCAAGTAAAGATGGTGGACGTCCAATTCACGCAAAACCTCCTGCTTTTGAGCACTTAAGTACGGCTTCAGAAGTTTTATTTACGGGTATTAAAGTAATTGATTTAATTGAGCCTTATGCAAAAGGTGGTAAAATTGGTTTATTTGGTGGTGCCGGTGTAGGTAAAACAGTATTGATTCAAGAGTTGATTAATAATATTGCGAAAGGACATGGTGGTCTTTCAGTATTTGCTGGAGTAGGAGAGCGTACTCGTGAGGGGAACGATTTACTACGTGAGATGATTGAGGCAGGTATCATGAACTACGGTGATAAGTTTAAACATGGCCTTGAGGAAGGAAACTGGGATTTAGACGCAGTGGATATTAAAGGTCTTGAAGATAGTAAAGCAACATTCGTATTTGGTCAAATGAACGAACCTCCTGGGGCACGTGCGCGTGTAGCCTTGAGTGGTTTAACAGTGGCTGAGTATTTCCGTGATGGAGATGGCGAAGGGCAAGGGAAGGATATCCTTTTCTTCGTAGATAATATTTTCCGTTTCACACAAGCAGGTTCTGAGGTATCAGCACTACTAGGGCGTATGCCATCGGCCGTGGGTTACCAACCTACACTTGCTACTGAGATGGGCCTAATGCAAGAGCGTATTACTTCTACTAAAAATGGTTCTATTACTTCAGTACAAGCGGTATATGTACCTGCGGATGATTTAACGGATCCGGCTCCTGCAACAACATTTGCTCACTTAGATGCAACAACAGTACTTTCACGTAAAATTGCCGATTTAGGTATCTATCCTGCGGTGGATCCATTGGATTCTACTTCACGATTATTATCTGCTGAGATTCTTGGAGATGCACACTATGATTGTGCTGAGCGTGTAAAAGTTACTTTACAACGATATAAGGAGTTACAAGATATCATTGCCATCCTAGGTATGGATGAGTTGAGTGATGAAGATAAATTAACGGTAAGCCGTGCACGTCGTGTACAACGTTTCTTATCGCAGCCTTTCCACGTAGCAGAGATTTTTACAGGACTTGCTGGTGTATTAGTTCCTATTGAAGAAACAATTCGTGGATTCAATATGATTATGGACGGAGAGGTGGATGAATATCCTGAAGCTGCATTTAACTTAGTTGGTACAATTGACGATGCAATTGCTAAGGGTAAGAAAATGATGGCGGAAGCGTAGTCAATTACGAATTACGAATTTATAAATTACGATTATGCAACTTGATATTCTAACTCCAGAAAAAAAGATTTACGAAGGGGACGTTTATGGAATTTATCTTCCAGGTGTTTCTGGTTATTTTGAAATCCTCGATAAGCACGCACCTATGGTAGCAGCATTAGGGGAAGGAGAGATGAAAATCTTAACGGATAAGACTTCTAGCGAAAGCTATAATATTAAAGGAGGTTTTCTTGAAATGAATAATAATAAGGCAGTGGTTCTTATTGAAGGTGCTGAGAAAAAGTAATTCCGAACAAATAATATTGAGTAAGGCTTCCGTTTGGAAGCCTTTTTTGATTATTAAAAATAATCAAAACTAGTTTATTTTAATAATTGGATTGGAATCGTTTGGATTTACAAAATTCCCAACACGAGTATACTTTGGCTCAATTACAAGCTCACCTTGCGGGTTTATAAAGCCCATTTTGCCATTTAATTCAATTATAGCATATCCATTTTTAAAAGGTAAGGCATTGTCGTATTCGGCTTTAATTACTGTTTCTCCTTTAGTATCCATAAAGCCTACCTTCCCATTTCTTTGTTTAAATGCAGCAAGTCCTTCGGTAAAGTCACGTACGCCTAGCAATGGTTTGTAATCAATTACAAGTTTGCCAGTTTTATTTATAAAACCCCAAGCACCACTTTTTTGTATACTGCAATAACCTTCTGAAAATTTACTTGCCATTTCAAAACTAGCTTCAAAGGCTGGTGTGCCATCTTTCTTTATAAAAGAGTATAAATTGTTTTGTTTTATGCGAGCTAGTCCTTCAAAAAAATCTGAGGCTACTTTAAATTTTGCAGGAATTGCAATTTCTCCCTTTTTATTAAAGTAGCCTACAAGCTTGGTATCAGTATCCGTAAACACACTTAGCTCATCGCAAAACGGCGCAATAAAATATTTATAGGGCAATTCTATTTTCCATGATCCCTCTGCGTTTATAAAACCTAATTTTTTATCTTTTACTGCCGGTATCAAATCGTCTTTGCAATCTCCAAGTGTATTAAAGTTTTGTGCAACTAGTTTCCCTTCACGGTTCAGTAAGCTTTTAGTTTGATCGTCATTTTCAATTACAGCAACATTATTATAAAACGTCATGGGGCTTGTAGAAGATAAATTGTCAAACTGCTTTTTATTATGAATATCAATAAAATAATATTTGCCACCTAATACACCTTGGACCATTCCATTGTCTCTATGGCCACCTTCATTTACACAGGCTAGCCCGTTTGAAAATGTACGAGCTAATTGGTACTGTGGTTTGATAATAAACACTTCTTCAGGATTTATATAACCATACTTTCCATCAACCATAACCATTGCTAACAGTTGAGACGAGCTAGCATCTTTTTTTGATTCATTACATGATGTGATAATACAAAGTATGCTCAAGCATACAATCAATATTTTGTTCATAAGGTTGAATTAAACTGGTTTAGTTTTTTCTTACTTTATAATAAGATATAATATTACTACTATTTACTTGAACAAGATACAATCCGCTTGCCAAAGTAGAAATGTCAATCTTGGAGTTTTCTGAATGAACATTTTGTTCTTTTATTTTTAGTCCATTTAAATTATAAACCGAAACAGTTGCTTCAGATTTTATTCCTTTGATTCTAAAGTAGTTTGCCGTTGGATTTGGATAAACTGATAATTCTGATTTATTAATATTAGTAGTGCTTGTATTAATAATTTTTGGAGGTCCATTAAATACAGAGTCTAATGGAATGGTTTGGATACCCATTGCAAATGTTCCTGCAATTAGTCTATTTTGTCCAACATTTAGATCTAAATCATAAACGGGTATAATAGGCATATTACTTCCTACACGAGACCATTTACCCCCGCGGTTTACAGTTGAATACACTCCGCCATCATTTGCTATAATTATACTACTGTCCGTTCCGTCTGGTAATATCCATATATCATTAATGGCAAAATTTGGCAAATCATTACTTGCAATACTCGTCCAAGTGGAACCATAATTATTGGTAAAATAGATATGCGCTGTAGTGTCATTATCGCGATAGCCCCAATAACTTACAAACGCATTGCTTACAATATTTGGCGACGCTTTAAAAGAACTTACATAGCGGTCTGGCATGCCGTTGTCAATTTTTGTCCAATTGGTTCCTTCATTTAATGTAACCCATAAATTGGCATCACTCGTACCAGCATAAAGTATTTGAGTATTAATTGTGGACTGATCAATTGCTGATATTGTATGATTACTATTATTTATACCATCAGTTAAATCATTACTTATAGCCGTCCAAGAGTCATAAGGTAGAAAAGTATTTTTGTACATACGGTAAGAGCCAGTGTACATATGTTTCGGATTTGCATGAGAAAGTATGTATGGAGTATTCCAATTCATTCGATCTGTTGCTACCAAGGAACTTGTTATATTATTCCAATTTAATCCTTGATTATCTGTTCCGTAAATATTCCCTCTTTGTGTTTCAACATAAAGGTAATTTGAATCTGTAGGGTCAAAAGCAGGTTTGAATCCATCGCCACCAAAGTATCTCAACCAGTTATTTATGCCATTTGCACTAGATCCATATTGTGTACCATTGTCTTGTGCTCCTCCATAATAATTGGTTGAATCAGTAGGGTAGTAACCTACTTCATAAAATTGTGTAATGGGCATATTTGTTAAGTTGGTCCAGTCGCTTGCATTTTGACCGCCGCCAACAGTTGTTTTATAAATGCCGCCATCAGTAGCCAACAGAAAATCAGTGTTACTATTATTTATAAATTTTAAATCGTGTTTATCAGCGTGCACATCATAGGTAAACCATGGTGGCGCTCCAAGCGTCCATGTTGATCCACCATTATTTGATGTAGATAATTCAACACCCATAATATATAATTTATTGGGGTTAGTAGGAGCAACTCTTATTTCACCAAAGTACCATCCAAAGCCTCCAAAAGAAATATCAGTAGAAAATGTATTACGCACAGACCAAGTATTACCACCATCTGTGCTACGATAAGTACCGCCATAATTCAAGGAAGTGTCACAGTAAACTGCATAGATTATATTAGGATTTGATTTAGACTGCGCTAATGAAATTTTACATTGTAAACTACTGGGTAAGCCATTCGTCAATGTATCCCAAGTTTGCCCTCCATTATATGTTCTAAATATTTTTGCATCTGGCCCTGTTGTAATTGAAACTGCATTTGTTCTAATTCTGTTTCTGCCTGTTGCATAAAGCGTATCAAAATTTGTAGGGTGCATTATTAAATCTCCAATACCCCCGTCTGTTGCAATAAATAGAATTTGGCTCCAATTAGCTCCTCCATCAGTTGTTTTATAGAGTCCTCGATCATTGTTTTGTGCGTAAATGTTACCCATAGTGCCTACGTAAATTGTATTTGGATTATTGGGGTCAACAACAATTTTACTTATAACTCCTACGTTGGACAACCCAATATTGGTCCAGGTTTGCCCTGCATCTATTGTTTTGTATAAACCATCTCCTAGGTAAGTAAAAGAGCTTAATGCTTTATCACCCGTGCCTGCATATAGTATATTGCTATTATTTGGATCCATAGCTAGTACGCCAATAGCCAAGGTGCTTTCCTGTGTAAATTGCTGACTCCAGGTTTGTCCGCCATTGGTAGTTTTAAATATGCCAGCGGCTGGGGTAGCCGTATAAATTGTATTTGAATTATTTGGGTCTATGGCTATACTATTAATACGACCTCCAATATTATGTGGTCCTTCCATACGCCATGGTGTATTTTGGTTTCGATATTTTTTAGCGTAATATTTAGCCTTTGTAACTGCAAACTTATAGGTACTCTGTCCCTCATCTCCAGCAGGATAGTTTCTGCTTAAATAGTATTCGTCACCGGGTTTTAAATGTTTTAAAGTTGTGCTGTTATTCATTTGGCTAGTGGGCATTAGATATAAACCAATGGTTACAAAAGCCAACACAATAAAATAAAGGAATTTAGACATAGGGTTTCTTTGTCTAAAGATAATTCATTTTACACTTTGATAATAATTGATAAAGTCCTGAGTTTGTCAGATTTACGCCAAAGCCTCTTCCAAAGCAAGAGCATAAGGCTTTACAAAATCTTCGGTAGTATCCCAAGATGCTCCGTCTACTTTAATATCACCAGCAGTAACCGTCCCAATTTTTTCAAAATTGATAGTACCTAATGCACTTTCAAAATCGCTTTGCTTATCAGCCGAAACTGAAACGATAATTCGAGATTGACTTTCACCAAATAAGAAAGCATCTTTTCTGATTCCTTCTTTATAAGAAATATCAAAACCAAGATTTCGCTCTTTTGCACTTTCGATAAGAGAAACAAATAAGCCGCCATCGCTTACATCGTGTGCACTGTTGATTTGCTTATTGGCTACTAAATCACGCACTGCTTTTTGAATAGCAAATTCTTCTTGTAAATCAAAGTGTGGAGTAGGGCTATGCTTTACTCCATGAATATTATATAAATATTCAGAGCTATTAATATCATTACGAGAAGTACCAATAATATAAATTAAATCACCTTCATTTTTAAAATCAAGTGTCATGCGTGTTTCAATATCTTCAAGCAAACCAATCATTCCAATAGTAGGTGTTGGATTTACGGCTCCATCAGGTGACTGATTATAAAAACTTACATTACCTCCTGTAACAGGTGTATCAAATTTTACACAAGCCTCACTCATTCCTTCTAGTGCTTTTACAAATTGGAAGTACACTTCCGGATTGTATGGATTACCAAAATTTAAGCAATTCGTAATCGCTAAGGGTAGGGCACCCGTACAAGAAATATTACGCGCACATTCACTCACCGCAATTAAGCCACCCACTTTAGGATTGGCATATACAAAACGACTATTACAATCTACACTTGCTGCAATTCCTTTGTCGCTGCCTTTTACTCTGAGCATAGCGGCATCACTTGGTGCATTGGTACTTGCATTAGCAGTTCCTACCATGCTGTCGTACTGATTATATACCCAACTCTTACTACAGATATTTGGTAAGGCTACGATTTGTTTTGCAATTGCTTGTAAGTCTTTAGGTTCTTCCACTTGGTCAATAGTAAATGCATTTATCTGCTCCATATATTTTGGCTCAGTATATTCTCTGTCATAAACAGGTGCACCTCCACCCAATACTAAATGATCGGCTGATAAGTTAGCTACAATTTCTCCTTGGTGATGAAACTCTAAATTATCACCTTCGGTTACTTCTCCAATTTCCTCACAGTGAATATCCCACTTATCAAAAATGCGAATCATATCAGCCTCATAACCTTTTTTCACCACCACAAGCATACGCTCTTGGCTTTCGCTACAAAGCATTTCCCATGCCAGCATATCGTCTTGTCGAGTAGGAACTTTGTCTAAATTTATTTTCATGCCATGCTCGCCCTTGGCGCTCATTTCACTCGTACTACAAGCAATACCTGCTGCACCCATATCTTGCATACCAATAATGCAATCTGTTTCTAAAAGCTCCATACAAGCTTCCATTAATTTCTTTTCTTGGAAAGGATCCCCAACTTGAACGGCCGGTAAATCTTTAGCACTATCCTCATCAATATCAGCACTAGCGAATGATGCTCCACCAATACCGTCTTTTCCCGTATCACTACCTACAATAAATACAGGATTACCTACACCATAAGAAATGGCTGATAAGGTTTTTCCTGCTTGTGCAATTCCAACACTCATAGCGTTTACGAGTGGGTTGGTATTATAACTTTCGTCAAAGAAGGTTTCACCTGCAACCGTAGGTACACCAAAACAATTTCCATAATGACCAATACCAGAAACCACACCTTTTAAAAGATGCTTTGTTTTAGCATCTTCTAATTTTCCAAAACGTAAAGAGTTTAAAGTAGCAATCGGCCGAGCTCCCATGGTAAATATATCACGGTGTATCCCACCAACACCAGTTGCCGCTCCTTGGAAAGGTTCAATTGCGCTTGGGTGATTATGACTTTCTATTTTAAAAGAACAAGCTAAGCCGTCACCAATATCAATCAAACCTGCATTTTCCTCACCGGCAGCGGCTAATACGCGGCTCCCCGTTTTGGGTAATTTTTTCAAGTATTTAATTGAGTTTTTATAACTACAATGCTCACTCCACATTACGCTGTAAACCGCAGTTTCAGTAAAATTTGGTACACGACCAATGTGTGTTTCTATGGCTTTAAATTCATCTTCTGTAAGACCTAATTGCTTTGCTTGCTCTAGTGTTGCTAATGACATGGATTGCAAAGGTAGTGAATAGTGAAAAGTGAAAAGTGAAAAGTGAAAATTGTTTTGCTTTAGGGGATAAATGGTGAATATTGGCTAGAACACTTTCTCTGGTTGGTAAGGGGTAGAGAATGGATATTATGTACTTTTACGTCCAATGCAAAAAAATATACTCATAGCCGAAAGCGGCAGTACCAAAACGGATTGGGTTTTAATAGGAGCGAAAAGAAATAGACGTTTTAGTACACAGGGTTTACATCCTTATTTGCAAGGCGCTAATGAGATTATCTATATTTTAGAGAATGAATTAAAATTAAATCCAAAGCGGACAAAGGTGGACGAAATTTATTTCTACGGAGCAGGGGTGAATAGTAAGGATAGTAAAAAGGTAATTCTAAAAGCGTTGAAGTCATTTTTTGAAACCAAGAAAATATATACAGAAGGTGATTTATTAGCTGCGGCAAGAGCTACTTGTCAGACTAAAAAAGGAATAGCTTGTATCTTAGGAACAGGAAGTAACTCTTGTTTTTATAGTGGAAAAAAAATAACAAACAAATTGGCTTCTTTAGGATATGTATTAGGAGATGATGGTAGCGGAAATCATATTGGAAGAAAGTTGCTGCAATATTATTTTCAAGGGGTAATGGATAAAGAACTTTCAGCTAAGTTTGAAAAAATGTTTGACGTAGAGTTAGAAACAGTTTTAAATAATATTTACCGTAAGCAATTTCCAAATCGTTACTTAGCACGTTTTGCAAAGTTTGCTTTAGAGAATAGAGGGCATTATATGATAGAAAATATTGCTGAAGATTGCATTAATGACTTCTTTATCAATAACCTTTTACATTATAAGCAAATACATAAAGTTCCTGTGCATTTTAGTGGGTCCGTGGCAGATTCTTTTAAGGATGTAATTCAGCAGTTATGTTATCAATATGAGGTAGAATTAGGTACGGTAGTTAAGCGACCTATAAATGAACTGGTAAAATATCATAATAGCAATTAGTTGAACAAGAGTAAAAAAAAGAGCACACCCAAAAGGTGTGCTCAAATTTAAACTAGGAACTTCCTATTTTTTCATTACTTTAAATATCTTAGAGTCGTTTACTCTTAACAAGTATACTCCTTTAGGATAACTACTTATATCTAATCTATGCAGGATCAAGTTATTCTGTTTCTCGCGGACAAGAATTTTACCTGTAATATCCATTAAAACAACGCTGCTAATTCTATCATCAACACTTTGAGATTTGATATGAATTATTTCATCAACGGGGTTAGGATAGATAAGATACTTTTCTACTTTAGAATCAATAGATTGAATCTCATTATCATCTGTGCTATTTTTATTTCCACCTTTTCCAACACTTACTTGCGTTGATATTGTTTTACAAATTGGAACCGTTAAACAAACAGTATCAGTGTAACAAATAGAGTCACAAGGGTGTCCATTATTATCATAATACATATGAACAGTATTTGTAAAGCAGTATTGAGAACCACCAGGTATTGAAGCAGGAATTACATGTGTAATCCAAGGACTAATATTACCATTCATTACTGGAGGACTAAAGAATCCAAAGAAGTAATCAGCAGGAGTACCGTTTACAGTGAAACTTTCGTAAGCATCTAATTGGAAATAATAATTATTTCTAAGTCTGTATCGGAGTATTCTTTGTCCTTGATTATTGCAGTAAATCAAAGGATTCAATATATCAGCACAGTCATCTTTACAATCAGGTATAGTGAAACAAAGTGGAACAGGATCAACACAACAGTTAAGGAATTGACCTTGAGCGTTGTAGTATGTGAAACTCTTTAAGTCCAAACATAATTCTTGACCTTGATATATTCCTCCATTGATTAGGAATTTAAACGTGCATGCCAGTCCGTTTGGTGCAACCGGAGTAGCTGTTTGGAATACGATCATTCCATTCGCAGTGGTTGTAACAATTGTAGCATCAGCCGGTAGTGTAAGGTTAGAATAGCTTACACCTGGTGGCATTGTTATTCCAAAGTAGCTACGTGGTACGTTTGTTAGGTTTCTAAGACAGAACTCAACTACTGGTTTACCTGTTTTAGGTCCACAATAAATTGATTCCTTAAATGGTTCAACACATTCATGACAGCCGTCTACATTAAAGTAAATGGTGCATGGTGGGCAAGGTTTTCCGTCACAATATGGATATACGGTAATAGAGTTTGGTCCACAATCTTTTGCGTTAGGAGTAAATGATACGTACAAATAGCCACTAGCTGTAGTTACTGTACTTACCGTACCGTTTAAGGTTGAAGTTACTGTATACGTAGGTTTGCAGGTTGCAGAAGGCTTACAATTATACTTATATCTGAAGCGATAAGTTTTACCTGCAGTAAAAGGAGTTGCTATGCTTTTGCCACATGTTGTTTTGCCAATATAAGACCATGGGTTTTGTTCCCACATATAAACGTATTTACTCCAAGAACCACATTCACATGCCGGTACGCAAGGATTAGTTGTATAATCATTGTCTTGACTTGGATTCGTGTGTGTGTCATCGAGCGTTACGGTGCTAGTGCCAAGTGTGAAGTCTGCTTCTATCCTGAAGTCGAAACCACCAGTTAAAGCACCAAAATCTGCAGGTGTAACATTAAAACATATTGTTTGTGCTGTTGTATTTACAACTCCATTAGTAAGTACAACTCCTGTTGGTAGGCCGCCTTGAAGTACTGTAAGTGTTGGAGAAGTAGCATCAATGACACCTGTCACACAATTAACCATAGGTGGTGTATATGAGGCACAAACAGTCATTGTTTTTTGACATGTATCAGTAGGTTGAAGTACAAGACTGCCTGGTGAATTGCATGAATCAGGCGTACAGTTTACGCATATATCATCAACGTAAGCGTAGGAAAAATGTCCGCCAAGAGCACAATCTGCAACGAAGAATTCAATGGTATATGTCTGATTGGGTGACCCGTTAAAAGTCAACGATTCACATGTCCAATCGCGAGAAACAATAGTGGTATAATTACATGAGCCTCCTAATCCAGCAGGAGTAACTGTATAAAATGCAGTATTTGAAGCATCTGAAACTCTACAGATTCTATCTTGCTCTACACCAGCACCATCTAGTATTCTTGCTACAAAAAATGGATTTTGCAAACCATGTGAAGGGTCTTCCATTACTAAGGCATAAGAAAAACTTACAGATTGAATCCCACTCGTTGTGGTTGTAAAAGTTTTTTGAAGCATATTCACATCTCCCCACGGATGAGGACAAGGTGTTGGAGCATTAATTCGTACTGCATGCGCAGAGTTATTATTTGTTTGGTTAATACTTGGAATTAAAGGATCAGCAACGTTATTCGTAATTGAGAAGAAATCAGTATTTCCGAATGCAACAAATGGTAATGTAGAAGTCGTAGTAGGAATGAAATTGCAAACACCTGTTTGGCTAACATAAGCTGAGTCTCCACCATATCCAAGGTAGGTTGCAAGATCAGCAACGCCATCTTCAAAGTCCCCATCGGTGCATATCAATGTTTGTGGCCCTGAAGTCTTGTTTGAAGTCTTGTTTGAAATATTTGTTACTCCAGGATTGTATTTTTTTACAGCATCTTTATTTTCTTTAAAATAAAGTTGTCTATAATATTTTCTTTTAAAAGTTCTTTCCATTAGAGGTTTCTCGCTTGGAGGAATTTCTATATGGTAATGATCGTGACCAGTATGGAAAGCTTCATCAAGGACTTCCTGCGGAAAGGGCAGTTTCATTTTATCATTAATAAACTTTGAAATTTTTGCTTCTTCAGTTTGCATCTGCTGAAGAAAGTTCTTTTTTTGGATTCCATTATCCTGAGCGTTCAAGATAGCTGGAGTCAGCATGTAGGCCATAAAGGCCATTAAAATAGATAGTTTTTTCATAATTTAAGTTTTTGTTAAGTACTTGCAAAGTATTAACACTTAAAGCTGCTACCTACAGCTTTCGTACAGGTGGTACTAATGAATTTATATCTGGTTGTTTTTTGGTAATAAGTGGTTAAATCGTTTGTTCCAGCCACTCTTTGAACTCATTTTTTTTGCGTCTAGCTACTGGTATTACTGAGTTTGTGGTGGTTATTACTGAGTGGCCGTCCTTAATATTATACCGTTTTATAAACTTACGATTGACTAAATACGAGTTGTGAACACGATAAAAATGTTGCGACGGCAATGCATCTTGAATCTCTCGTAGACCTTTTGATATTAACTTTTCACCCTCATTTTCGGTAAATATTAAAGTATAGGATTTTTTAGATAAGCAATAAACTATTTCCTTGGTATTTAATAATTCGTAACCATTGCTATCTGCGATTAGTAAGGTATCATTTTCTTTACCCATACTTTTTTTACCTTTTACAGCTCTGCCCACAACTTCAATTAAGTCATCTATTGATAAGGGTTTAAGTAAATAACCTAGTGCTCCTTTTTTTATGGCTTGTACAGCATATTCTTCATAGGCAGTAGTAAATACAACCAAAATATCATGCATTTTTAATCTATTCAATAAATCAAATCCGCTTCCACCTGGCATTTCAATGTCCAAGAAGATTATATCTGGTTTTAAAAACTTAACTGCGGTAAAGGCCATTTCAATATTTTCTCCATCTCCTACAACTTTTACTTCAGGACAATAGGTTGTAAGTAATTGAATTAGTATTTCACGAGCGTTCTTAGAATCATCTATAACTAGTGCTTTGAGTTGTTCTTTCATTTCTAAAGTTTATTACTACAAGTGTTCCCGATTCTGATTTATCAATCTGAGATTTATCAAATAAGGTAAAGTCTATTTTTAAGCCATATGCCTTTTTTAAGACCTCAATGCGTTCTTTTAAAATATTTAGGCCATGTGAAGGTTTGCTTGATTTTTTATTCTTGATAGATTGTTCATAGCCTATGCCATCATCTTCAATTTCACAACGAATTCCTTTTTTGGGCGCTTTCAAAAATCTTAAGGACAAGAGGCCTTTTTTCTCTTGATGTAAAAGGCCATGAACAATGGCATTTTCCACGAAAGGTTGAATCACATTGGAAGGTATCGCATAGTTTAAGTTTAATTTTGGATCTACATCAATTTGTACATCGAATTTGCCTTCATTTATTATTTCTTCTAGTGAGATGTAGGTTTTAATAAACTTTATTTCATTGGATAACAATACAGTCTTATTTCGAGATGAATCAAGGAATGATCTTATTAACAATGCGAATTGACTCATATACTTGTTTGCAGCACGTTGATCATTTTTAACAACATACATCTGAATTGCATTTAGCGCATTAAATATGAAATGAGAGTTTAATTGAGATTGTAAAGCTTCTAATTTTAGAGAGGTTAGTTGTTGTGAGAATCTTTCTTTACGATAGTAACTATAAGCAAAATACCCAACTAACAACATAATCAATAAACTTGTCAAGAGTACAAACCACCATCGTTTGTAAAATGGTTTTTTGATTTCAAAGGTCATATCAATTCTATTTGATGTTTTTTGACCCATTGCGTCATATCCTACAACTATTAATCTGTAAATACCTGGTGATAAATTAGGGTACTCTAATACTCTACCTTTGCTTGAAATCCAATCTTTATCAATGCCCTCGAGTTTATATTTATACCTAACATTTCCCAAGCTGCTAAAGGAAACAGCGTTGAACTCTACAGTTAAGTGATTTTTACTAGCAGTTAGTTCATACTTATCCCTATTGTCAATCAAGCTACCATTGATATATACTGCACTAACAGATATTTTTGGTTTATACTTAAGTTCAACTTTTTCATTTTTAATAATGGCCAAACCTTCTGATGTACCCACGTAAATATCGTTTCCTTTTATTCTACAGCAATTTACTTCATTAGTAGGTAAGCCGTTCGTTGTACTGAATAGTTGAATTTCTGTTTCTAGTATATCAAAAGATTTTAGTCTTACTTTAAAAAGTCCTTTATTCGTAGATATCCAAGCTAATTGTTGCGAACTATTAATATGAATTTCGGAGATGATAATATTTTTGAAACTCGGAATTATCTTTTTAGTTTCTTTTTTTATGTCATAAACAATTAGTCCTTCTTTATCACTTGCAATCCATAATATCCCTTTATGTTGTGCCAAACTTCTTATGTTGGAATAATTGTTTTCAAATTGTAAGCGCTTTGTTTTTTTTGAATTTAGATTATACTTGAGTACCCCATGTGTTGTACCTAAATAAATATCATTTTTCAAATAAGAAGCCATACTATAAATGCGATCATTAGAATACTTTAATGGGATAAGGGTGATTTTGTCACCTACTAATTGACATTTATAAAGTTGGTTTCCACCAAAATAATAGGTGCTGTCTATTTTACAATAAGACTTTATAGATGTACTAATATTCTCTTTGCTAATGAATTTTTCTTTAAAAGTGGCTTCCTTATTTTCTTCAAATACTTTTAAAGCAGAAGTCCAAATGTTGTTTTCTTTGTCTGAAAATATAAAGTAATCACGAAAAGCACCGCTTTTAGGTAGTTCGTAAAATTTTCCATTTTCAAATATTGTGGTGGATTTTCCAAAATTATTTCCAATTAGCAACTCGCCATTTTGGTCAAAATTCATGCAAGTAATGTTGGAATTAATAAGACCATTAGATTTATTATAAATTTTTGAATTTTGAGATTGATAGGGGAGTAGATAAATACCTTTATCATATGAAAAAATCCAAATATTTTTTTCTTTGTCTTCAAAAATGCTTTTCGCATTATTAATGTTTTCACTTAGGATTCTAGAATTATTCCAGTCTTTACTATCTATTGATATTAAACGGTTATTTTCTTTTGTGAAAATGTAGTCTGAGCTGAAACCTATGATGTTTTTTACATTGAATTTTTCATTGCTTTCAATTGTTCTTACCAAACGATTTTCTCTTAAAACGAATACTTGTTTGCCATCTTGTAAGCATAATTTATCGGCCTTATTATTTATATTTTGGCTAAAGTCAATTTTTCGAGGATGTGTAAGGTTAACTTCATGTTGTTCCTTAATTTTTTTTCCTGAATAGTCCCATGTGCTAATTTTGCCATTTTTATATAAAAGAATTATTTCTTCTTTCAGGAAAGTGCAGTTAAGTATTTTGTCGCTTCTTATATCATCAAAAACTTCACCCGGGAAATTAATCGCTTCAAGGTTGTTATTGGCATTTAAGTAAAATGCAGAATCTTTTTTATTAGCTAATAGCAAATAATTATTAGCCGCTCCAGAAGACAAATCATTTAAATTTAAAGACCAGGGAGCTATATCCTGTGTCTTTCGCTTCGTTAATTCATTTAGCGAAAAAGATTTACCTTTAATTAGCAATACGGCTTCCGAATTTGTAGTGAATATCCAAATTCTTTTGTATTTGTCCATTACCAATTTCCAAACATCATTCGATTCTAATTCTTCGCCAATGTTTACAGTTTTGAACTTATATCCGTTGTAAACTGAAATTCCTTTTTCGGTACCTATCCACAAAAGATCATTTTCATCTTGTACCGCTGTGTATGTTATGTTTGAGGGGAGGCCGTCTTTTACGGTGTAATTATAATAGTAATTATCTTGAGCCAAAACTGAAGTAAGGCAAAAAAGTAAAAAACATAAAGAGTATAACTTTTTCAAGATAGGTTCCCTCAAATGTATAAAAAAACTTTTAAGAAAGCAGCATTCAATTTTAAGGAAAAACTAAATACTAAAAATTTGAAACTAAAAACAAAATTACCCTTTGGCAATCTTTTTCATAGCCACCCATTGCTTAAGCATATCACGTGCTGGTTGTGCAGGATAACCCAATACAGTTTGACCGGCAGGAACATTATTCATTACGCCCGAACCTGCCCCTACAATAGCTCCTGATTCAATGGTCGTATGATCTTTAATTGAAGCGCTACCGCCAATGATTACACCGTCACCCAGTGTTACAGAACCTGCCAAACCACTATGACCCGCCATAATACATGCACGTCCCATTACGGAGTTGTGTCCAATCTGTACTAGATTATCAATCTTACAACCATCACCAATTATTGTGGAGCTAAACTTGCCACGATCTACGCAGGAGTTGGCTCCAATTTCTACTTGATGGCCTATGATTACATTGCCAATTTGAGGAACCTTTACCAAGCCTTTTCCATCAGCCGCAGGGCGGTAACCAAAACCATCAGCGCCAATACTTACGTTAGTATGAAAAATACATTGCATACCTATTTTACAACGTTCTCTTATTACAGTTCCTGACCAAATAATTGTACCTGCGCCAATGGTGGTTTCATCAAAAATGGTAACGTTAGGGTAAAGGGTAACGCCTGCTCCCAGTACTACATTTTTACCTACATAACATCCGGCTCCAATTTGACTGCCTTTGCCTATGGTGGCAGAAGGATGTACAGAAGCTGTTTTATGAATGTCGCCTACCATTACCGGAGGTGGGGGATTAAAAGCTTCCAATAAAGTAGCCATGGCCAAGTCAGCATCCTTAACTTTTATCAGCGCTTTACCTTCGCGTTCTTCTACCTTAAATTTTTCACTTACGATGGCTGCACAAGCATTTGAGGTACTCCAGTTTTTTATATACTTCGAACTACCAATAAAGGTAATATGTTCTTCTGTTGCATTCTCTAAGGTTTCAGGACCTTTGATTTGTTGGTCTGTATTTCCAA